>JAISUF010000182.1 GCA_031272195.1 Propionibacteriaceae bacterium
GGTAGTCGTTGGCCTGCTCGTTGAAGTACTTCAACGCGGTGAGCGCGCGGGGGGCCTCTTGGACCTCGTCGAACACGATGAGCGTCTTCCCCGGTTCGATCGGCCCGGCCGACGCCGCACGCAGGCTCGCCAGCAGGCGCTCCGGCACAAGATCTCCGGCGAAGATCTGCCTCAGCTCCCCCCGCTGCTCGAAGTTGAAATAGGCGACGTTGGCGTAGTTGGCCTCGCCGAAGTTGTTCAACAGCCAAGTCTTGCCCACCTGCCGCGCCCCGCGCAGGATCAGCGGCTTGCGCTCGCTCGACTCCCGCCACTCCACGAGCAGCCCCATCGCGTCTCTCTCCATACCCAAATCCTACACTTTCCCCCGCCAAACCGGCATCACACGCCATTTTTTCGTTGGTATAACTGGCCCGATGAGCCACTTTTCCTCTATAACCAAGGCAGGCTGCCGCGTTCTGCCCGCACAGCCGAAGGGCTCGGCTCTTGGCCTGGCCGCCTACGGCAAGGCACCCCTCGAATCGATCACTGCGAACTCACCGCGTTGGAGCCGGGTCGTCGAGCGCGGCCACTTGCACACGTCCCACCGCGCGTGACGGCGCCGCCGACGCGACGGGAAAGGGTTGACTAGAGTTCTTGGCATGCCGAAGCGCCCGTCCAAGCACCTGCGGACCCCGCGCCCGCTGGGCAATTTCGCCCGGACCGAAACCAAGGCGGACGGGCAGTGGCTGGTCAACAGCGTCCCGGAAGGCCATTCCCACAAGACCTATCGCTGTCCGGGCTGCGACCACGAGGTGCCGCCCGGCGCGGCGCACCTGGTCGTGTGGCCGGTGGAGCCCGGCGTCGGCTCGTCATCGGCGGTTGCCGAGCGCCGCCACTGGCACACCTCCTGCTGGCGGCGCCGCCGCTGACGCGCAGCAATCGAGGCGGGTGCGATCTCCGGCTCGAACCAAGCCGCATCCATTCGTTCCTGCCAAGCGCCTGCGGCAACTCCTTGCCCCACGAGCCCCATGACTGCGGTTGACTCCCTGACCGGACCGTCGACACGTAGCCCCAAGGTGCTGCTCGACACTGGCCGCGCCGCCCTGGGGCCTGCAACATTGAGCACCCAATTAGTGCTGATATTCTGTAGACATGACTGTAGCCACGACGACTGTGCGGATGCCGGTGGCCTCCAAGGCGATCTTCCAGGCAGCGGCCAAGCGCCGGGGATTGTCGTTGGCGGCGTTCCTCGTCGCCGAAGCCGAGCGGGTCGACGCCGAGGAGTGGTTCCGCCAGGAGCGCGAGGCGACCGCCGGAAGCCTAGATGCCGAATCGGCGAGCGAGCAGGCATTGTGGCAGGACACCGATGACGACTGGGACTGAGGCCGCCTCCGAAGAGACGGCCAGCCCGAGGCGCGGCGAGGTTTGGCTTGCCCGGCTTGGCGCCGCGCAAGACGGCGAGCCTGGCAAGAACCGGCCTGTGCTTGTGGTCGCCGCCAACGGTTTCGCTCCCTATCGCCCCAGCGACTTACTGCCTGTCGTCCCCATCTCCGCATCGCGACTGCCGAGCCCATCCAAGGTCCCCGTGTCGGGCGACTTCCTGGACCGCGAGAGTGTCGCGGTGTGCCGCGCCATCAGAGGAGTGGCCCGGTCCAGGTTGCTGCGTCCGCTCGGCGAGCTGGACGCCACGTCATTGGCGGGGGTGGATCGTGCCCTGCGCCGCACCCTCGCCTGCTAAGTCGTCGATCTCGGCGACGTGGCCACCATCGCCTCCCCCACCCCGAAGCGCAAAGTCGCCCAACGAGTCAAGAAGCACCTCGGGCAGCCACGTCGGCGGCGGCGCTCCCACCCGCGCGACTCCAAGGCTCCCTTCGGAAAACGTCGGTGGCAGGCCCTAGGCTGATCATATGGCTTTGACCTCGTCCGCTGAACATCCGCAGCCGCTGCGCGCCGTCGTGGCGGCCACCAAGGCCTGGGTGGAGCGGCTTGGGGCGGTTTGGGTCGAGGCGCAGGTCATCGAGATCAAGCGCCGCGCCGCCCCGGTGCAATTCCTGACGCTGCGCGACCCCGTCGAGAACATCTCGGTGTCGGTGACGACGACGGCCGCCGTCCTCGACGCCGCCGGGCCGCTGCCGGAGGGGACGGTTGTGGCGGCCTGGATCAAACCGCAGGTTTGGGCGGCGTCCGGACGGCTGTCCTTCGAGTGCCGACAGCTGCGGCCGATGGGCGAGGGGCGACTGCTGGCCGCCATCGAGCAGCGCAAGCGCATGCTCCAAGCCGAGGGCCTGTTCGATCCGGCCTTGAAGCGCCCTCTGCCCTTCCTGCCGCGCGTCATCGGTTTGGTGACGGGCGCGGGCTCCGCCGCCGAGCGCGACGTGCTGGAGAACGTCCGACGGCGCTGGCCGGCGGCCGTTTTCGACGTCCGCCACACCCTCGTCCAAGGGCCGGAGGCCGCCTCCCAAGTGGCCGAGGCGGTGCGCGCCCTCGACGCCGAGCCCCGCGTCGACGTCATCATCGTGGCCCGCGGCGGCGGCTCGCTGGAAGACCTCCTGCCCTTCAGCGACGAGGCCTTGGCGCGCACGGTCTTCGCCGCCCGCACGCCCGTCGTCTCGGCCATCGGGCACGAGTCCGACACGCCCATCCTCGACCTGGTGGCCGACTGGCGGGCCTCCACGCCAACCGACGCCGCCAAACGGGTCGTCCCGGACGCGGCCGCCGAGCGCCAACAGTTGCGCCTGGACGCCCGCCGCCTGCGCTCGGCTGTCTCGGCGCGGCTCGACGCCGAGGCCCAATGGCTGCTGGCCGTCCGCTCGCGGCCCGTCATACGCGATCCGGCCGCCGGCGTCGACGTCCACGCCGAGCAGGTGCGGCAACTGGCCGCTCGCGCCCGCCGCTCCATCCTGCTGGCGCTCAGCCACGAATCCGACCACGTCGGGCACGCGCTGGCCCAAGTCAGGGCGCTGTCCCCCAGCTCCACTTTGGCCAGGGGCTACGCCATCCTCTCCAAAGGCGACACGACCCTGTCGTCGGTGGCGGGGGTCAAACCGGGCGACGCGGTCGGCGCCGTGCTGGCCGACGGCCGTCTCGAATTCGACGTGACGGCCGTGCGAAAGAGCGCCCAATCCAAAGCCAAGACGGCCCGCCCACGGGCCGCCAACCAATCGAAAGGAAGCCGATGACTGCAAAGGGCCAGGCCACCCCAACCGACACCGAGGAGTTCGACTACGAGACGGCCAAGGGGGAGTTGGCCGAACTGGTGGCCAAACTCGAATCCGGCCAAGTGCCGCTGTCGCAGGCCGTCGAGCTGTGGGAGCGGGGCGAGCGATTGGCGTCGCAGTGCCAGCAGTGGCTGGACGAGGCCAAGGCCCGCGTCGCGGCCGCCGCCCAAAGCGCCGACGACGCCGATGAAGCCTGAGGC
>JAISUF010000065.1 GCA_031272195.1 Propionibacteriaceae bacterium
GTGGTCGCATCCGCTAACGGACGCCGCCGGCATGCGCCCTCGTCAGCCCCAACCCCCTACAGACCGCTGAGGCAGCTTTCGCAGGGTGGCGGCCACGTCATTGCCAGCCTCAACGCTAGGCTTGTCCGGTGGCCGACCTCTCCTCTCGCGGATCGTTCTTCTCGGTCGTCCAACTGTTCTGGTTCAACGGTTTCGCGATGGGGGCGTACGCCGGGTCGCTGGCCACCATCCAGGCCCGCGCCCAGCTGGCGCCCTGGCAGCTTTCGACGATGTTCGTGGTGACCGGAATCGGCGCCATCGCGGCCATGCAGACCGGCGGACGGCTGGCCGACCGCCTCGGCGCCCGCCCGGTCGCCCTGGCGGCCGTCGTCCCGCAACTGCTGGCCCCGCTGGCGGTGGCGGCGGCGGGCGGTTTCGAGTGGCTGCTGCCGGCCTGCCTGCTGTTCGGCCTCGGCAACGGCGGCCTCGACATCTCCATGAACGCCCTGGCCATCCACGTCGAGAAGGCCCGCCCCCGTCCCGTCATGAGCTTCTTCCACGGCATGTGGTCGGTCGGCAATTTGATGGGCGCGGGGCTGACCGTCGCAACGGCCTTCCTGACCGGCTGGGACCCAGTGGCGACGATGACGTTCGTGCTGGTGGCGGCCGGCGCCGCCGGGATCGCCGTGCTGGCCAGCGCCCTCGCTTTGACGCCCCAGACGCCGCCGGTCGTCCACACCACCGAAACCGGCCAGAAGGCGCCGCTGCCCAAGATGGCATACCTGCTGGGCCTGATGGCGATCGCCTTCGGCCTGGGCGAGGGCACGGCGACGGACTGGTCGGGCATTCACGTCAAGGCGGTGACGGGCGTCGACTCCAGCACCGCCGCTTTGGGTGTGACGGCGATGACGGCCTGCATGGTCGTCATCCGCATCCTCGGCGACCGGCTGGTGGCCCGCTTCGGCCGGCGCGCCGTGGTGCGGGCCGGCGGCGTGGTGGCGGTCGCCGGCTACCTGACGACGGCCCTGGCCACGCCGCTGCCGCTGGTGCTGGTGGGCTGGGGTTTGGTCGGCGCGGGCATGGCCGTCGTCGCCCCGCAGGTCTATTCGGTGGCCGGGCATCTGGCGGGCGGGCGCGGCCTGGCTGTCGTCGTGACGTTCGGCTACGCCACTTTCCTGGCCGCCCCGGCGGCCGTCGGCGCCGTCGTCACCGCCGTCGGCGTCCAGCACACCATGTTCCTGCCCGCCTGCCTGCTGGTCGGGCTGGTCGTCTTGGCCCGCGTCCTGCCCCGACCCGAGGACGATCCCGCCGGGCGTCTGGCCCGCTGAGCGCCAGAAGAATCTCCGCCCGGCTTGTGCGGTGGTTGTCGGCCGGCCACCGCGACCCCGGCCAGCCGCGTCAGAGCGCTCGACACCGGCCCGCTGCTCGTCGCCGGAGGGGCTCAACCACTCCTGCCCTTGGCGCTTCCGACGGCGCGTCTGGTCGAGTATCGACCGCGCCGCCGAGCGGCCTCACTCCACGACGCTGGCACCGCAGACGGGTCCAGTGACGCACAGGGTGGAATGCCCCAGGCCCTCGCCGCTCAGGCGCGCGGCAAGCTCCTGGGCGGCCCCAACGCTAGCGCACAGCAGCGCCACCGTCGGGCCGGAGCCGGAGACGACGCCGCCGTAGGCCCCGCTCTCGACCCCGAAGCGCAGAATCTCGCCCAATTCGGGTCGCATGGCGATGGCGGCCGCTTGCAGGTCGTTGTTCAAGGCCGCTCCCAACCGCCGCGAGTCTCCGCTGGCCAAAGCGGCCAGCAGGTCGTCGTCGACCTCGGGCTCGGCGGCGTTGGGGCGCAGCTCGTCGAGCTTGGCGAAGACGGCCGGCGTCGACAGCCCCTCGTCGCTGAACACCAGCAGCCAATGGCACGTCGTCCGGTCGAGGGCCGGCGTCAGCACATCGCCGCGATTGACGCCCAGCGCCGTCTCGCCGCGCAGCGCGAACGGCACGTCCGCGCCCACCTTGGCGGCGATGCGGGCCAGCTGTTCCCCGCTGGCGTCGATGCCCCACAGCAGCGACAGCCCAAGCAGCGCGGCGGCGGCGTCGGCCGAACCGCCCGCCATGCCGCCGGCCACCGGAATGCCCTTGTGGATGACGATTTCGGCCCCGCGCCCGCTGTCGGCGAGTGTTGACGCCGACCCTGCGGTCGGCTCCCCGGCGGCCCCCCGACCGACGCCAACCCCGCTGGCGAGGCCGCCCTCCGACGGGAAGGCCCGGCTCAATTCGAGGGCCGCCTGGTGGGCGAGATTGCCCGGCCCGGTCGGCACCGCAGCCGCCGCGGCGCCCGTCACGCGGATGTCGATCCGGCCGGGGGCGGCGGGCCGCACCGTCACCTCGTCGTATACGGAAACCGCCTGGAAGACCGTCGTCAGGCAGTGGTAGCCGTCGGCCCGGCGCGGCCCCGACCGCAAACCCAAGTTGATCTTCCCAGGCACGCGGACGGCGACCTCGCGACCGACGGCAACTCCCATGCCCCAATCCTGACGCACCGCCCGCCGGCCGGGCAACCGCGCCGCCGTGGTGATGGGACTGGTTTGGCGGCCAATGGCCGACGCCGACTGCGCCGCTCAGGGCAGGCGCGCGGCGACGCGGGCGAAGTCGGCGATCGACAGTCGCTCGCCGCGGGCTTGCGGATCGACGCCGGCCCCGGCCAGCGCCTCGGCGGCCGCCGACGACGAGCCGAACAGCCCGCTCAAGGCCTGGCGCAGCATCTTTCGCCGCTGGCCGAAGGCGGCGTCGACAACTGCGAACACCCGCTCGCGGGCGGGGGCAGCCGCCCCGTTCCCAAGCGAACCTCCCTCGCCCGCCGAGTCCTCGCCGCCCCGGCCGGCCACGCGACTGTCGCCGCTCTGGCTGCCACCCGACAGGCCCTCGGGGTGGCGGCGGAACGACACCAGCCCGGAGTCGACATTCGGCGCCGGCCAGAAAACCGTCGGCGGGACGCCGCCCACGCGAGTCGCGTCGGCGTACCAGGCCAGTTTGGCCGACGGCGCCCCGTACACCTTCGAGCCGGGCCCGGCGACCAGGCGGTCGGCCACCTCGGATTGCACCATGACCAGGCCGCCTTGGATCGTGTCGAACTTCTCCAACAGGTGCAAGATGACCGGCACCGACACGTTGTAGGGCAGATTGGCCACCAACAACTCCGGCAGCGGCCAGGCGGCTTGGCCCCCGCGCGCGGGCGTCGCCGCCTCGCGGGCTTCGTCTGCTGGCCCGGCGCCGACGTCCACCAGCTCGGGGTTGCCGTCTGGCCGCCCCCGGCCCTGGGCGTCCGCCCCTGGCGAGGCGGCTTCGGGGGATTCGCCAGCAGGAGCCAACTTCAACGCGTCCCCCTCGACGACGTGCAGCCGCCGGCCGGCTTCGGGCATCAACTCGGCGACGGTGCGGGGCAGACGCCGCGCCAGGCACGGCTCGATCTCGACGGCGACCACCTCCGCGCCCGCCTCCAGCAGGCCCAGCGTCAGCGATCCCAGGCCAGGTCCGACCTCCAGCACGACCTGTCCGGGGGCGACGCCGGCGGCGGCGACGATCCGCCGCACCGTGTTGGCGTCGTGGACGAAGTTCTGGCCGCGCTGCTTGGACGGGCGCAGGCCCAGCTCCGCGGCCAACCGCCGGATGCTGCGCGGGTCGAGCAGCGTCATCCCCAACTCCCGAACAGCCGTTCGGCGTTGCCGCGCAGGGTGTCGCAGAGTTCGGCCAGGTCGCGGCCCAGGCGCTCGGCCATGAAGCGGACCGTCAGCGGCACGAGGTACGGCGCGTTGGGCCGTCCGCGATACGGCATCGGCGTCAGGTACGGCGCGTCGGTCTCAACCAGCATCCGGTCGGCCGGCGTCACATCCAATGCCTCGCGCAAAGCCTCGTTCGGCTTGAACGTCACCGTGCCGGGAAACGACAGGCACGCCCCCCGGTCAAGGCACTGGCGGGCGAAGTCGGCGTCGCCGGAGAAGCAGTGCATCATCACCTGGTCGGGCCAGCCTTCGCCGTCCAGCACGTCGAGCACGTCGGCGTGGGCGTCGCGGTCGTGGATGACCAGCGGCAGGCGGCGCTGCTTGGCCCAGGCGATGTGGGCGGCGAAGGCGCGCCGCTGGCGGGCGCGGCCGGCCTCGTCCTTCACCCAGTAGTAGTCGAGTCCAGTTTCGCCCACCCCTCTGACCAGGGGCGACGATCCGACGAGCGCCTCCAAGCGGGCCAGTTCGGCGTCCAGCCCCTGGCCCAGTTCGGCGGCGTCGCTGGGATGGATGGCCACGCAGGCCACCACCTCGCGGTGCGCCTCGGCCTCGGCCAGCGCCTGCCGGGACGACGGCACGTCCCAACCGACGTCCACCACCTTGTCGACCCCGCCGCGCCTGGCCATCGCCAGGATCTCGTCCACCGTCCAGCCGGCCCGCCGCACCGTGCTGGCCAGATGCGTGTGGGCGTCGATGGTCGGCCGCGGCAGCGGCTCGGGCGCCGGCGCGGGCTGGTCGTCGTGTTTGCTCACCGTCCCATTGTCCCCCACTCGCGCCCGGCTGGCGTGACGGTCGAGGTCGGCGGCCAGGACGTGTCCGCGTCGCTGGCGTTCCACAACACGACCCAACGGCCGCCTGGCCCACCGCGTGACGGGTTGAGCATCAGCCAATGGGTCGGTCGTGCCCTGGGCGATGGGTCGCCGTCGCACTTCACCGAGTCGGTTCCGGGTCGGCGTGGGCGCTCGCCGCCACGGCCAGTTCGGCGGCGCGGGAGGCCCAGTAGAGCGGCAGGTTGGTCATCACCGGAGAACTGGCCCGATAGGGCAGGAGGGAGAGTTTGGCGGCATGGTCGAGTCCGTTCTTGGCGACGAAGTTGGTCAAAGACCTGGCCGCCAGGTTGGTGCCGACCTTGACCTCGATGGGCACCAGGTCGTGGCCCGCCTGGACGAGGAAGTCGATCTCGCCGCGCGAGTCGTCGCGGGCGAAGTAGAAAGGCTCCAGTCCGGCGGCCACCAGTTCCTGGCAGACCAGTTGCTCGGCCAGCGCGCCGCGGAACTCGCGGAACAGGGCGTCAGGGCTCAACAGGGTCTCGACCGGCACCCGCCCGATGGCCCCCAGCAGGCCCACGTCCAGCGTGAACAGCTTGAACACGGCATCGTTGGCGTAGGCGAAGGAGGTGGCTTCGATGTTCTCCTCGGCGGTCATGTCGTCCCAGTTGATGATCCAACCGAGTTGCTGCGCCAACAGGCTCAGCAGGGTGCGGATGGCGCGCCCGTTGCCTTCCCGGAAAGGATGCAGGATATTCAACTCGGAGTAGTAGTAGGCGAGACGCCCGATCAGCCGTGAGCGCTCCAAACCACGCAACCAGCCTTCGTCGGCCAAGTGGACGAAAATGTCCGATCCGAGAGTGTCGAGGTACTGGCTGAACGCGAAACGCGTGTTGCCCTTGCTGACCTCGATGGTGCGAAGTTCTCCGGCCCACGCGTAAAGGTCTTGGAAAAGACGGCGATGAACGTCCCGTAGGACGGCAAAGCTGATCTGCACCAACCGGTACGGCTGTCCTTCAAGGAGATCAGCCATGAGCGCATAGCTGAAGTCGTGATCTGCCTTCTCCAGTTCCACCGCATCGGTGATCCCCAGCAGATTCCTGAGAACACCAGTGTTGGGGTCGACGTATGGGTCGTT
>JAISUF010000190.1 GCA_031272195.1 Propionibacteriaceae bacterium
TATTTGTAGACGACGTAGCCGTCGGCGTCTGGGACGGCTCCCCAGGTGATTTTGACGGCGGTGTTGGTGGCGCGGGCGGCGTGCGGGAACGGCGGTGTGCCGATCTCGACCGGCGCCGCGGGTTCGTCGGCGCGGGCCGCGGGCGCTGCGCAGGTGCCTGGCAGTGCCAGGGCGAGAGCTGTTAGGGCCAGGGCGGTTGCGCGGCAGGGATTCGTCATTTCCGTTCGCCTTCCTTCTTGTTGTCGGTGCTGTCGGCTATGACCTGGGAGATCGTCTTGGTGGAGTCCCAGCCGTTGGCGCAGGTTTAGTAGCCGGTGCCGTTGATGTTGGTGAGCTGCGGATGCGGCCCGACTGGGACTGCTGCGGGCAGAATTCGCTCATGGCCTACAAGGCAGCGGGGGGGGGTCTCGATAGCCGTGGAATCCCCAGGCGGCATCCGGTCGGGGGCTGCGAACATGTGTCCTCCTACACGCAAAGGCTCTGCTGTGGAACATCTTGGCAGCGGCCCGCCCCGCTGCGGGTCGAAAAGGCGGAATTAAGTGGAAAACGGATGCGATTACGTAGTCGAAGGGCGGCTTCTACGCGGAAAATGGGGGTCTCTACGTGGCAAACCTGGGGTTATTGCGTCCCCCTGTCAATATCTAGATTGCTCGTAGAGAATATCTAGATATAACAGTCGTGGGCCAGGTGGCGGCCACTGCCAGTGGTCGGCGCCGGTGCGTGGCGCGCCCTTGCCCAGGGCGCGCGTGATGGCCGGCCCATTGCCGAGTGGCCGACGCGGGTGCGTGGCACGGCCCGTCCGAAGACCGGCGGGGAGCCAAGGTTGCAGCTTGGAACGGGCCGGCCGGGCAGCTGGGTGCGGAAAGAAGTTCCCGGCCTCGGTCGGAGGTTGCAGCTTGGAACGGGCCGGTCGGGCAGCAAGGTGTGGAACGGAATTACCGACCGCGGTGTCGCGCTTGGAGGGACATGCGTCGCGTAGGCTGTGGGGGTGAGCGGATTCGAGCAGTACCGGCAGTTGGTGGTGACGGCCTGCGAGTGGCGGGCGTTCGGCGTTGACGACCCGGCGCTGATGGCCGAGCGGGTGTACGCCAAGCTGGCGGGCAAATCGGGCGGGCTGCGCGAGCTTTACAAGGCGATCGAGAAGGTCGTCGACGACGCCTATCGGCAGGCGGCCGGGCGGAAATCATTCCTGGAGGCGCTGCAGGGACAATTCACTTTTGCGCGGCCGGCGGCGGACAAGTCGGCCGAAAGGCAAATCCTCGACGCGCTCAGCGAATGCCGCCATCGCCAGACGGTGCTGTTGCGGGAGGCCTACTGGGACGAGCTGGCCGTCGAGGAACTGGCGCAGCTGCACCGCACCAGCCCAGAAGAGGCGCGTCAAGCCCTCGACTCGTCGCTGGAGGCGTTCTCCGACCGGTTGGCCAAGAAGGCCGGCCAGCGGCCCGACGATCCGGCGGCCGCCCTGCGCGGCATCAAACCCGGCGTCCACCACCGCTGGGGCTGACGCAGCTCGTGCAAGCGGCCCGACGAGTCGAACAACCACCCCTCAACCGCTGAGCACTCTTGAGTGAATCCCTCCACAGCGCCTGGACGCGCCAGGCGTCCGCCGTCGCCGCCAATGGGGGTTGACGACGCCTCAGGCAGTTTCGGCGCGGTCCTTGCGCCAAGACGAGCGAACGGCGTGGTCGAGGCTCCAACCGCCCGCGCCGACGAACAAGAACAGCAAGCCGACGACGCCGCCCAGCAGCTCCAACTCGCCCAGGATGCCCTGGTCGGTCAGCACCGAGAAGCCCGGCCCCCACCAATACAGCACATCCGCGCCGATCCCGATGGCCGCCACCAGCAGGCCCGCCACTCGCGTCAACAGGCCCAACAGCATCAGCAGGGCGCAGGCCAGCAGCGCGCCGCCCAAGACCATCGTCATCAACTTCGGCTCGGGCAGGATCGTGTGCTCGGTGATGACCCGCTCGGTGTCGGCCAGATGCGTCACCACCCACAGGCCGCGCAGCGTCAAGATGCCCGCCACCACGACGCGCAGGCAGAACAAGCCGAAACTGGGGAAGAACTTGTCGTTGGTCCGCTTGGTGACGACGACCGGCGCCGGCTTGGCCTCGACGACCGGCGCGGTGGCCGTCAACGCCTGGTTCCTGGCCTCGCGGCGGGCGGCCCGCTCAGCCGCCAACTTGGCCTGCTCCTCGGAGGCCTCGGGCGGATAGGCCATGCCCATTGGCACCGTCTGGCCGGTGTCGTCGCGGAAAATAGAATCGACAGGCGCCGCCTGGGCGGTCTCGCCGCCGGTCAACTCCTCGGCCCAAGTGGCCCCGGCCGGCTCCCAATCGGAATCGGGCGCCGAGGGGGGTTGGACGGGGGCGTACGCGGCCTCGGCGTCTGGGACGACGTCCTGGGCGGTCTCATCGTTCGGCTGTTCGCTCACGTCAATTTCCTTTCAGCTACCCCTGCACAATCCATGCTGGCATTGAAACGCCAAACTTGGCGGTTGCGACACTCGTTTCCGGGTCAAACCCGGCCCGCCGCCGCCCGGCCCAACGAGATCAACAGCGTCTCCATGACCAACAGCGGCGCGACATTGGTGTCCAACGCCTGGCGGCTGGAGACGATCGCGTCCAGCGCCGCCAAAGTGTGGACGGGCGCCCCGCGCGAGGCGACCTGCTCGATCTCCTCGCGGAACTCGTCGTTGAGCAGCGGCGCCCCGGCCCTGGTCTGGACGATCAGCACGTCGCGGAAATACGACGTGAACTCCGTCAAGACTTGGTCCAACAAATCGCGCTGTGTGCGCTTCAAACGGGCTTTCTGGTGGTCGGCCAACTCCTTCATGGCGGTTTGGACGCCCTTCGGCTTGACCCCTTTGACGTCCAAACCCAAAGCCTGCTGCAATTTCTCCTGCTCTTTGGCGTCCAGTTTGGCCGTGGCCTCCTCGGCGGCGTTCTTGGAATCGGTGACGAGGGCCTCGGCGGCGTTCAAACAGTCGCCCAGCGTGCGCAGACGCGACGGCAGGGCCAAGATGTCGTGGCGGCGCCGGCGCGCCCCCTCGTCGCGGGCCAACGCCCTGGCCCGGCCGATGTGGCCCTGGGAGACGCGGGCGGCGAAGGCGGCCAACTCGGGGCCGACGCCGTCGCGGCCTTCCAGCAGGCTGGCGACGGCCTCCGGCCGGGGCGTCAAGAGGCGAACCTGGCGGCAGCGGGAGCGGATCGTCACGATGACGTCGTCGGCGGTCGGGGCGCACAACAGCCACAGCGTCCTCGGCGCGGGCTCCTCCAAACTCTTGAGCAAGGCGTCGGCGCCACGCTCGGTGACGCGATCGGCGTCCTCCACCACGACGATCTGGAAACGGCCGACCACCGGAGACGCGCCCGCCCGCCGCACCAAGTCGCGCACCTCGTCCACGCCGATCGACAACTGCTCGGTGCGCACCAGCGTGACGTCGGGATGGGCGCCGGACAGCGCCGTCACACAGGCGTTGCAAACCCCGCAGCCGCCCTGCTGGCACTGCAGCGCCGCCGCGAACGCCTTGGCGGCGTTGGACCGGCCCGAACCCGGCGGGCCGGTGAAAAGCCAGGCGTGCGTCATGGCGTGGGACGACCCGGCGACCGCCCGCCGCAGCGTCTCCACGAGCTTCTCCTGCCCGACCAACTCGTCCCAGACCGTCATGTTGACAGTCTGCCACGCGCCGCCGACACCCGCTCCGCGACGGCGGCCGCCAGCTCGTCGCGGGGAAGCCGGGCGGGCAAGACGAGATAGCGCCCCGGATCGCGGGCGGCCAAGGCCAGGAAATGCTCGCGGACACGCTGGTGGAAATCGGCCGACTCGGCCTCCAAGCGGTCCTTGTCGCCGATCTCTGCGACGGCCAGGGCCGGATCCAAATCGAGCAGAACGGTCAAGTCTGGCAGCAGCCCGCCGGTCGCCCAGCGCGCCACCTGCTCGACCTGGGCCATATCGAGCACGCGGCCGGCGCCCTGATAGGCCAGCATCGAGTCGATGTAGCGGTCGCACACCACCGCCGCTCCCCGGGCCAGCGCCGGGGCGACCACGTCCCGGATGTGATTGGCCTTGTCGGCGGCGTAAAGCAAAGCCTCCGCCCAGGGCGACAGCGGGGCCGACGACGGGTCGAGGAGCAGTTGGCGGATACGGGCCCCGGCGGGCGTGTCGCCCGGCTCGAACGTCCGCACGACCTCCCGGCCGTCCGCCGCCAAAGCGTCGGCCAGCAGCGCCGCCTGGGTCGACTTGCCCACGCCGTCACCGCCCTCGAACACGACGAACAGCCCCGTCATCGCCGAACTCCTGGCGGTTCGGCGCCGTGCCACAGGCGATCAAGCATTGGCCGACCCCAACGTGAAGGGTGGCAACGTGACAGAAGAACCGTCCCCATGTCACGTGACGCCCCAGGCGTGGCGGGTGAGAGGCTGGCGGTGGCCGTCACTTCTTGGCCGCCGTCTTGGAGCCGCGCTTGACGGTGCGCCTGGTGGTCGGGCGGGGCGGGCGGGCGCGCTTCTCGGCCAGCAGCTCCGAGGCCCGCTCTAGCGTCATCGCCTCCACCGAGTCGTCCCGCCGCAGAGTGGCGTTCGTCTCGCCGTCGGTCACATACGGGCCGAAGCGGCCGTCTTTGACGACAACCTTCTTGCCGGTCGACGGATCATCGCCCAACTCGCGCAGCGGGCCGGCCGCCGCCCGCGCCCCGCCGCGCGTCTTCGGTGCGGCGTAGATCGCCTCCGCCTCGGACAGCGTGATCGTGAAAATCTGCTCCTCGGAGGCCAGCGAGCGCGAATCGGAGCCCTTCTTCAGATACGGCCCGTAGCGGCCGTTTTGGACGGTTATCTCCTCGCCGTCGGACGCCTTGCCCAAACTGCGCGGCAGGCTCAGCAGCCGCAGGGCGTCGTCCAAGGTGACCGTCTCCAACGACATCGACTTGAACAGCGAGCCGGTGCGGGCCTTGGCCGACTTCGGCGCGCCCTCGGGCAACACCTCCGTCACATACGGCCCGTAGCGGCCGTCCTTGGCGACCACCTTCAGGCCGGTGTCGGGAGCCGTCCCCAGGGGCCGCTCGGCGGCGGCCGGCCGGTCGAGCAGCTCGCGGGCCAGCTCGGGCGTCAACTCGTCGGGCGGCAGCTCCGGATCGACGTTGGCGCGGCGGCCCTCGGCGTCCTCGACGTAGGTGCCGTAACGCCCCACACGGACGTTGATGCCGGAATCGCCCAGCGGGAAAGTCGACAACTTCTTGGCGTCGATGTCGCCCAAACCGCCAACCAGTGCCTCCAGGCCGCGCTGCTGCTCGGAGCCGAAATAGAAATCCCTCAACACCGCCAGCCGGGCGGCGTCGCCGCTGGCCACCTCGTCCAGCGTCTCCTCCATGGCGGCGGTGAAGGCGTAGTCGACCAGCTTGGGGAAATGCTCCTCCAACAGCCGCGTCACCGCGAACGCCAACCACGTCGGCACCAACGCCTGGCCCTTCTTGAAAACGTAGTCGCGCGCCGTGATGGTGCGGATGATCGCCGCGTAGGTCGAGGGGCGGCCGATCTCCAACTCCTCCAGCTTGGCCACCAGCGACGGCTCGGTGTAGCGGGCCGGGGGGCGCGTGAGGTGGTCCTGGGCCACCGCCTGCTCGGCCAGCAGCGACTGGCCGGCTGCCAACTGAGGCAGGCGGGCCTGCGAATCGTCTGACGTCCCGTCGGTGGCCTCGACATAGGCCGCCAAGAAGCCGGGGAACGTGATCGTGCGCCCGCTGGCCGACAGCGTCGCCCGGCCAGTCTCGACCAGCGCGTCGTCGGCGGCCGCGTTGGCGTTGGCCAGCGCCACCCGGTCGAACGTCGCGCCGATCTTCACCGACACGGTCTGGCCCTCGGCGTCCCGCATCTGCGAGGCCAGCGTGCGCTTCCACACCAACTCGTACAGCTTCAGCTGGTCGCCGCTCAAACCGGTCTGCTCGGGGGTGCGGAAGGACTCGCCGGCCGGACGGATCGCCTCGTGCGCCTCCTGGGCGTTCTTGACCTTCGAGGTGTAGTGGCGCGGGGCGTCCGGCAGATACTTGCCGCCGAAAAGCTGCTTGACCTGGGCGCGGGCGGCGTTGACCGCCGTCGTCGACAGCGTCACCGAATCCGTCCTCATGTAGGTGATGAAACCGCGCTCGTACAACTCCTGGGCGACCGACATCGTGCGCTGGGCGGTGAAGCCCAGCTTGCGGCCGGCGTCCTGCTGCAGCGTCGTGGTGCGGAACGGCGGATAGGGGCGGCGGGTGTAGGCCTTGGCGTCGACCGACTGGACGGCGAGAGTCGCCTGGCGCAGCGCCTCGGCCAGCTTGCCGGCCTGCTCCAAGTCGAGCCGCAGCAAGCCGGGGGACAGCTTTCCGGCCGCGTCGAAATCCTTGCCGACCGCCAGGCGGTGGGTGCCCGCGTGCGTCGCCTTGGCGGTGAACGTCCTCGGATCGGCGCCCTGGCCGGCGTCCAACGTCACCTCGACGTCGGCGTAGCCGGCCACCTGGAAGGCGATCCGCTCGCGTTCCCGGTCGACCACCAGGCGCGTCGCCACCGACTGCACCCGGCCGGCCGACAGGCGCGGCATGATCTTCTTCCACAACACCGGCGAAACCTCGTAGCCGTACAGCCGGTCCAAGATGCGGCGCGTCTCCTGGGCGTCCACCAAGTCGGTGTCCAACTCGCGCGGGTGGGCCACCGCCTCAAGAATCGCCTCCGGGGTGATCTCGTGGAAGACCATCCGCTTGACCGGCACCTTCGGCTTCAACTCGTCCAACAAATGCCAGGCGATGGCCTCGCCCTCGCGGTCCTCGTCAGTGGCCAGGAACAGCTCGTCGGCGTCCTTCAGCTTGGCCTTCAAATCGCGCAAAATGGCCTTCTTGTCGGGCGAGACGACGTAGAGCGGTTTGAAATCGTCGACCACGTTGACGCCGGTGCGGGCCCACTTCTCGCCCTTGTACTTGGCCGGCACTTCGGCCGCGCCGGTCGGGAGGTCGCGGATGTGGCCGCGGCTGGACTCGACGACGTAATCCTTGCCGAGAAACCTCGACAGGCTGACGGCCTTCGTCGGCGATTCGACGATGACCAGGCGTTTTCCAGGCATGACCCTCCAGTTTCTCGGCGTTCGACGCCAATGATGTTATCGCGTGCTGTGAAAAACGCCCTGCGGCCGCCCAAGTGCTTTCGGGCGGTCGCGGGGCGTTTTTCGCTTGTGTCAGTTGTGTCGGTGAAGTCGTCGCCTCCTTCGGTTGGTTGGACGGGTCGGGCGGCCTCGGCCCGGCCCGGGGTCCGGCCCGCCGGATCGGCGGCGGGCTCGGAGCCGCTTGGGACCGCTCGGGGCGGCTCAGTTGGTGGCCGACTCGCCCAGCGTGGCGGTTGCCGTCTTCTGCTCGCCTTGCGGGGTGTACCACGTCACGTCGACGCGCGCGCCCGGCTCCAGTTCGCGAATGACCATCGCCAGATTGGTGTCGCTGGTGATCTGCGTGTCGCCGATCTTGGTCAAAGTGGAGCTGACCTCCATGCCGATCTGGGCGGCCGGCGAGTCGGGATCGACATAGGTGACCATTTGACCCGTCGACTGGTGCTTGACTCTGTCGCTGACGCTGATGCCCAGATAGGCGGCCGGGCCGACGCGGACGCTGCCGCTGTCTTGGCCCGCCTCGATGACCTGGACAATCGACAGCGCCTCGGAGATCGGGATGGCGTAGCTGACCGAGTCGGACTCCGATCCGGCCGTCGTCATGCCCGTCACCTCGTTCTCGGAGTCGAACATCGGGCCGCCCGAGTCGCCGGGCACGGCGTTGGCGTCGGTCTCGATCAGCCCGCTGAGATCCTCGAAGTTCTGCCACGGCGAGTCGGACGAGACGGTCAGGTCTTTGTCCAGCCCGGTGACCTTGCCGTCGGCCCGCACCAGCGTGCCGTTGCCCTGGGCGTTGCCGACCGCCGCGATGGCGTCGCCGGTCGACAGCTTGTCGTCGTCGGTCTTGACGGTCGTCAGGCCGGAGGCTCCGTCGAGCTGCAACAAGGCGACATCGCGCTCCTGGTCGAAGCCGAGGACTTTGGCGTCGTAGTCTTTGGCGGTGTCGACGACCTCGACGCTCAGCTTGGTGGTGCCGGCCACGACGTGGTAGTTCGTCAAGACCTTGCCGTCGCTGGACAAGACCATGCCCGTGCCGTAGGCCGTGCCGCTGGTGGTGGCGCCCTCGATGAACACGACGCCGGCCGACTGGGCCGCCTCGACCTGCGACGAGCCGGTGTTCGACTGGCCGCCTTGCTGGTCTTGGCCGCTGGGATCGTATTGGCCGCCGGACCCGGACCCGCCCTGGCCCCACGGATACTCGTTGCCGCTGCCCTGCGGGTCTTCGGCGGTCGGGTCGTTGGGTTGGACGGCCCTGGTGGTCTCCTGGGGGAAGAGCGTCTGGAAGGCCTGCTCGGCCCCGGCGAACGTGCCCATGCCCAAGGCGAAGGCCAGCACGATCACCAACAGTTGTGCGCCCCAGCGGCGCTTCTTCGGTTTGACGGCGGTCGCGGTGGCCGTCGGCTGGTAGGCCGCCGAGGCCTGCTCGTAGGACGGCCAGGCCTGCTGGCCCGATTGGCTGTAGGCCGAGGCGTAGGGATACGACTGGCCCTGGGCGTAATACGCGCCATAGCCCGTCTGGTAGCCCGGATAGGCCGACTGGGAGTAATCGGCTGCCGGCTGCTGGGCGTACGGATAGGCGGAAGCCGCGCCCGGCTGGCCGGACGGGTAGGAGCCGCCGGGCTGGCCGTATTGGCCGGTCTGGCCGGTCTGGCCGGTCTGGTAGGCGCTGGCGCCTTGGCCGTATTGGCCCGCTGCCGTCTGGCCGGGTTGGTAGGCGTTGCCCGTTTGGCCGGGCTGGCCGTATTGGCCGGCTTGCTGGGATGCGCTGGTTGGCTGGTTGGCCGAGTAGGCATCGGCGTTGGCGTAAAGGCTGGAGCGCGGGTAGACGCTGGTCGACCCCGACTGGGCCGACCAGCCGTCGGCCGCCGCTGGACGGGCGTGGGACGAGGCCTGGTCTGCGGCTGTCGAGTCGGTCGGGCCGGGGGTTCCGAAAGTCGAGTCGGTCGGGGCGGGCGTTCCGAAAGTCGAATCGGTCGGGGCGAACGGCGCTTGCGACTGTGGCGCGGCCGTTGGCGGCGCCTGCCAGGGCCGCACCGGCTCGCCGGTGGGAGGGGCCCAGGCGTTGTCGATTGGCTGCGTCTCCTGGGACGACCAAGGCGACGCTTGGTCCTGGCTGGAGGGCGCGGCAGCCTGCTCGGCGGCGTCGTCGCGGCTCTGGTTGAACTCGTCTTGCATGTTTCCTCCTCGATGTCGCTACCCAGTGTTGACTCGGCGCCAATGGGATGGCTGTAAGAAACCTGTGAATCATCGGGCCAGGAAGCCCTGCAGCAGGAGTTCGCGGATTTGCCCTACGACCTGATCGATCACCTCCTCCTCCGGTTGTTCCAGCAGACCCGCCACCGCCCGGCAGAGCTGCCCAAGCGGGAGATCGCCGTCGCAAGCGCCCACGACCGCCGCCAGGGCCGTGTCGGCGCCGACGGCCCGGCAAAGTCCGGACGGCTGCCGCAAGACGACCTGGTCCGGATCGGGCGAGCCGGGGCGGCCGACCATCTCCTGGCGGGTGTCCGGGTCGAGAATGAGGCGGCTGGCCAGCAACTCGCTATCGGGCAGGGCGCTGGCGGCGGCGTTGCGGAAAAACAAGTCGATCGCCGCGCCGACCGGTTGGACGACGGGGTGCGGCCAGTCCTCGACGCGCACCAGCGGGTCGGCCGCGCCCGTGCGCCGCAGGTTGACCCACCCCATGCCGATCTCGACGATCCCCAGGGAGTCGAAATACTGCTTCCACTGCCGGTACTTGCGTCCGTACTGCGCAGTGCCCACCAATCCCTCATCAGCCAACCAAACCTCGATGTACTCGTAGACGTCCAACGACTCGCGGCGCAGCACCAGCGCGTCGCAGCCCAACTGGTCCAGCCAGCCCGCCAGGCGCTCCTCCCAAGGCTGGCCGGCCACCACGGCCCAGTTGCCCAACACCTGGAGCGTGCCTTCCGGCGCCAGGCGGGCGGCACCCTCGCGCACGACTCGGCGCATCAGGTGGTCGCCCGGCTCCCCGGCCTCGCGGTAGACCAGGCGGCTCGACTCGGGCGGGGCCATTACGAACGGCGGGTTGGCGACGATCAAGTCGAACTCTTCCGGCGTCGGCTCGTAGAGAGAGCCCTGCCGCAGTTCGGCGTCCACACCGCTCAACTCCAAGGTGAGCGCGGCCAGCCGCAGAGCCCGTGCGTTGACGTCGGTGGCCACGGTGTGGGCGGCGTGGTCCGACAGGTGCAGGCATTGGACGCCGCAGCCAGTGCCCAAGTCCAACGCCCGGCCGACCGGTCGGCGGACGGTCAGCTGGGCCAACGTCGTGGAGGCGGGGGAGACGCCCAAGACGAAGTCCTCCCCTGGGGCGCCCGGCGGGACGTCGAGCGCGACGTGGTCGGAGCACACCCAGCCCTCGCGGCCGCCCCAGGCGTAGGGCTTGACGTCGATCGGGCAGTGCCAACGGCCATCGGCTTTGGCCACCAGGCCGGCCTGGGCCAAGGCGCTCCACGACTGCATGGCGCGCGGCAGCGGGGAGCCCACGGGGATTCCCTGGCCGAGCGCGAACAGTCGTATCGCCTCGGCCTGCAAATCGTCGGACCTCCCCAGCGCGTCCGCCGCTGCGAAAGAGGAGTTGCGGGACAACCCCGCCAAGGCGCTCTCGCCCAATCGCTCGGCGACCTGGCCGAAGGTGAAAGACGCCAGCAGCAGGTCCTCGCGCAACCTGGCCGCCAGCTCGGCCGAGTCGGGAAGGCCCGCCGACTCGTGTTGGCCGAGCCGCGCGCTTTGCATGGGCGCGGCCTGGGCCGACCCGGCGGACTGGCCGGGAGGAATGGGCTGGGTTGGCGCGGCGGCCCAGTCTGGCGGTGCGGTGCGGTCCGTCGCGGCGGCCTGGGTCGACGGCATGTCGGGGGTGGCTTGCCCAGACGGCACGGCGGGGGGGACCCGACCGGTCCGTTCCGGCGGCGGGGCGGGGTTTGGCGTCGTCATAGATTCAGCTTGGCACGCCCGCGCGTCGAGGGCGAGTCCGGCCTGTCGGAGCCTCGGTCTTGCCGCCCAGCGCGGCCCTGTCGCCAGTCGGCTCATCGCGACAACAATCCGGCGTAGGCTTCGGACTTGATATCGGCGCTCAGCACCGCCATCTGGAACTTCCGGCTGACCGAGACGTCGGCGACGAAGTCGATCCAGTCGCCCGTCAAGTGGCACTCGTCCAGTTTGACGTCGTTGTCGGCGGCGGTCTTGGCCGCCTGTGCGCAGGCGTCGCCCCCGTCGGCCTGTGCCTGGGCGGCCGCCAGGGCCGTCAGGTCGGCGGCGGCCCGGACCTGTTGGACGCTGGTCAGATAGCTTCCCGCCAGACCGGCCAGCCCCGCCATCAGGCATCCGACGACCAGCGCGGCGGCCACCAGTCCGGTGCCCGAGCCGCGGTCATTCTTCTCGATGTTCACTGCTCACCCCGACTCTGAAATCGTCGTGGCGCTGGCCTCAAGCCTCACCGAGGGCATCAGCGGCCCCCATGGCTTGGCCTTCAGCACGACTGTGACGACCACCTGCTCGCCGTCTCGCGCGATCTTGACCGAGGACCCGCCGGGAGCGTCCTTCTTGGCCAAGGCGACGGCAGCCTCATCGCCCCTGGCGGCTTGCCGGGCGACCTCGCCGGCCGTGCTCTGGCAGCCCGCGTACAACATGAGCACGCTGACAATCCAGGCGATGAACATGACGAAGGCGGCCACGAACAGCGACCCGAGGGCCAGTTCGGCGGTTACCATGCCGCGGTCTCGGCCATGGCCGGTCGCGTCTTGCCTCATCTCGCCTCCTCTCATTGGAATGCTTGCCACCCGTCGGCCTCGCGGGTGGGTGGGGGCAGGCCGAATCACCACGCCTGCCCCCGACGCGTCCCGTCGGTCAGCCGATGGCCTTCGTGATGTACGAGAAGATGACCTTGACCAGCGCCCACAGGGCCTTGCGGAACTCTTCGTTGCCGAGGATCGAGATCAGCACTCCGACAAGGCTCACAGAGGCCACTGTGCCGACGGCGTATTCGGCTGTGGTCATTCCTCGGTCGTCGCGTTGGCGAGCGGTAAGGGTGTTCATTTTGGTTCTCCTTTCTGGCCACCTCCCTGCGAGGTCGCACCCGGGAGTATGTGGACGGCCGACTGGCGGCGTCCGGAATTTCTCGGCCGTGTGGAAAACTCGACGGGCGCGATTCGGGCTGTGGACAACGCTGGGCGCGATGGCCGCCGTCGGCGGGGAGTTGGATGCCTTGCCCGTGGAGCCAGAACTTCGACTGTCGACGCCCGACGGCTTGCCGGCGGGTCGGACTGACACGCGGCCTGGGGCTTGGCACGGGCCGGCGGATCGCGGTCGACGGGCCGTCAGGGCAGGATGTTGCCGATGACGCCGCCGATGACGCCGCCGATGATGGGGACGATGCCCAGCAGGATGAAAGCCGGCAGGAAGCAGACCATCAGCGGCATGACGCTGCGCACGCCCACCCGCCGGGCCTTGACCACCGCCTGGTTGGTGGCCTCTTTGCGGGCGGCCTCGGCCAACTGCGCCAACAGTCCCGACACGGCCATGCCGCGCTCCAGGCTGCGGCCCAGCTCCCTGCCGACTTGCCCGAGTCCGGGGGATTCGGACAGGTCGAGCCAGGCCTCGCTCTCGCTGGCGCCCAGGCGGACCCTGGCGCACAGTTGGGACAGCGCCTTGCCCAGCGGCCCTGGAGTGGAGTCGGCGACCGCCTCGGTGGCGTTGCGCAGCGGCAATCCCGCCTGCAACGCGGCGGCGATCAAGTCGCAGGCCTGGGGCAGGGCGGCGACGATCCGCTCGTTCTCGGCCTGGACCGACGAGCCGGGCAGCTTGCCCAAACCGACATAGACCACGGCCGCGACCACGGGGCCCGCCGTGGCGGCGACCAGCCATGATCCGGCGACCGCGCCGACCGCCAGGAATCCCCCCACCGCCACCCCCGCCCGCAGGCGGGCGGGCAACGCCCCAGGAGTCGGGGCCAACCAAGCCGCCAGCCGCGAGTCGTCCGATCCCAGTTTCCGCAGGCGCCACCGTGGACTCGGGCTTGTTAGAAGCCAAACGGCCAGGCCGGCGCAGGCCGCCGCCGCGCAGACGTCAATCATCGGCGATCCTCTCAGTCCAAACGACTCCGGCGCAGGCCAGGACGACGCCCGCCAGCAGCACGAACTGGCCGGCCGCCGAGCCGATCAGGAACTCCAGCGGGTCGCCGCCCATCATGTATCCCAGACCGATTCCGGCGACTGGCAACGCCGCCAGCAGGCGGCCGGTCGAGCGCGGCGCCGACAGCTCCGAAGACACCACTTGGCGGACCTCGACTTGCTCGGCCAACTGCCTCGACAGCATGTCCAAGGTGACTGTCAGCGACGCCCCGGTGCGCTGGGCCAACTCCCAGGCGGCCGCCAAGTCCACCAGCGCTTCCCCGCCTGGCAGGCCCCCTTGGGCGCGCAGCGCAGCGGGGATGTCGCCGCCGAGTTGCTCGACCCCGGCCGCCCTGGCGAACTCGGGGCAGTCCTTGGCGGCCAGCCGCAGCGCCTCGCCGGGCAGGCGTCCGACGCGCAGTGTTCCGGCGATCATGCGGCAGGCGCTTTCGATGCGCGAGCGCCGCCGCAACGTGACGAAACGCAGCCGCTGCCGCCGCGCGATCCAGCAAACCGTGGCGGCGGGCAGCGCCGCCGCCAAGCCGACCAGCGGGCCGAACCAGAGCGCCACGGCCGCCCCGACGGCCAAACCGGCGGCCATCGGCCAAGCCGCCAGCCAAGACCGGGCGGCGGCCGTCGGCGGCCGTGGCGGAGCCAGGCGGCGGCGCGGCGGCGCGGCGAAGGCCAGCCAGACCGCCAAACCCGCCGCCAGCGCCGCCACCGTGCTCATCGCAACAGGCCTTCCAGCAAAGCGAAGCCCGTCTCCCGGACCATGCCGGCCGACGGGTCGAAGCGGGCCGCTGGAACCGCCCGGCACAGGCCCGCGGGGTCGATGTCGAGGACGTTCAGCTCGGCCACCCAGCGGACGCCCGGACCGAGGCGGCGGATGTGGATGAAGACTTTCAACGCCGACGCCAGTTGGGCGTGCAAGGCCAGACGGCCCATTCCGCCCAGGGCGGCCAAGGCTTCCAGCCGGGCCGGCACGTCGGCGGCCGAATTGGCGTGGACCGTCCCGCAGCCGCCCTCGTGGCCGGTGTTGAGGGCCATCAGCAAGTCGGTGATCTCGGCGCCGCGCACCTCGCCGACCACCAGCCGGTCCGGGCGCATGCGCAAGGCCTGCTTGACCAGGTCGGACATCGGCACTGACCCCCGCCCCTCGGCGTTCGGCGGGCGGGCCTCCAGGCGCAAAGTGTGGGGGTTGCCCGGGTCCAGCTCGCGCGAGTCCTCGACGATCAGCAGCCGCTCGGACGGATCGGCCAGGCCGAGTAGGGTGGCCAACAGCGTCGTCTTGCCCGAACCCGTGCCGCCGGACACCAGGAACGATTGGCGGCTGTCAACCAAGGCCGAGACGATGGCCGCGCACTGGCGGCTCATCGAGCCGCCGCCGACCCATTCGTCGAGCCCCAGCCGCCTGGCTTGCGGGACGCGCAGCGACAGGCAGGTACCGCAATCGGTCCGGCCGCCCAAGATGGCGTGGAAGCGGCCGCCCGATTTCAGACGGGCGTCGACGAAGGGGCTGGAGTCGTCCAGCCGCCGTCCGGCGGTGGCGGCCAAACGGGTGGCGAAACGGCGCAGGTCCGCCTCGTCGGCGAAGCGGACATCGGATCGGCGCAGCCCCTCGCCGCAGTCGTAATAAATCGCGCCGGGGCCGTTGACGACGACGTCCGTCACGCCGGGCAGGGCGAGCAGCGGTTCGAGGATGCCGACGCCTTCGCTGTCGCGCCGCAGGGCTTCGAGTGTGGACAGCACCGTCGCGTCGGTGACGAGCATGCCGACGGCCCGCATGGCCGCCCCCACCTCGGCCGGGCCGGTCGGCAGGCCGTGCTTGGACAGGTGGTCGCGGATGTCGTCGATATCGCTCATGGGCGCGGCCTTTGCGCGAGCAGTTTGGCGCATGCCCTCAGATACGGGTTGCGCGCCGACAGCCAAGCCAGATCGCCCCGGTCGGCCGCGGCGGGCAGCGCCTTGTTGTGGGGTATGCGCCCGGCCAATGGCAGGCCGAGCACGTCGGCGACTGTGCCGGCCTGGTGGCCCCGGACGACCAGCTCGGCCTCGTCCAAGCCGAAGCGCTGCCGCACCTGGGCGGCGGCGGCGATGCCCCGCACGCTAGAGACCGCCAGCAGCAGGCGCCGCGTGCTGATGCGGGCGGCCTCGCTGGAGGCGGTCGACAAGTTGCGCCCGACGTCGATCACCACCAAGTCGTGGCTGCGCCGCAGCGTTGCGATGATCGCCCGCAGCGGCTCGGTCGTCACGTCGACGTCGGACTCCCGCGACATCGACACGACCGTCACCTTGTCGAG
This sequence comes from Propionibacteriaceae bacterium, assembly GCA_031272195.1. Lineage (GTDB taxonomy): Bacteria > Actinomycetota > Actinomycetes > Propionibacteriales > Propionibacteriaceae > Propionicimonas. Next base: position 15,551 of record JAISUF010000190.1, read on the forward strand.
TTGGGGCAGATAGCCGCGCAGATCGCCGACGTGGCCCTCGGCGGTGCGCAGGCTGGGCCAGCGCCACCCCTGGGCGCGCTCGATGCCCAGCAGCAGGTCGATGCCGCCGCCGAGCGGGTCGAGGTCGACCAGGGCGGACGACTGGCCCTGCTGGGAGGCGGCCAGGGCCAGGGCCGCCGCCAGCGTCGAGGCCCCGGCCCCGCCGGAGCCGCCGAAGACGGCCAGGATCGGCGCGCCGGAGCGCGCGTCGCCGGAGTCGAGGACCGCGCCCAGCCAGGCGCCGCCAGACGGCAGCGGAATCACCTCCGCGCCCAGAGGGGCCGACCAGCGGGCCAGCGCCGAGTCGTCGGAGCCGACCAGGAAGACTCCGCCCCGGCGCGCCAGGGCGCGGCCCGCCACCTGTTCGGCCAGCTCCTCGGCTATGAAGACGACGTTCGCCTGAGTCCAGGCGGCGGCCGCCTCCGCCAAGTCGGAGGTGGTCTGGACCGAGAGATCTTGGGCGGCGGCGGCCGACCCGACCAGATCGGCCACCGGCCCCGGTCCGGCGACGACAAGCACATTTCCGCTCACGCGCCGAATTATTGGGAAGCCGCGCCGGCCGCGTCAGGCCGCAGCGAAACTGTGGATAACTTCCTGCGCGCGGTGGGCGCCGTCAGCGGTTGTCCACAAGCCGGCGCCCTCAGCCGGGCGGCTCGTGCCACTCCACGGCGACGGTGTGGCCGGCGGCGTCGAGGTGGGCGACGACGGCCGTGGCCACCGGCAGCTTCCGATCGGGCACGCCCAAGGCG
>JAISUF010000193.1 GCA_031272195.1 Propionibacteriaceae bacterium
GACGCTGCCCTTCGACTTCGACACCGCCATCGGCGCGGCCGACGTCGTGGCGTACGCCAAGTGGGAGTCGAACGACCACCAGATCCGCTTCGTCGACGCCGACGGCTCGCCGCTGGCCGCCGACGGCAGCGACGTGCAGGGCGTCGCCGACGGCGCACTGGTCAACTTCAACGCTCTCAACATCGGCGGGCTGGCCTTCCTGGCCAACTATCTGTCCGACCCGGTGCGCGGCCTGTTCGTCGGCTGGGGCTACAAGCCGGCAGGCAAGGACGACGTCGTGGGGTTCCCGACCGACACCAAGGTCTACAAGGACTACACGCTGTACGCCCGTTGGAAGGTGGACGGCCTCTACGCATACTACCAAACCGTCACCGGAAAACCGGTGGCGACCGACTCCGGCCAGGACGGCGGCGGCTACGCCCAGGGGGTGCCCGTGGTCGCGTTGGACGCCGAGGCGGCGCCGCCCGGCTGCGACTCCGGCCAGACGTTCGTCGGCTGGCGGGTCAACGGCCGCGGCGCCATCTACGCGCCGGGCGCGGCCTTCACGATGGTCGGCGAGCCGCACCTCTACCCGTATTGCAAACCGGTTTACGACACCACCTCGCTGGTGACGCTGACGTACGCCTCAAACACCGGCGCTGGCGCCTCGCTGAGCGCCGACGCCGACGGCGACGGCATCGACGACCCGTCCTACCTGATGGTGCGCGGCAACAACGTCGGCACGCTGACCGCCGTCGAGGTGCCCGCCTTCCAGCGCGGCGGCTACCGGCTGGTTGGCTGGAACACCGCCGCCGACGGCTCCGGCGCCGCCTACGCCCTGGGCGCGGAGTACATCACCTCGGCGGGCGACCAGACGCTGTACGCCCAATGGGAGGAGCTGCAGGTCAAGCTGGTCTTCAACGTCTCCAACCGCGACTTCGGCCGCGTCAAAGTGGAGGACACGCTGCTGTGGAAGCTGTCGGCCAACCAGACCGTCGGCATGGCGACGGGGGCCCCCGTGCCGGTGCTGGCCCGTCCGGCCTCGGAGTTCTACCAGTTCGACGGCTGGTACCGCGACGGCCGGCTCGTCTCCAGCGATCCCGAGTTGAAGCCCGAGCCCGACGCCGACGGCCTGTTCCGGGCCGCCACCTATACCGCCGACTTCAAGCTGGTCACCCACCAGGTCGTCTTCAAGGTCGTCTATCTGAACGCCGCCGGGGGACAGCTCCAGGAGGCGAAGGTGCTGGCCAGGGAGACCGTCGACCACGGCCAGCCGGCCACCGCCCCGCAGGTGCCGATCCCGGAGGGCTACCAGTGGCGCGGCTGGGATGTCGCCTTCAGCGCCGTCACCGAAGACATGGAGGTGACGGGCAAGCTGGTGCTGAAGCAGTTCAAGGTCAGCTACATCGACCACGACGGCACCGTCTTGAACCAGCAGTTGGTCGACTTCGGCGGCGCCCCGACCACGCCGCCCGACCCGGCCTGGAAGGGCCACAAGTTCGCCGCCTGGGACCCGGCGGGGGTGCGCGACGTCAAACGCGACGTCGACGTCTACGCCCAATACGACCTCAACACCTACCAGGTGGTTTTCGTCGACCTGGACGGCTCGGAGCTGGGACGCGTGACGGTTGCCGACGGCGGCTCCGTGGTGCCGCCGGCCGACCCGGCCCACGACGGCTACGTCTTCACCGGCTGGGACGCCGCCCTGGAAGGCATCGAGTCCGACCTGACCGTCCACGCCCAATTCGACCGCGTCCGCCACACGGTGACGTTCGTCGACCACGACGGCCAGGTGATCGAGGCCCAGCAGGTCGCCCACGGCGACCCCGCCGTGGCGCCTGCCGCGCCGGAGCGTCCCGGCCACCATTTCACCGGTTGGGACACCGACTTCGGCGCCGTCACCAGCGACTTGGTGGTGACGGCCCTGTACGAGGCCGACACGCCGACGCCGACCGCGTCCGGCGGGTCCGCCACGCCGCCGACGCCGACCGGGACGGGCACATCGCCTGGTCCGGCGACATCGCCTGGTCCGGCCTCATCGTCGCCGTCCAGCCCGTCCGCCACCGGGCCGGCTTCGACCGCGCCGACGCCCGCCGCCTCCGAGACGCCCGGGAACGCCACCGCTCCATCGGCCGTCCCCGGCGTGGATGTGTCGCGCCTGGCCGACGCGCCGTGGTTCCGCGCCCTGCCGACGCCGTCCCACGAGGGCGGATCCGACCAGCCAGTCGCGCCGCCAAGCAACGCCACCGCCAAGGTCGAGACCAGGGACGTCTCCTTGAAGTCGGCCGGGTCGTCCGCCTCGGCGACGGCCGGTGGCGCGCCCAGCGTCGTGACGGGCGGTCTGCGCCTCAGCGGCGACCACAGCCTCCTGCCGGGCATGCTGGCCTGCCTCGGGGCGGTCCTGCTGCTGGCGGTCGTCGTCGGCCACATGATGCCCCCCGGCCCCAAGAAGTGACCGCGCGACATGGGCACATGACATAGGGACTGTTCTGTTGTCACGTGGTTGTCGGGGGCAGCCCGCCTGGGGCACGTGACAAGAGAACCGATGTCACGCTGATGCCACGTTGGTGGGACGAGTCCGCTCAGCGGGTGTGGACGACCACGTCGACCCGCTGGAAACTCTTGACGTCGCTGTAGCCAGTGGTGGCCATGGCCTGGCGCAAAGCGCCGACCAGGTTCATCGTGCCGTCGGCGACGTGCGAGGGACCCAACAGGATCTCCTCGAAGGTGCCGACGGTGGTGAACTTGGCCCGCTCGCCGCGCGGCAGGCTGGCGTGCCAGGCCTCGCGGCCCCAGTGGAAGCCCTTCCCGGGGGCCTCCTCGGCGCGAGCGAACGGCGAGCCGACCATGACGGCGTCGGCCCCGCAGGCGATCGCCTTGGCGATGTCGCCGGAGCTGCCCAAAGCCCCGTCGGCGATGACGTTGACGTAACGCCCGCCGGACTCGTCCAGATAGTCGCGGCGGGCCTCGGCGGCGTCGGCCAGGGCGGACGCCATCGGCACCTCGACGCCAAGCACCCGGCGGGCCCGTCCCGCAGCCGTCCCGCCGAAGCCGACTAGCACGCCCGCTGCCCCGGTCCGCATCAGGTGGAGGGCCGTCTGGTAGCTGGCGCAGCCGCCGACGATGACGGGGATGTCGAGGTTGTAGATGAACTTCTTCAAATTGAGCGGCTCGTGGACGCTGGAGACGTGCTCGGCCGACACCGACGTGCCACGTATCACGAAGAAGTCCAGGCCGGCCTTCTCCACCACTGGCGCGAACTCGGCGCAGGTTTGCGGCGACAGCGAACCGGCCACCGGCACACCGGCGTCGGCGATCTCGGCCAGCCGCCGCCCGATCAGCTCGGGTTGGATCGGGCGGGCGTAGACCTCTTGCAGCTTCTTGGTGGCGGCTTGCGGGTCGTGGATGGCGGCTAGCTCGTCCAGCACGGGGGAGGGGTCGTCGTAGCGCGTCCACAGGCCCTCCAAGTTGAGGACGCCCAGCCCGCCCAGCTTGCCCATCAAGATGGCGGTGGCCGGCGACATCACCGAGTCCATCGGGGCGGCCATGACGGGGAAGTCGAACGTCAGCGCGTCCAGCTTCCAAGCCAGGTTGACCTCCTCCACGCCCCTGGTGCGGCGGTTGGGGACGATAGCGATGTCGTCGAAGCCGAACACCTCGACGGCCCGCTTGGACAGCCCGATCTCGATCACGAAGACTCCTTGGCCGAATAGTTGGGGGCCTCGATCGTCATCTGGATGTCGTGCGGGTGCGACTCGCGCAGCCCCGCCGAGGTGATGCGGACGAAGCGGCCGTTGGCGTGCAGTTCGGCGATGGTCGACGCGCCGGAGTAGAACATCGACTGGCGCAGCCCGCCGACCAGCTGGTAGGCGACGGCCGCCAGCGGACCGCGATAGGCCACCTGCCCCTCGACGCCCTCGGGGATGAGTTTGTCGTCGGAGTCGACGTCGCCTTGGAAGTAGCGGTCGCGCGAATAGGAGGCTTTGCGGCCCCGCTTGGCCATCGCCCCCAGCGACCCCATGCCGCGATACGACTTGAACTGTTTGCCGTTGATGAATACCAGCTCGCCGGGCGACTCCTCGCAGCCGGCCAGCAGCGAGCCGAGCATGACGCAGTCGGCCCCGGCCACCAGGGCCTTGGCGATGTCGCCGGAGTATTGCAGGCCGCCGTCGCCGATCACCGGCACGCCCGCCGGGATGCAGGCCCGCGCGGCGTCGTAGATGGCCGTCACCTGCGGAACGCCCACGCCGGCCACCACCCGCGTCGTGCAGATCGAGCCGGGCCCGACGCCCACTTTGACGCCGTCCGCGCCGGCCTCGACCAACGCCTTGGCGCCCTCGTAGGTGGCGATGTTGCCGCCGATGACGTCGACCTCGGCGGCGGCAGGCTCCCGCTTCAACCGGGCGATCATGTCGAGCACGCCCTGGGTGTGGCCGTGGGCGGTGTCGACCACCAGGGCGTCCACCCCGGCTTCGACCAGCGTCATGGCGCGCTCCCAGGCGTCGCCGAAGAAGCCGACGCCGGCCCCGACCCGCAGCCGCCCGGCCGGGTCTTTGCTGGCCAGCGGATACTTGTCCGACTTGACGAAGTCTTTGAGCGTGATCAGGCCGCGCAGTTTGCCGTCGGCGTCGACCAGCGGCAGCTTCTCGATCTTGTGCTGGGCCAGCAGTCTCAGCGCGTCGTCGCCGGAGATGCCGGGATGGCCGGTCACCAGCGGCATTTTCGTCATGACCTCGCCGACCAGCCGGTTCGGGTCGTCCTCGAAGCGCATGTCGCGGTTGGTGACGATGCCGAGCAGGCGCAGGTCGTCGTCGACCACCGGCAGCCCGGAGATGCGGTACTGCGCGCAGATGGCGTCGACCTCGCCGATGGTCGACTCCGGCGTGGTCGTGATCGGCTGGTCGACCATGCCCGCCTCGGAGCGTTTGACGCGGTCGACCTGGGTGGCCTGGGCGTCGGCGGGCATGTTGCGGTGCAGGATGCCCATGCCGCCCTCGCGGGCCATGGCGATGGCCATCCGTGACTCGGTGACGGTGTCCATGGCGGCCGACAGC
>JAISUF010000194.1 GCA_031272195.1 Propionibacteriaceae bacterium
GCGGCGCAGGTCGTCGGGGCCGTCGTCGGCTCGTTCGCCATCATCGCCGTGCTCGGCAAGAAGGCGAGCGACCTGGGGCTGGGCGTCGCGGCCTACTCCAGCGACACCCCTTGGTACCAAGCGTTCGCCGCCGAGTTCATCGGCACGTTCATCTTGGTGTATGCCGTTTTCGGCGCGATTTATCGCAAAGCCGCCGGTGGGATGGCCGGAATCGCTATAGGATTCGTTGTGTTCGCCGCGATCATTCCGGTGGCCCCAACGACGGGCGCATCCATCAACCCGGCGCGCACAACTGGACCGATGCTGGTCCAGCAAATCATGGGTGGCGAGGTCGAGTGGGGCCAGTGGCCGGTCTACATCGCCGCCGAACTGCTCGCCGGTGTCGCCGGCGCCCTGCTGTTCGGCCTCTTCTCCCACACAACCGCTGACAAGGAGACATCGGAATAATGAAGAAGCTAATCAACTCCCCGGACGGCGTAGTCGCCGACGCCCTCAAGGGCATCGCGGCCGCCCACCCCGGGCTCAAGATCGACTATGAGAACCGCGTCATCTACCGCGGCGACTCCCCCGTCAACGGCAAGGTCGGACTCATCTCCGGCGGTGGCTCCGGCCACGAGCCGCTGCACGGCGGTTTCGTCGGGCTGGGCATGCTCGACGCGGCCTGTGCGGGCGAGGTGTTCACCTCCCCGACGCCCGACCAGATGCTGGCGGCCACCAAGGCCGTCGACGGTGGCGCGGGCGTGCTGCACATCGTGAAGAACTACACGGGCGACGTGATGAACTTCGAGATGGCCGCCGAACTGGCCGCCGCCGAGACGGGCGTTACGGTCAAGTCCATCGTGGTGGACGACGACGTGGCCGTGCAGGACTCGCTCTACACCGCCGGGCGGCGGGGCGTCGGCCTCACCGTCCTGCTGGAGAAGATCGTCGGCGCGGCCGCCGAGCAGGGGCGCGACCTCGACGCGGTCTACGACCTCGCCGCCAAGGTCAACGCGCAGGGCCGCTCGATGGGCATGGCCCTGACGAGCTGCACTGTCCCCGCCGCCGGCAAGCCGACGTTCGACCTGCCCGACGACCAGATGGAGATCGGCATCGGCATCCACGGCGAGCCGGGGCGCCACCGCGTGCCGCTGGCCCCCGCCAAGGACATCGCCGCGCAGTTGGTCGAGCCGATCCTGGCCGACCTCGACTTCACGGGTGCGCCGACCATCGTCATGCTGACCGGCATGGGCGGCTCGCCGCTCATCGAGCTATACGTGATGTATGGCGAAGTCAAGGCCCTCCTCGACGCGGCCGGCGTCACCGTCGCGCGCACCCTGGTGGGCAACTACATCACCTCGCTGGAGATGGCCGGCTGCTCGGTGACGGTCCTCAAGGCCGACGACGAACTGCTCGGCCTGTGGGACGCCCCCGTCAACACCCCCGGACTGCGCTGGGGAGTGTGAGCCATGAGCGCGACCGCGACCGTTCAGACCTTGACCGACTGGCTGCTCGCCTTCCGCGACGTCGTGGAGGAGAACAAGCAGTGGCTGACCGAGCTCGACTCGGCCATCGGCGACGCCGACCACGGCATCAACATGGCGCGCGGGATGTCGGCGGTGGCCGACAAGCTCGCCGCCGCGCCCCCCGCGACGCCGGGTGAGCTCGGCAAGGCCGTGGGCATGACCCTGGTGACGACCGTCGGCGGGGCTTCCGGGCCGCTCTACGGCACCTTCTTCCTCCGCTTCGGCGTCGCCTCCGGTGCCGCCGAGGAGCTGGACGGTGTAGGGCTCGGCGCCGCACTGCGGGCGGGTCTGGACGGCGTGGTCGCGCGCGGCAAGGGCGAGATCGGGGACAAGTCCATGGTGGACGCCATGGCGCCCGCGCTCGACGCCTACGACGCGGCGGTGGCCGGCGGGTCGAGCATCGGCGAGGCGGCGTCTGCTGCCGCGGCGGCGGCCGCCGCTGGGCGCGACTCGACCGTGCCGCTGGTCGCCCGCAAGGGCCGCGCCAGCTACCTGGGCGAGCGCAGCGCGGACCATATGGATCCGGGCAGCGCCTCGACCGCCTTCCTGTTCGCCACCTTGGCAGACGCGCTGCGGTAAGCGGACATGGTCGGGATAGTAGTCGTCTCGCACAGCGCACCGCTGGCCGAGGCGGCGGTCAAGCTCGCCCTCGAGATGGCCCCCGGAGGCCCGCCGCCCATCGCGGTGGCCGCCGGGGCCGTTGGCGGGGCGACCGGCACCGATGCCGTGGCCATCGCGGAGGGGATTGGTGCCGTCGCGTCGGACGACGGCGTGCTGGTGCTGATGGATCTGGGGTCCGCCCTGCTCAGCGCCGAGATGGCGCTGGAGTTCGCCGCCGTCGACTGCTCCGTGCGGTTGGTCGCCGCGCCCTTCGTCGAGGGTCTCGTCGTCGCCGTCGTGGCCGCCTCCGCCGGTTTGGGCCTGGACGAGGTGGCCGCCCAAGCCGTAGGCGCTTTGGCCGCCAAACAGGAGCACTTGGGGCAGGATAATCCCGTCATCCCGGCCGACCCTCCCGTCATCCCGGCGAAAGCCGGGATCTCGCCCCCCGGCGTAGGCCGGGGTCTCGGCCTCGCCGAAGCCCTCGGTGATCAGGGCTGTCAGGGCGGCGACGGCTTCGGCGGCGTCGGGGCCGGATGCCGTAATCGCCACCTCGTCGCCGGACTTGGTGCCGAGCGCGACCAGGGCCATCTGGCTTAGGGCGGAGGCCGCCGGGCGGCCGGGTTTGGCGACGGTCACCGCGGA
>JAISUF010000137.1 GCA_031272195.1 Propionibacteriaceae bacterium
GCGGGGATGACGATCTGCCAGGCCATGGCGGCCGCGCCGTGGCCGGTCCATACCATGTCCATCGTCATGCCCTTGCGGAGGGCGCCCAGGCGGAAACTGCCGTCGAGTTGGTCGCCCCACCCGTTGTAGGTCGACAGGCCGTCCCACGGCACGATGCTGATGGGCGCGGTTTCGTGGGCGGGCTCCCAGCCGCCGTCGTACAGCAGCTTGGCGGAGTCGGCGCCGGTGTCGGCGTTGAAGTCTCCTGTGAGCACGATCGGCAGGTTTTTCGGGTTGGCGGCGTCGAGGGCGTCCAGGGCGACCTCCAGGGCCGCCTTCCTGGCGGAGTCGTTGTCGCGGCCGTTCTCGTTGTGGATGTTCGCGGCGACGAACACGCTGTTGTCGGCGGTGTCGCGCAGCTTCGCCCAGCGGACCCAGCGGTTGTGGGTGGAGTGCGGGTCGTGCTCGTCGAGGATCTTGGTCCAGCCGGAGTCGAGCTTGTCGAACCGGTCGGCGTTGTAGGCGATCGGGGTGACGGTGTCCGTCCCGACCCAGGCGTAGTCGTCCATGGCGGCCTGGAGGAGTTTGTGCTGGTCGGCGTTGACCTCTTGGAAGCCGACCACGTCGGGCGCCATGGAGGAGATCAGGGCGAGGACTGTTTGGGATCTGGCCGTCCAGGCGAGTTCGGCGCTGTGGGCGCCGAGGCCGTCGGCGGCGGGGTCCCACGAGGAGTACTTGATGTTGAAACTCATCACCGCCAGGCCGCCGAGGGAGGCCGTCGACGTGTTCGCCTGGTCCGTGCCGGGGCACGGGTCGTTCTGTCCGAACAGGACGGCGGGTGCCATGAACGCGCACAGCAGGGCCATGAGCGCCGATGGGGCGACGAGCGCCAGCCCGGCCGCGACCGCAACAACCGCCTTCATGGCCGCCCCTATCTGGCGCCCTCCAGGGCGTCCTGGGTGTAGCACAGCCGCCGCTCCAGCGGGTGGAGGATGGTTTGGACCTTGAACATGCGCTCGCCGACGATCCAGAGGGCGCGGCCGGGGGCCTGGCGGGCCCAGCCGGTGACCAGGTCGCGGGCCATCGGGCCGAGCCCGACCAGTTCGTCAAGCTCGCGGGCGACTTTCAAGTCCTGGCCGCACAGGATCTTGGTGTCGGCCAGGAACAGCATGTCCTTGGCGATGTGGGAGGCCTGGGAGCCCTCGTCGCCGGCAGACAGCAGGTCGGACGGCTTGTGGGCGACCGCCAACTGGATGTCGCCGTCGCTGCGGGACAGCCGCAGGTCGGCGTCGAACGATTTCACGGCGTCCACTCCCAGCCGCATCTGCTTCCACGACTCGTCGCGGACCACGATGCGCATGTCGCCCGGCTCGGCCGCCTCGCGCATCGCCCGCCCCCAGCTGTTCAGGCACAGCAGGGCCATGCCGACGGCGTCCTCCCCGAGGCCGTCGAGGCGGCGCAGCGACAGCGATGCGATCGGCGCCGACCAGTCCAGGTCGATGTTCGTCTCCTGGTCGAACAGGCCCGCCAGGGCGCCGTTCACCATCGAGCCGAGGGCGTCGCGCAGCAGGCGCGTCTCGTCGAGGAACTGGCGGGCGTCGGCGTAGCGGCACTCGGCGACCAGCTCGCCGTCGGGGTTGTTCAGCCTGTGCCACAGCTGGGCGACGGTGGTGGGGGCGAGCTGGTCGTTGCCGTGGGCGTAGCCGGTGAGGCGTTTCAGGGTGTAGTCGACCGCGACCTCCTCGACGGGGCCGAACGGCACCGCGTCGGCGCCGATCTTCTGCGAGCCGACCATGCCGCGCACCAGCGTCAGCCAGCGGGCGAACACGATCTCGCAGCGGCGGCGGCGCTCCTCGGCGGACAGGTGCTCCCAGCCGCGCGACAGGGGGCCGAACTCGAGCGCGTTGACGCGGTTGCCCAGGCCCTGGCCGAGCGCGATCGGCTGGACGCCGAGGAACCCGCACAGCTTCTCGTACTCGTCTTTCGGGTCGCCGACTATCAGGCACTTGTAGCCGAACGCCATCATCCGCAGAATGAACGCCTTGACGGTGGCCGACTTGCCGACGCCCGGCTTGCCGAACACGAACATGTTCGGATTGGACACCGGCATGTCGGAGTCCAGCACCCAGCCGTGCGGGTCGCAGTACATCGGGCCGCGGCTGAACTCGTCGATGCCCATCTGCGCCCCGTGCGGCTTCAGGCCGGGGGCGGCCACGAACGGCCACAGGGCGGGCGCCTGGTCCGACGACATCCGCGCCTGGGCGACGGGCGGGCGCGGGGCCGGGCACCAGCCCGACCATTTGGCGCGGGCGCCGCGGCGGGGCGCATCCCGGAACAGCCTCGGCTCTTTCGGGGCCGGGTTCGGGGCGGTGATGGCGGGCAGGTCGTGGCCGAAGTCGGCCAGCAGCGCGTCCACGCCACGCCCCCGGCAATCGGCCCCAGAGCGGCCCCTCGCGTTGGCGGGCCGACCCCGGCCGCCGCGCCCGTCGCGCGGCATCACAGGCCCCCGCCCAGCGTGACGCCCAGCGGCAGGACGGACGCGGCGAACGCGACGTCTTGGGACAGGTCGAGCCGCAAAGGCTCGAAGCCGGAGCCGCGCACGGCCGAGTCGAGGCGGCGGCCGCGCTCGGCGATGCTCGTCGTGCGCGGCACGGTGACCGTCGCCAAACAATACGGGCGGACCAGGGCGTAGCCCTCGGCGATCTTCGCGTCCAGGCCCCGGATGCGGCCGCCCTGCATCTTCTCGGCGGCGGTCGTGCGGCGGCCGAGGTGCTCGTTGGCCGCCTCGGCCATGTCCAGCGACCCGCCGGCGCGGCGCACCTTGCGCTGCGCCGTGGCCGTGTCGACGACCGGGTAGGCGACCATCAGGCAGCGGCGCTCGCCGTCCTCGTCCGGCAGCATGACCGGGCTGAGCGCCCCGAGGCGGGTGCCGCCCGGCGGCAGCCTGACCGTGTCCGAGCAGGACCACCAGGCGTCGTGCCCGTAATGCCTTATGGCGCTGTCCGCGCCGGTCGGGCCGGCCTGCGGCCACGACACCTCGTCGCACACAACCGGGGAGCCGCGCTTGGCGGCGGCCGCCGCGACGATGCCGCCCCGGTCGCCGGGCGCGAACCCGGTCCGCACCGCGACGGCCAGCTCCGGGCTGGTCAGCCAGCGGACCTCCTCCATGCGCATCCCGGAGCGCAGCCGGGCCTCGATCTCCGAGCACACCATGGCCATCGACTTCAGCCTGCCCTGCAAGCCGCCGCCGAACTCGCGGGACTGCCTGGCCAGGCGCCCCTCGCGGACCACGACCGTCACGAACGACTCGGTGCGGACCGACACCCGCAGCACCGCCCCGGCCATGTCGTCGCACACCTTGCGGGACGCCGGCGGCGCGTCCGGCCGGGTGTGCCGGGCCAGGTATTCGCGGCGCTCCTGGCCGTCGTCGGGCACCGTCCGCACGATGAACACGACCTCGTCGACGACGCCGGAGCGGGCCGCCGCGTTCAGCAGCTCGGTCAAACCCTGCCCCATGAAGTCGCGGTCCTGCCCCTCGGCCAGCGCCAGCCCAGGATGGGTCACCGCGGCGCTGACCGCCCAGGTCCGGGCGGCGTGGTTCTGCACGACGGCCGGGCGGCGCATGTCGGCGCCGGTCGGCGGCCCGTCGTGGATCTCCAACGATTGCAACACCCCCGGCATGTCCACGCCTTCGGCGCTCCTGCCCCTGGCGGCCCTCGACCGCCACATGCTCCATCCAGCCACAGCTCCAACTCCAAACATGCACACCGCGAACGCCCAGCCGAACGCCGAGCGCCCCCACAGCGGCACGGCGACCAACGCGGCGCCGACCGCGAACACGACAACCCCGGCCGCGACGCCGGCCCAGTCCGACCGGCCCGCGGCCGCCAGCAGCGGAACCCCGGCCGCCAGACAGCCGACGAGCTGGGCCCCGGACAGGCCGAAGAACACCCCCGCCTTGTCTTTGGTGTAATCGGAGTACACCGCCGCTTCCGACACGGCCATCAGGCCTCAACCTCCTCGAAGATCTCCATCAACTCCCGCTCGCTGGGCCCCTCGCCGACGGCCGCCGCCGAAGACCCGCCCACAGTCGGCGAGTCCGCGAACACCGGCCTCGGCGACGCCGACGCCACAGGCGGCGCGGGCAGCCTGGCAGGCGGCTGGCCGACCGCGCCGGACGCGGCACTCCCCGACGCCGGATCCGAGGGCGCGGGCGGGCCCGACATGCCCAGCCCGGACGCCGCCGAGGCGACGGTCGGCGCCGGGGCGACGGACGACGCCTGGCCCAGTCCCGACGGCGGCAGGCCGGGCCCGCCAAACACGGGCGTAGCCGAAGGCGGGGAGGACTCCACCGCCCCGGCCTGGCCCGCGACGCTCGAAGACGCCCCGCCGCCAGGCGGCGCGGACGCCGCGGACGAGTCGGCCGGCAAGTCCGCACC
>JAISUF010000220.1 GCA_031272195.1 Propionibacteriaceae bacterium
TGGCGGGGCCGGAGGGGGTCTCGGCGGGACGGCCGCCCAGAAGCGACGCCGCGGCGATGGCGGCGGCTGTCGCCGCGGCGGCCGCCGCGAGCGCGACCATCGCGGTTGCGCGGCGGGCCGTCCGTCCCGTGGAAGCGCGGCTCATGGCGTCGGCGGCCGGGCGTTTGGACGGGGCGCGACTGGGTCGCTGGCCGGGTCCGGGTGCGGGCGGGTGGCCGCGTGGACAGTCTCCGCAACCGGTGGTGAGGGACGGCATGGCTGGCTCTCCAGTCTCTTCAGGTTTGGTTGCCAAGGTTGCCGTGGGCGAGTTTGGCGCTGTGGTCGCGGACGGCGGCTTCTAGCTCGCCTGGGATTTCGTCAAGGTATTTGCTGGTTGTGGCGAGGTTGGAGTGGCCGAGTAGTCCTTTGACGATTTTGACGTCCCATCCGTCGGCGAGCATCAGGGTGGCGGCGGTGTGGCGCAGGGCGTGGGGTGTCAGCGCGCGGGCGTTGGAGGGGTCTGCTGCGAGGACTCTTTGGTGGGCGCGGTCGAGGATGCGCTCGATGTCGCGGGGGGTGGCGCGGTTGCCGTTGCGCGTGGCGATCAGCGGGTCGTCGCCCGCCGCGCCGGGCCGGGTGGCGAGGTAGGCGTCGCGCAGTTCGGCGAGGGGCGCCGGCACGGGGAGGGACATGGCTTTGCGGCCTTTGGTGACGAACCGCCAGGTGGCGGCGCTCCCCTGGTTCGCGGCCGGGCTGTCGATGTCGGATATGTTGGCGGCGCACAGCGGGGAGACGCGCACGCCGAGGACGGCCAGGGCGTGTAGGACGAACCGGTCGCGGGCGTATAGCGGGTTGTGGGCGGGGCTGTCTGGCGAGGGGTCGCCGGCGCCGTGGTCGAGCAGGGCTCGGGTTTGCGCCCGTGTGAGGGCGCGGCGGTGTTCGGACAGTGCTGGTTTGGCGGGCCGCCGGCGGGCGGCCATGTCCTCGACAGGCGATCTGCCGATCCAGCCGAGGACGGCGGCGCGGGTGAAGAACCTGCGAACGGACGCGCGGAACCTCTCCACGCTGTCGGCGGCTTTCGGCGCGGCCGGGGCGGGCGCGCGGGTGTGGCGCCGGTCGGGCGTGGCCCGGTGCCGTGTGATCGCGTCGTCCAGGTCGGGGCCGGTGATTCCGCCGAGGGGGGTCCCCTCCCCCAGGATGTCGGCCAGCTCCCGCAGGTCTGCGGCGTAGGCGGCGTGCGTGTTGTCCGACAGGTCGCCGCGCGCGGCCTGGGCGGCGACCTCGTCGAGGTAGGCGTCGACGGCGCGTCCCAGTGTCCACGATCGGGCGTCGCGGTCTTGGGCGGTCACCTTTCCCCCCTCTCCCCCAACTCAAGCTGGATCTCCAGTATTGCCCGCTTTCCAGCGCCTCCTCAAGTGCGGCTCTCTGAAGATGTGTGCACTATCGAGTCAGACTATATAGTCTGATAGAATCCGTGTATGAGTCGTACTACGATAGCGATCCACACTGACACCCGTGACCGGATCAAGACGGCCGCCGAGGGCGCGTCGAAGACCATCGACGCGTTCCTGCAGTCGCTGCTGGACGAGCATGAGCAGGCCCGGTTCTGGGGGTCGTTCGCCGACCTCACGCCACAGTCCTATGCCGCGGCGGTCTGCGGCGGCGGCGACCAGCTCGACGAGGGCTACGCCATCGAGGACCAGACGCTGGGCGAGGAAGCATGATGGCCGACATCCCTGGGCGCGGGGACGTGGTGTGGCTCTCGATGGACCCGGCCCAAGGACACGAGCAGCGCGGACACCGCCCCCACCTGGTGCTGTCGGACGAACGGCTGGCCCGAACCATGGGTCTGGTCATCGCCGTGCCGATGACCAGCTCGCACCGGCCTTGGGCGACCCGTGTCGAAATGGCGCCCGGCTCCTACGCGATCGGGGAACAGCCTCGAACAGTCTCGACCGCGCGGATCACCAAGACCGACCACACCAGCTACGACGTCGAACCCGTCGTGCGAGTCATCAACACCCTCATCGGGGTTGGCTCCGCCACACCCAACGACACCAACCTATCCTAGCACTTGCTAGCGACCGCTAGGGTGTGCTAGGATGGAGGCATCACAGACAGTGAGGCCCCGAACCTGGGTTCAGCAGGCCGGGGCCCAGACCGAGAAAGGACCTCGATCATGACCAATACAAGCACAACCCCGCGAGGCTTTGCAGCCCGCTGCGCCGAGTTGAGCGCCGATCTCGACGCACTTCGGGCAACGCGGGAGGAAGCCTACGTCGCACAGCGCCAGGCGCAAGACGACTACCACGCCACCAAGGAGGCTCGCCGGACGGCTGGCGATCAGATGTGGTTCGCCACCCGGCCCGGCGACACTGACGCCGTCAACGCCGCCCAGGCCGATTATAGGAGGGCCGTGGCGGCGGAGGAGAAGTGGTGTAAAGACCACCCCGGCTTCGACTGCTCCGGCGGCCCGGTCTGGTCGGTGTCGGCCCATGACGCGCGCGAGCTGGCCTTTTGGCTCAAGGACCTGGGTCTGCCCGGCTCTCGGTCGATGACCGCCATCAACCGGATACGCAAAGAGCGGGCGGCCAACCCTCCGGCCATGCCTGTGCCCGCGGACGCGGGCCGCAGGCGTCTCGCGCTGAAGCTCCGCGCCCTCAAGGACGAGCGGGACCGCGCCGAGCTGGCCGCCATGGTGGCCGAGATCGAGCGCCGAGGCGGCGAGACCCACATCACTGGCCTCTATGAGACCGTCAGCCTGGACCGCGCCGATGCCGCCGAGGGCCTGACTCTTCTGCACGCCGCCGGATGGCGGCAATACTCCCGCGCCTACGGCGCGCGGCAGGCGGCGCTGTCCTACCTGTGCGGGACGGACGACGCGGGCCGGTGGGCTGTCCGAGTCCCCGGCACGGTCACGACGGTCGCTGCGGCCCTCGACTGGCTTGAGCCTGCTGCGGTCAAAAAGGCCCGGCGCGACGGCAAGCGGGTCATCCGCCAGGGCGACGTCTACGCCGTCGAGACCACGAAGGCCCACGACGGGACAGGGGACCTGCCCGACAACCACGAGTGGCGGCCGACCACTCGCTACCTCGTCCACACCGCCGGCAACAACCAGCCGCACCACCGGCCCGCGAAGATCACCTGGCCCGTCCGGTTTGTCGCCCAGCGTGCCTACACCATGGGCCGCTCCGGACGCCGGGGCAGCGCCGACTAGCACACCAACCCGGCCCCGCGGCCTCGCCGCGGGGCCACGACGCAGAAAGGAGGGCCGCCATGGCCCGCAAACAAATCAACTTCACACCCAGCGACGCGACGGCCGCCTGGATCGAGTCGCTGGCCGAGCGCACCTGCACGCCGCCGTCCTCTGTCGCCGGCGGACTTGTCGAGCTGCTGCGCGACAGCGCCGCCCGCGAACTCCGCCGCACGCCCCTCACCCTCGGCGAGGCGAGGGCGCTCGCCCAGATGACGGCCGGCACCATGATGGACGTCGGCTACGGCCTGTACCTCGTCGTCGGCTGGCACGACACCCTCGACGACTGGGACGGCACACCCGGCGGCCGGGCCGTCTACGAGGCCGACTACGGCGTCGACGCCGACCAGCTCACAGCCAAGCTCGCCGGACTGACGCCGCTGGGTGACTTCGCCCTCCGGGACGCACTCTCCCGGTGGTGGCAAGCCGACTGGGGCGAGTTCGCCGACGCGACCGACCAGGGCTTCGGCGCCGTCGGCATCCGCATCGCCGACACGGCCGCCGAATAGCCCGCCCGGACCCGTCCCCAACCCGGCTTGCAAACCCGGCCGCGACACGCCAGCCGGCCACATCCGGCGGTCCTCCCCTCCGGCGACACGATCGTGATTCCCCGTTGTTGAGTGGGGTGTGCGCCAGGTGGTTGCCCGCTTTTCGCGGCGCCTTGGTGCTGTGCCGTCACGGATCTTTGGCGAGGGCCGTTATCGTCCGCAGGCCAGCCATGACTCGACGGCTTTGACGACGATTTCGGGGTCGTCGTCGGTGTCGGTGTGGACGGTGTCCCATTGGCCGCTGTTGGCGACGGATTCGACGACTCGGATGGCTCCGTGGTCGTCTCGCAGGGCGGCGCGGCGGCCGCCCGTTTCCAGGAGGTAGGTCGGCTGGTCTTGGTCCCAGGCGACGGTCAGTGTCGTCGCCTGGGGTCCGCAGGTGTCGGCGAGGGTTTGGCGGAGGTGTTGCGACGCGGTGTTGGCGTCGTGGATGTCGAGGAGGTCCATGGTGTTCCTTTCTCAGATGGCTGGGTGGCTGGCCGGGTTGCTTGCGGTGGTTGGCGGGGGCGGTTTTGCCGGGTTGGCTCGGCAGGATTCGGCGATCGGCTCTGGCTGTGGCGGCGCCGGCTGGGCGAGGAACT
>JAISUF010000223.1 GCA_031272195.1 Propionibacteriaceae bacterium
GTCTACGGCGCGTCCCTGCCCTCGACGCTGACGACCGGCTCCGACGGGCGTCTGCAATACCGCGTCCGCGACGCGGCCGTCGAAACGGTGACGCTGACCTCGAAGCTCGCCTCGTCCAACATCGCCGGCGGCGACGGCTCTCCGGCCAACCTGGCCTTCAACTCGCAGAACCCCTGCCTGGCCGGGCCGCCGGCCTGCCCGGCGCCGACCGAGCTGTGGGCCGACCCGCGCGGCTCGCTGACCACCGTGGTCGAGGCGGCCGGCGACGTCGCCCACGTCCAGAAGGTCTACGTCAAGGCGATCTCGCTGGGAGGCCTGCCGCTGGCCAACCAGACGGTCGAGTGGATTCTGACCGACGCCGACGGCAACCCGACGACAAACCTCGTCGTGCCCGCGGGCGGCGTCGAGGAGACGTCCACCGGGGCCGACGGCATCGCCGAGATCTGGCTGGCCACCACCACGGCCGGAACGTACAAGGTGGGCGCGAAGATCTCCAACGCCTCCATGGCGGCCGTCGAATTGGGCGAGGCCAACAAGGTGGCCCCGCAGACCGTCCCCGTCGAGATCAAGTACGGCGCCGGGGCCATCGACGCCTCCAAGTCGGCCTTCGACGTGGTGTCGCGCGAGGGGCTGGCGAGCGCCAACCCGCAGGTCTCCGACGCCACCGGCGCGCCCGCCGCCGGCGACGAGGACTGGTGGATCGTCCGCGTCAAAGCCCAAGACGCCCAGGGCAACCCCGTCAGCGTCCCCGTCGACGACCCGTCGTTCAACCTGGCGTTCTCCGGCATCGCGTCGCAGAACTCCGGCCTGGCCTTCTCGCCCATCCAGCTCGTCGCGGCCGGGACCGTCCTGCCCGGCGAGACGACGCCCTCGACCGCGCCGGCCTACATCGCCTACGCCCGCACCACCAAGGCCGGGTCTTGGTCGCTGCGCGCCCTGGCCGGTGGCGCGGAGGTCAACGGCTCCCCGGCCGTGCGCACCTGGGAGGTCGGCGACGTCGACCCGGCGATGAGCGAGTACACCCTGCCGAACGCCGCCAACGTGACCGCCGACGGCAACTCGCCGCAGACCGCCACGATCACCGTCAAAGACTCGTTCGGCAACCCGATCCCCGGCAAGCTGGTGAAGATCGAGGAGACCCCGGCCGATCCGGACTCCAAGCTGGCCGTCGAGCCCAGCCTGGAGGGGGCGACGTCGAACGACGCCGGGAAGGTTGGCCAGTTCGCCTTCCAGCTCAAGTCGACACAGGCCAAGACGTACCAAATCAAGGCCTACGTCCGCAACGAGGCCGACACTGACTGGGTGGCCGTTCCGGCCGCCAAGTCGGCCCAAGGCAACCCGGCTCCGGCCACCTTCGTCGCCGGAGCGTGCTCGGCGGCCAACTCGGTGCTCGAAGTCGACAAGGCGACGGCCACCGTCGGCGAGCAGCCCGGCACGGCGGCGACCAAGATCACCGCGACGATCCGGACGCTCGACGCCACCGGCAACGCCTGCACCCCGACCGCCCTGCCGCAGTTGCAGGTCGAGTCCGGCGCGTCCGGCGTGACGGGTGCCGTCACGGGAACCAACGGCGTCTACACCGCCGCCGTCACCGACAAGGCGGCCGAGTCGTTCGATCTGTCGGCATCGATCGACGGGGTCGGCGTCGGCAAGGCCAAGATCGGCTCGGCGCAGGTCGTCGCGGCCGAATCGGTCGAGCTGACCTTCACCGAGGACGCGCCCAGCTTCGAGTTCTGCACCGACGCGGCCGGCCACACCCGCAAGGCCAGCAACATCGCCATCGACACCCCGGCCGACGCGCTGACCGGCGTCGGAGAGCACGCCGTCACCGCCGAGATCGTCGACAAGTACTGCAACCCGATCAAGGGGGCCGAGATCGCCTTCTCCTACGCCGCGCCGCTGACGTTCAAGTCGGGCGCGCCGGCCTCCAAGAAGACCGACGCCGACGGGAAGTACCGCGAGGTCGTGACGTCGAACCTGCCCAGCACCGCCGCCACCGACTTCGAGGTGACCGGCAAGGTTAGCGTCGGCTCGATCAGCGCCCAGCCGATCACCAACGACAACGACGCCCGCAACGGCTCCGAAAGCGACGGCAAGGTCTACGCCAAGTTCGGCACCTCCGGCGTCGATCCCGAGCAGTCCGACTGGGCCGTCGACCCGGCCGGCCCGCTGAAGGCCGACGGCGCGCAGGCGTACACCGTCACCGTCCACCTCGTGGACACCAACGGCCAGGTCGTCCCGGCTTCGGCCAACGCCATCGCGCTGACCGTCTCGCCCGCTGCGGGCGTCACAGTGGGCGCGTTCGCCGAGACCGCCGGAACGCCCGGCGAGTACAAGGCGACCATCACCGCGACCAAGGCCGGCTCCAAGGCGATCTCGGTGTCGGCGGGCGGGGCCATCGCCCCGGCCAGCGCCAGCCGGGCCTTCGAGGCGACCGACCCGGTGAAGGCCAACTCGAGCTTCGAGGTGACCAACGCCGACAAGACGGCCAACAACTCCGACACGCAGACGGCCACCCTGACCGTCCGCGACGCCAACGACAACCCGGTCGAAGGCGTGGCCTGCGACTTCTCGTACGCGCCCGCCGCCGGAACGGCCGCCATCGCCGCGCCGTACACGCTGACGCTGGACAAGCCCAGCCCGGCCGCGACCGACGCGGACGGCAAGTGCCAGGCCAGCGTCAAGACCAACCAGGCCGGCACGTACGCCATCTCGGCGTCGTACACCTCCGGCTCGACAACCGAGGACTTCGGCCCGCTGAACACCTCGTTCAAGGCCGGACCGGAGTCGACGACGGCATCCACGCTGACGCTGTCGCCGACCAGCCAGACCGTCGGCGGGGCGATCTCCGCTATCGCCACCATCACCGACGCCAACGGCAACCCGAAGTCGGGCGTGACGGTCTACTTCCGCGTCGGCGCGGGCCTCGGCGACGCCAGCCACACCGCCATCGTCGGCGCGCCGACGCAAGTCACCAACGCCCTGGGCGTGGCCACCGTCACCGTCACCTCGACCAAGGCCGACGCCTATCCGGTGTTCGCCGCCCTGGGCGGGCAGGACGGCTCCGGCGGCGCGTCGATCAGCGGCTCCCCGGCCAACGCCGTCTTCACGGCCGGGCCGGTCAGCCTGGTCCGCTCCAGCCTGGCGGTCGACTCGGCGACCTACATCGCCGCCGACCGCGAAGGCGAGCACACCGTCACGGCCACCCTGCTGGACCAGTACGACAACCCGGTGGCCGGCCAGTCGGTCGACTTCGCGCTCGATCCGAGCCTGACGCTCAAGCCCGGCCAGGCCAACCCCGCCCAGACCGACGGTTCCGGCAAGGCCTCGATCATCGTCACGGCCGACTACGAGGCCGATGTCGCCGTCCACCCGGCGTCCTGGACCGGCACGCCGCCGCAGGCCTCCCTGCCGGTGACGGCCGCCTATGGCGGACAGGCTGTCGGCAACGGCGTCAACGCCAACTTCCGCGTCGGCGGGGCCCAGGCGGCCGCCTCGACGCTGACGCTGGAGCGCTGCACTAACGCCCTGTGCGGGGTCGAGGCGCACAACCCGCCGACGGTGGACGACAAGCCCGCCTACCAGGCCAAGGTGCTGGTCAAGAACGCGGCCGGCCAGGTCGTGCCGGGGGCGTCGGTCGTCTTCACGCTGGACAACGGCGCGCTGTTCTCCAACAACACCAACACCATCACGGTGGCGGCCGGCGACGACGGCCGCGCCACCGCGACGCTGTACTCGGAGAAGTTGGCCGCGGGCTCGGAGACGACGCTGCGGGCCACCATCGGCGGCGTCGAGGTCGGCTCCAGCCCGCAACACCCGACGTTCGGCGTCGGCAAGCCGTTCAACGGCCAAAGCGCCGCCAACGGCGACCCGGCCTCGCGGGTGGCGATCACTTCCGGGACGGTCACCGCTGACGGCGTGGCCGCCCACACGGCGACCGTCTACGCGGTCGACAAGTTCGGCAACCTGGTGCCGGGGGCCAAGGTCAAACTGACGCCGGTCGTCTCGCAATCCGACCTGACGCCCGTCGCGGACGCCGTGGCGATCACGCCCGAGACGGCCTCGCCGAACGAAACCGACGGCTCCGGCAAGACGACGTACACCGTCACGTCGACCAAGGCTGGCACGTATTGGCTGCACGCCGAGGTGGTCAAAGACCAGGCCATCGCCAGCCCCGGCTCGGCCGACTACCAGCCCGCCTACTCCTCGCCGGTGTCGGCGGCCTTCGGCGCGGGGGCGGCCGATCCGGCCAACTCGCAGTTCACGCTGGCCCCGGTGTCGTCGTCCGGCGTCCCGCCGCTCCAGGTCGGCGACGGCGACGAGAACAAGTATCTGGCGAAGGTTCGCACCTTGGACGCCCAGGGCAATATCGTCGCCGGCGCGTCGGTCGTCTTCACCGTCGCCGGCCAGACGGCCAGCGACGACGCCTCCGAGATCAACCTCGGCGGCGCCAAGCAGGTCAGCGTGACGGCGATTTCCGGCCCGGACGGCTACGCCCAGGCCGTGATCTACTCCAAGAAGCCGGGCACGTTCACCGTCAAGGCCGAGATCGGCGCGGTCGGCGTCAGCGGCTCGCCGAAACAGGCCTCTTGGAAGACCGGCGACCCGGCGGTCAACCCGCCGGTGGTCTGCAACCCGCCGCTGGGCAACGGCGACGGGCTGCCGTCGACCAACCTGCGAGTCGAGCCGGCCGATGCGGTGCCGGCCGACGGGCAGGCGACCCACGCCGTCACGATCACCGTCCGCGACCAGTACTGCAACCCGATCCTCGGGCAGGCGGTGACGTGGAGCCCCGACTCGCACCTGACGCTGAAGGACGCCGCCCAGACGACGACCGACGCCGACGGCCAGGCCACGGTCGAATACGCCTCGACCAGCGCCAGCGACGCCGGCTGGACCGTCGGCGCGACGGTGACCGGCTTCGGGACGCTCGGCGCGGCCAACCTGGCCCCGGCCCACCTGAAGTACAAGCTCGGCGCTTTGAGCCTCGACAAGTCCGAGATCACCGCCCCGGCCAGCGTCCAGGTCGGCAAGTCGGGCGATGTGACAGTGACGCTGAAGGACGAGTTCGGCCACGTGCTGCCCTGCGGCGAGCACGTCACGCTGGCCAAAGCCGCCGGCGGATCGCTCGACGCGGCCAAGTACGCCGTCACAACAGGCGAGCTGGCCTGCGCCGACGGCGTCTACAGCGGCCAGATCACCGCCGCCGAGTCGGGCAGCGGCCAGGTCACCTTCGCCGCCAACGGCCAGACCGCGCCCGCCGACGCCGCGCACGTCAAGACGGTCCAGTTCGCCGTCGGGACGGTTGACGCGGGCAAGTCGACGTTCGCCGTCACACCGACCGGCGCGCAGTCGGTCGACGGCGGCGAGTTCACCGGCACCGTCAAGGCCGTCGACGCCAACGGCGACCCGGTCCAGTTCGCCGAGATCGCCTTCACGATCCCAGCCGACCTGACCGGCGCGACGCCGCTGGAGTCGGCCACCGGCCTCGACGTCGCCGCTCGGACCGACGCCGACGGTCTGGCCAGCGTCACCTACACCGCCGCGATCGCCAAGGCCTACACCGTGGCGGCCAAGGCCGGCGGCGACCAAATCGGGTCGGACAAGACGATCACATTCACCGCCGGCGCCTGGTCGGCCGCCAACTCGAAGATCGCGATCACCCCGGCCAGCCAGGAGGTCAACGGCACGGGCGCGGTCAAGGTGGAGCTGTACGACGCCCACGGCAACAAGATCACCGCCACCCAACAGGTGACGCTGTACGGCCACGACGGCGCCGACCTGCTGCCCGCCGATGGCTACACCCTGTCGGCCAACGCCACCAAGCAGTCCGACGGCTCCTACAAGGGCGCGATCAAGGGCTTGGCCGTCGGCGACGCGGTGGTCTACTACGCCGTCAACGGCGAGCCGACCGACCCGGAGGGAGCGCAAGGCGCCGAGTGGGCGAAGATCCACTTCGACATCAACGCCGACATGGACGCCGCCAAGTCGTCGTTCAGCGTCGACCCGGCATCCGGCTCCAAGCTGGCCGACGGCGAGGAGTCGTTCACCGGCACAGCCGTCATCAAGAACGCCGCCGGCAACGGCATCCCCGGCGTCACGGTGACGTTCCCCGTCTCGGCCGGGCTGGCGTTCGCCTGCGCTGCCGACTGCAAGACCGACGCCAACGGCGCGGTCTCCGGGACGTACACCTCGACCAAGGCCGGGCAGTACACCGTCTGGGCCGAGGTCAACGGCGTCAAGGCGGGCGCCAGCGGGCAGACCGACAAGTCGGTCAAGTTCGCCGCCGGGCCCGCCTCGGCCGCCCATTCCAAGATCGCGGCCAACCCGACGACGCAGCGGATCAACGTCGAGGTGCCCGTGACGGTCTACCTGTTCGACGCCTTCGACAACCCGGTGACCGACTGCGCGGCCAGCGTCAAACTGGTCGGCAAGAGCGGCTCCGACAAGCTCGCCCCGAGCGCCTACACGCTGTCGAGCGACCTGACGCAGACCACGGCCGGCTATGGCGCGCCCGCCGTGACGACGTGCGCCTACGAAGGCACCGTCACCGGCGGCCGGGCCGGCCAGGCCGTCATCGGCTTCACCCTCAACGGGGCCTCCGGCGGCGACACCGCCGAGGTGGCGTTCACCTTCGACGGCACCCCGGACATGGCCAAGTCGGGCTACGTGGTGGACTCCGCCGACGCCCCGGCCGACGGCAAGACGGCCCGCAACGGCGTCGCGACCATCAAGAACCAGTACGGCGAGCCGATCCCCGGC
>JAISUF010000229.1 GCA_031272195.1 Propionibacteriaceae bacterium
CTCTACGCTCACTGGGCCGGCGAGAAGCGCAAGATCAAGTTCTACGCCAACGGCGGGAAGTCGCTCAAACCCAAGACCAAGACCGTCGTCTACGGCTCCAAGTACGGCTCCCTGGCCAAAGTCAAGCGCTCCGGCTACAAATTCACCGGCTGGTACACCAAGAAGAAAGGCGGCAAACGCGTCAAAGCCGCCGCCATCGTCAAATCCACCAAGACCCTGAAACTCTACGCCCACTGGAAGAAGAAGTAGGCGCGGCGCGAAAGCGGACAGCACAACGGCAGGATTCGGGCTGGGTGCAGACAGTCCATGGGCATGCGTCCCGACGTTCCATCAGGCCACGCCCAGCAACTTCCCCACCAACAACCTGACACTCCTCGCCGGCTCCCCACACGCCTGGGCGGTTCATGGTGTTGGTGCGGCAGAGTGCGCGGCCCCGGCTGGCTGGCCGGGGGCGGGCGTGTCGGTCGCAGTGTCGAGGTCTTGGCCTGCGGGTCTTTTCGCCCCTCGGCGCGTGTCGCTCACGCGCAACGGTCCGGTCTGCTTGTTGAATTGAAGCAGACCGGACCAAGTATGAGATGGTCCGGTCGGCCGTCTCTCCAATCATGCGCTCGGCTGTGAGTGTGCCCGAGCCGGGCGTTGCGCAACTTGTCGGCATGGCGGACCCTTGACAGGCGAATGCCCCCAGGGAAGAGTTGTGCCATGCGCAGAGCCGCTGACGGATTGGTCCTGCCCAGGCGTGTCGGCACTTCCAAGGTGATAGACGACGCGCCTCAGGGGTCGGCCAGCGGGTCCAGGACGCGCTTGAGGAAGCGCTGGGTGCGCTCCTGGGCGGGATGTCGCAGGACGTCGTCGGGGCGGCCCTGCTCGACGATGACGCCGCCGTCGAGGAAGGCGACGTGGTCGGCGACCTCCAGGGCGAAGCGCATCTCGTGGGTGACCACGACCATCGTCCAGCCGCTGCGGGCCAGGTCGCGCATGACGGCCAGCACCTCGCCGACGATCTCCGGGTCGAGCGCCGAGGTCGGCTCGTCGAACAGCAGCAGCCTGGGGTCGAGGGCGATGGCGCGGGCGATGCCGACACGCTGCTGCTGGCCGCCGGAGAGCTGGTTGGGGTAGGCGTCCACCTTGTCGGCCAAGCCGACGCGGGCCAAGACGCGGCGTCCCTCGGCCTCGGCCTCGGCGCGCGGGCGGCCCTGGCCGTAGATCAGCCCTTCGGTGACGTTCTCCAGGGCGGTGCGGTGGGGGAACAGGTGGTGGGCCTGGAAGACGAAGCCGCTCTTGGCCCGCAAGTCGCGCAAGGCGTTGCGGTGGGGCCGGGCGGCGAAATCGACGCCGACGCCGTCCACCCAGACCTCGCCGCGCTCGGGTTTCTCCAAGGCGTTCAGGCAGCGCAGCAGAGTCGTCTTGCCAGAACCGGACGGGCCGATCAGGACGGTGACAGAGGCCTCGGGCACATTCAACTCGACGCCGCGCAGGACGTGGTTGTCGCCAAATGACTTGTGGACGCCACTGGCGCGGGCCCGCAGGCCGGATTCCTCAGGCGCTGACATGTTCGCCCAACCTCACTTCCAAGCGCTTCTGCGCGAACGACAACCCGGTGCAAATCGGCCAGTAGATGAGGGCCGCCTCGACGTACATCGGCAGGAAATCGTAGGCCGGGGTGGCGAAGATCTGGGCCCGGCGCACCAACTCCGTCACCATCACCACCGAGCACAGCGAGGTGTCCTTGACCAGCGAGATGAACGTGTTCGACAGCGGCGGCACGGCGATGCGCAGCGCCTGGGGCAGGACGACCCTCCGCAGCGTCTTCCAATAGTCCAAACCGATCGTCGTGGCCGCCTCCCACTGGCCCCGCGGCACCGCCAGGATGGCGCCCCGGATGGCTTCGGCGGCGTAACCGCCGACGTTGGCCGACAGCGCGATGATCGCCGACGGGAAGGTCGGCAGCGTCACGCCGAAGAAGGGCAGCCCGTAGAAGATGATGTAGAGCTGCACCAGCAGCGGCGTGCCGCGGATGGCCGAGACGTAGAACGTCCCCAGCAACGAGACGATCCTGATCGGCGACAGCTTGGCCAAAGCGACCACCAAGGCGAGCGCCAAACCGATGGCGAACGAGCACAGCGCCAGCGGGATCGTCGCCGTGAGCGTCGACTCGATCAGCGGCCAGAAAGCTCGGCAGACGAGTTCCCAAGATCTCTGGGTCATGTCGATGCCCCTCGGACGGCGTCTCGGGGCCCGGTGTTGCCCAAGCCCCGAGACGGCGGCGTCACTTGGAGATGTCCTTGCCGAAGTACTTCTCGCCCAGTTGGGCCAGCGTCCCGTCGGCCGACAGCTCGGACAGGGCCTGGTTCACCGCCGGCAGCAGCCCGGAGTCCTTCTTGAAGGCGAAGCCCTGATAAACCTTGTCGTCGGTGATCTCCAAGGCCACTTTGACCGACGTGTCGTTGGTCGTCTTGAAATAGTCCAAGGCGGCAAGGGCGTCGTTGAGGGTGAAATCGGCCCGGCCGTCGCGGATGGCGGCCACCGACTCCGAGAAGCCCGGCACCGTCTCCACCTTGGCCCCGTAGCCCTCGGCTTTGGAGCCCCAGTTGGAGCCGGGCGTTTGGGCGGCCGTCTTGCCTTTGAGGTCGGCGACCGAGGTGATCGACGAGTCGTCGGCTTTGGTGATGGCCACCGGATACGACACCGAGTACGGGTCGGACAGGTCGTACTTCTCCTTGCGCTCGTCGGTCAGCTCGACCTCGTTGGCGATGGCGGTGAAGCGGTCGCTCTCCAGCGCGGCGAAGATCGAATCCCAGGTGGTCTCGGCGAATTCGACTCGCAAGCCGAGCTTCTCGCCGACCGCCTTGGCGACCTCGACGTCGTAGCCGGTCAGCTCGCCGCTGGACTCGTCGTGGTAGCTGAACGGGGAATAGGTGCCCTCGGTGCCGAAGGTGATCTTGCCATTCAGCGCGGCGACGGCCGGATCGGCCGACGAGGCCGACCCCGCCGCCACGGAGTCGGAGGCCGCGTCGGCCGGCTCGGAGGCGGCCGGGGAGGCCTGCCCGCAAGCGGACAGCGCGGACAGCGCGGTTAGGGCGCCGGCGAGGGCGATCCAATGGCGGATGGGTTTGGGGATTGAGTTGGTCATGGCGTCTCTTTCGGATTTGGGCGGCCCTCGGCCGCCAAGGGGATTGGTGACAGGATCCTGTGCGGCATGGGGCTCAGGAGGGTGGGCGGCGCCGACATGGTGACGCGGACAGCCCTGGAGCCAGGGGAATGCTCTACAGGACTAACAACAACACAGGCAGGCGAGGCCCAGGCTCTCGCACGGCGCAGGTTGCAACATGCCCCGAATGCTAGTCCCTTCTCGCCGATCGGGGCAAATGGCCGAGGCAGTCACCGTCGCCCCGCTGCGCCGAGCCGCTCCTCGCCGGTCGGGACAAGTGGCCGAGTCTGGCTGTTCGCGCTCGCGCGTGCTGCCAGTCGTAACGGTCAAGACTTTGGGATGCGGGGAGGGGCGTCTGGCTGTTCGCGCTTGCCCGCTGTCAGGCGCGCCGTCTGCCAGACCGCCGGCGATGGTCCGCGTGGGTCAGCTGCAGGCGTTGGCGCGGCGCCGCCCATCGGCGGTCCCACAAGGTACGACGCACGACTTATCGAACGAAAAATCGTTCTCCTCGGCGTGTCCAGGCGACACGCCGATGGTTCCCAAAATTGGTCTGGTTTGCCCCTTGCGCCGCCGTCGCCGCTGGTGTAGAAATGAGTTACGCGAAAGCCAAGGCCCCGCAAGGGGAGGCGGCCAAAGCGGTCGGAACGCGAACGCGGCCCCGGCGGCCAGCGGGGAAACCCGCAGGTGCCTGACACGGACTTGTCAGGCGGGCAAGGCGAGCAGTTCCGGGTTTGGAATTGTGTCCGCTCCAGACA
>JAISUF010000003.1 GCA_031272195.1 Propionibacteriaceae bacterium
CATCTGGCTCTACTACGACAAGCTCTACAAGGGCGGCGACAACGGCGAATACCTCTTCCGGCAGGCCGCCAAGCGGGCCGACGGCATCACCCACTGCTACGTCATCGACCACTCCACCCGCTACTACCGGCGGCTGCGGCGAGACGGCTACCGCCACCTGCTGCGCCCAAACAGCCTGTGGCTGCGCCTGCACACGCTGAACGCCGAGCAGTTCTGCGTCACCCACCGCAACAAGCTGCGCTACTTGGGCTTCAAGGTGCACGGACGACAATTCTTCGCCAACCTGGTGCGCGCCAAGACCGTCGCCACCTCGCACGGGCTGGTCATCGACCACGTCCCCAAGAGCGCCGGCCAGCAGCGCGACAACGCCGTATTGCACTTCTGCGCCTCGCCACGGGAGCGCGACGCGCTGCTGCTGCCCGATTACGGCTTCGCGGCGGCCAACGTCAAACTGCTGGGCATTCCGCGTTTCGACGGGTTGCGCGACGAGCAGCGCGACTTCGTCCTGCTGGCGCCGACCTGGCGGGTTGGCGTGCTGCCGCCGATGGCCGAGGGCGACGACCGCTACCTCGACACGTTCCCGGAGACGGCGTACTTCCAAACCTTCAACGCCCTCATCCACCATCCGGCGCTGCTGGACGGCCTGGCCCGGCGCGGTCGGCGGCTGAAATTCCTGCTGCACCCCGTCTTCGCCGCCAACAAGCCGCATTTCCAGCCGCCGCCGGGAGTGGACGTCATCCGCGGCGACACCGAGGCCGACTACGTCGAGCTGATGTCGCGGGCCGCCGTCATGGTGACCGACTATTCGGGCATCCAATACGACTTCGCCTACCTGCGCAAACCGCTGGTCTACTACCACCCGCCCGAACTGCCGCACCACTACAAGCCGAGCCAGGTTTTCAGCTATGACGAGGACGCCTTCGGGCCGGTGCTGACGAACCCGGACGACGTGGTCGCCGAGGCGTTGGCCGCCGTCGACCGGGGCGAGCCGACCGCCGAGCACCGCGCCCGCATGAACGCCTTCTTCGCCTTCGACGACCGCGGCAACGCCGAGCGGATCTACCAGGCCCTGATAGCCTCAAGCCAGCCGGCCGGCCGACGATCGTAGGAGGAGAAGTGGCCAACAAGCGCCCCGGAGTTCCCGTCAAAGTGGACACGCCGCTGTTTCGCCAATTGCAGGAGGAGACCCTCCAAACGCTGATCGATTTCGACGCCATTTGCGCCGAGCACCACTTGACGTATTATCTGGCGGGCGGGGCGTTGATCGGCGCGGTCCGCGAAGGCGGTTTCATTCCGTGGGACGACGACATCGACGTCCACATGCCGCGGGCCGATTACGAGCGGATGCTGGAGCTTTTCGGCGACCGCGAGATCAACCACTGCATCCTTTTCCACTACAAGACCTGGCCGAAATACTATCTGACGTTCGCCAAAGTTGTGACGACCAGGCCTTCGGGTTTCATCCGCTACCCGTATCCGATGCCGGTCAAGTACACGCGGCCGTTCGTCGACGTCTTCCCGCTTGAGGACGGCTACGCCAAGACGCCGGCCAAGCGGGTCCGCTGGCTGCGCATCTGGCGCGACGCGCTGTTCATGAAAGTCCGCAAGTACAAGAATCTCAGCTTGAAGAAGCGGATCATCCGCCGCCCCATCTCCAAGTTGTTCACCTACCGCTTCCTACAGCGTTACACCGAGAAGCTGTATCGAGCCAACGAGGGCAAGCCCGGCACCGATTATTATGTGGCCTACTCCAGCCCGTACCTGCCCAAACGCGAAACGAATCCCAAATCGGCCTACGGCGAGCCCGTCATGGTAACTTTCGAAGGACGCCAATTCCCTGCCCCCGCCGATTGGGACCACGTCCTGCGGACCGCCCATAAGGACTATATGAAACGCCCCGACCCTGAGAAGGTGAAGGCCCGCCACGCCGTCACCTACTGGGACGACCCGAGCGGTTCGGACGCCGACGGGAGAGACGCGCCGCGGGGAGCGGCGGGCCAGCCCGGCTGAGGGCCGCGTCAGCCCCAGCCTTGGGCGTCGAGCCGGTTGCACAGCGACGCCCAGCGGGCGACGTAGGCGTCGGCGTCGAACTGTTTGGCGGACTCGCGCCCGGCCGCGCCCATGCTCTCGCGCAGAGGCGCGTTCTTGAGCAGTTTGACGCAGGCCTCGGCCAGGCCGGACACCGAGCCGTCGGGCACCAGCAGGCCGGTCACGCCATCGTCGATGATCTCGGCGGGGCCGTACTTGACGTCGTAGGAGACCACCGGGCAGCCCTGCGCCAGCGACTCCAGCGCCGACAGGCCGAAACCCTCGAACTTGCTTGTCAGCATGGTGAAGGCGGCCTCTTGGAGGAGCCGCTGCGGGTCGGTCGTGTAGTCGTTGACGCTGACCGACGCGCCCACCCCCAACTGGTCGATCAGGGCCTGCACCTTGGGCCGCTCGCCGCCGAAGCCGAAGATGTCCAGTTTGGCGTCGGGCACCTCCTGCACGACCTTCGCCCAGGCCCGGACGGCGTGCGTCAGGCGTTTCTGGGGGACGAAGCGCGTCAACATCAGGGCGGTGCGCGGGTCGCGGGGCAGGGTCGACGGCTCGGGGATGGCGATCGGATGGGGGATGACGAAGTAGTGGTCGCGCGGGCCGGTCAGCGCCTCGGCGTCGGCCCGCTGGGCGTCGGTCAGGAAGACGACGGCGTCGGCGCTGTCGGGGGAGGCCATCAACGCCCGGTAGAGCGGGTGGATGGCCCCGTCCTTGCCGGCCAGCAGATCGAGATGCGGGTTGTGCAGCACGAAGATCCGTTTGACGTTGGGACGTGCGTAGGTCAGGAACATGGCGTCGAGGCGGCGGTCGTCGCAGACCAGGAAGGTGCGCCGCCCGCCGATGATCTCGTCGAGGCGGTCGTGGAAGAGTTTGGCGTCGGAGCGCTCCACCTCGACGGGCCGGCCGGAGTGGTCGAAGATCGTCGCACGCTCCAGGCGGGGCAGCGGCGAGTCCGGGTCGGGGGCCAGCCATTTCGTCATCTTGGCGGTGCCGTCGGCGCGGAAGTAGACCTCTTGGCGCGGCACGTTCAAGGCCAGGTCGTAGTACGTCGTGCGGGCGACGCGCCCGGCCGGGTCGTACTCGTCGCGCTTGGTGCGGGCCCGGTTGTCGTTGAAGAAGTCCTCCAGCAGCAGGTGGCCGTCGTCGTCGAAAAGGCGGTAGCGCCGGTAGACGCCGTTGTCGAAGTAGCGGTAGATCTCGGCGTCCGGGTCGCGCCAGGCCTCCAGGCCGGGAATCTCCACCGGCGTGGTCGGCTGGTCGGACTGCGCGTCGGGCTCGTCCACTTCGGCGACCATCGAGACGACGCCGGTGTCGGCGCCGATGTCGCCTCGGGCGCGGGCCTTGACGAGCACCGGGCCGAGCGACGAATACTGCTCCGACAGCAGGATCTCGGAGGGCACGCCGGCGTCGGAGAACAGCTTGGCGCGCAGCATGACGGACTTGGTGCGGCCGGCGTAACGGCGCGGGATGCGCGGCCCGTTGGCGAACAGGTAGCGGGCCTCGGGAAAGGGCGAGGGCTGCGGCAGCGGGTCGTGGCGCGGCGCGACCGGCTCGGCGGCCGGCTTGAGGGCCTTGCGCAGCGCCCGTTTGCCCAGGCGCGCGGCCTGGCCGGCAACCCCCATCACGCCTCCTGACACTCGCGCCACAACTTGCAGCCTACCAGCGCTCAGAACCCGCACAGTTTTGCAGCATCGAAAAGAATATGAGAGAATATGGCGAATATTGTCCCTATACCCCAGGGGGTGGAATGCCTTCGACCAGCCTAGTACAGCGCTGTCTAGTGGGCTTGGTTTCCGTCGGCCTCGGCGTGGCGCTGATGGCCTCGTCGGTGCCAGCGGCGAGTGCTGCCAGCTTCACGGTTGACGACTCGGACAACCTGCTTCGGCCCGGCCAGGACGGCAACGCCTGCCCGACGCTGGCCGCCGAGCCGGAGCCGTTCGAGACTTGGTTCAACACCGACGACATCGAAGTGCGAGGAATCATCGACGCCTCGAACGAGAGCCCGTGGAATTTCGCCAAGAAAATATCCCAGCTCGTCTGCGGGGCGGCGAAAAACTCGACCATCAAAGTCGGCATGTATTTCATGCGGGCGATCGGCACGTCGGATCGCGGCGAGCAAGACACCCAGGTGATCTGGGACGCCATGAAGTACGTCCACCAGCATCGCGGCGTCAAGATCGGCTTCGTGCTGGACGGCGGCAAGATCAGCTCGCAAGTGGCCCGCAAGCAGGTCGTCAAGGCAGTCAAGAGTTTCGCCAGCGTCTATTGGTGCGGTTTCGGCTGCTTGAACTACAATTCGGCCGAAGCCTTCCCGTACGCCATCGACCATGAGAAGTTCATGACGATTTCCGACACCATCTGGGGGTCGGGCTACAACTCCAAGAAGGCCAACCCGGTGGTCTACTCGTCGTCTGGCAACTTCGCCCGCAGCCAGATCCGCGAATACATGCAGGAGGCGACGGTTTTCTACGACGACTACGAGATGTGGAAACTGGTCGACCAGCGCTACGGCTACATGAAGGCCTGCGCCAACAAGTCCGTGCCGAAAGTCTGGGGCCGCACGAAGAAGTGCAAGTTCTCCACCAAGAAGACCGGCTTGAAGTCGGTCCGCAAGATCTGGGTGGACACCGTCTACCGCCACTACACCGACTCCGGCCGCGGCACGACGATCTCGTTCAGCCCCCAGCCGGCCAACGCCGACGACTACTTCGTGCGGCAGCTGACCGACGTCGACTGCAAAGTCGACAACCAGGTCCGCATCGCGATGTTCAAGATGACGTCGAAGGTCGCCAAAGACTTGGTGGCCAAGATGAACGGCCTGGTCAAACAGGGCTGCTCGGTGGAGATCATCTTGTCGCAGTCGGGCGGCTCGAACGTCATGGAGAAGTGGGTCGCCAAGTTGTTGAACGCGGCCTCCTTCGAGGCCCGCTGCACGGCCGTGCCGATGCACACCAAGCTGGTCTTGGTCGGCTCGAAGGGCGGCCACATGGGACGGGCCCTGCTGGGCACCGCCAACATGAGCCAGTCGGGCCTGACGTATTCCGAGGAGCACGTCGTCACCGTCGACTCCAGGCGGGCCGTCGGCATTTACAGGACCAGCGCCCAGCGGCTCTACGGCAACCTGTTGAACGGTTGGAACGAACTCGACCAAGGGAGCGTGCCATGCAAGTGAAGAAGCTGCGCGTCGTCGCGATGACGCTGATGCTGGCCCTGGCGGTATCGTTCTTCGCCGCCGCGCCGCAAGCCCAGGCGGTCAAGAAGCCGGCCGAGTTGGAATTGACGGCCGTGCCCGGCGGCAATGCCGTCCGGGTGAGCTTCAAGGCGCCCGGCGGCAGCGTCCACTACCGTATCCGCTACGCCACCAACTCCAGCTTCCGCGGCGCGAAGTACTACCACACCCGCAACCAGAACCGCTCCATGCTGACCGTCCTCACCCCAGGCAAGCGCTACTGGGTGTCGGTCGCGGTGGTCAGCGCCGACGAGAAGAAGCTGCTGTCGGCGTGGAGTTCGGCCAAGTCGGTCAAGGTGTCGAGCTGGGGCTACACGCCGCCGTTGGAGATCGACGTCGTCAACATCGGCTCGACCTTCGCCGAGCTGAGCTGGCGGACCGTCTCGGGCGCCCCCGGCTACCAGGTGCGCGCCCAGGGCGGCGGCAAGACGCTCTACTTGAACAACGGCTCGACCGGCACGGGCACCCTGCGGGGCTTGAAGCCGAAGACGAAGTACAAGTTCACCGTCCGCGTTCAGCGTCCCAAAGACTCCGACTTCCCGGCTCGCGTCCAGCTGAGCCGCTGGTCGAAAGCCTCGGTGACGGCCAAGACGACCAACCGGGCGGTGGCCGCGCCGAAAAACCTGACCGTGGTCAAACACGGCTCGACGACGGCCACCATCGACTTCGACCATTCCGACTTGGCCTCAAACCAGTGCTACATGGTGTCGTTCCAAGGCAAGGGCGGCAACCGGACGCTGTATTTCAACTCCAAGCCCGCCCAGGCAACCGGCCTGAAGGACAACGTCACCTATTCGGTGCGGGCCGCCGTGGTGAAGGTGTCCAACCAGGCCACCTGCTCCAAGCCGACGCTGGTGTCGGACGTCTCCTCGGCCGTCGCCTTGAAGACCTACTCCAAGTGGGGGTACGTCGCCGGGACGGTGACGATGCCCGCCACCACCTATGACAAGCGCATCGTCCAAGCCGTGGCCACCGCCTACGAAGTCGAGGGGTCCTGCTCGTCGGCAGACTCGCTGGGCGAGCTGGCCAACCAGGTGGACGTCGCCGCCGACGGCACCTACAAGCTGAAACTGCGGCCGGGCAAGTACTGCGTCCAGGTCGACTACATCGGGGCCGCCAACATCGCCTCGGCCTGGGTCGACGGGGTGGCCGACGTGTCCGTCGTCGACGTCAACGCCGCGCCGGTCAACGCCGCCGCCCCGGTCAGCGAGGAGTCGGGCATTCCACCCGAAGCCGTGCTGCCGGAGCAGTCGGGCTCTGGCGAGTCCGACGACCAGCCGGACCAGGCCGCCGCCGAAGCCGCCGCTGATGACGCCGATGCAGGCGAGGCCGTGGCCTTGGACGCCACCGACGTCCAAGTTGGCGACGACACGGTCGTGGTCGAGGTTGACGGCGCTACGGCGTCGGCCGCCGCGACGAGCGCTGACGGCTCGGACCAGGTGAGCGTCGAGGCCGCGCCGGTCGCCGCCGATACCGTCCAGGCGACCCAGGCCGGATCGGTTTCGGCCCAGCCCGCCGATGACGCCTCGGCCAGCGCCTCCGCCGCCACTTCGACCGACGTCACCGCCGCTGGCGAAACGCCTGCCGTCACCGCCGCTGGCGAC
This sequence comes from Propionibacteriaceae bacterium, assembly GCA_031272195.1. Taxonomy (GTDB): domain Bacteria; phylum Actinomycetota; class Actinomycetes; order Propionibacteriales; family Propionibacteriaceae; genus Propionicimonas. Next base: position 6,871 of record JAISUF010000003.1, read on the forward strand.
GCGCAGCCTTCTGCCGACAGTGCAACGGCGGCTCAGGCGTCGTCGGCCGCTGTGGCCGACCCCGCCGCGTCATCCGCCCAGACGACGGCCTCTGCCGCCGCCGGGAGCGCGACACAGGCCCAAGCCGCCGCGTCGGGTGCCGCGTCGGCCGCCGAAACCGCCGCCGCCGCTGCCGAGGCGGGCAGCGCTGCGGCCAGTGACGCCGCCGAGACTGCCGCCGAAGCCGTGGCCGAACAGGCCGCTCCCGCCGCCGCCCCGGCTGGCGATGCCGTCGCCAGCCAAGCCGCCCAGACGCCCGCGCCGGTGGCCACGGCCGACCAGGTGGTGGCCGTCGAGCGCGCCGACTCCAACGCCCGCTCCCGGATCGGCTCGGCGTCTTGGAAGACGTCGCGCGTCATCACGGTGGCCGAAGGCCAGACGGTGAACGCCGCGCCGATGGCGCTGACCGTCGGCGGCACCATCACCGGCAAGATCGTCAGCTCCACCACCAAGAAGGCCGTCAGCGGCGTCTACGTGGCGGCGATCAACGTCACCGACGGCGCCACGCTGGTGCCCGACCAGGTGCTGACCAACTCCAAGGGCCAATACACCTTGACGGGCCTGCCTGCGGGGACGTACAAGCTGCGGCTGGTCTACGCCGGCTACGGCTGGACGGCCACCGAGGTGCCGGGCGAGCACGTCGTCGCCGCCGACTCGACGACTTCCGTCGACGGCACTATCGCGCCGCTAAAGATGCGGACGTTCCCGAAGGGCTCGATCAAGATCGTCGGCCAGAAGAAGCTGCGGGCCAAGCTGACCATCTCGATGAAGGGCTTCGTCGTCGGCACCTCGCCAACGGTGCGGCCCGACGTCGCCAAGATCCAGTGGTACCGCAACGGCAAGAAGATCGACGGCGCGGTTTGGATCAACCACTACATGACCAAACCCGATCGTGGCAAGAACCTGCAGGTCAAGGTGACGCTGAAGTACTTCGGCTACAAGACCAAGACCGTCTGGTCGAGCAAGTTCCACGCCCCGAGCAACGCCTGAGCCGCCGCGTCGCCGCTGCCAGTTGATGGCTGGCAATTGCCGGTAGAATTGCGTCAGGACGGCCAGGTCGGCCTGGTTTGTCCGGCAGCAACACGCGGCGGCGGGGCGGGGCCGCCGCCTCCCGTTAGGAAGAGGCAGTGTGAACGGCACACGTTCCAGCTATGACGGCACGACCGGCGGCAGCGACCACGGCGGCCGGCGCACCCACATCATCCAGATCCTGCGCGACTCGAAACAGCCGCTGTCGGTCGCCGAAGTGGCCGAAATGGTCGGCATCCACGTCAACACGGCCCGCTTCCACCTCGAGTCGCTGGTCGACGCCGGCCTGGCCACCCGTGAGGCCGAGGTGCGCTCCGAACCCGGCCGGCGGCGCATCCTCTACAAGGGCACCCTGCCCAACCAGACCCACGAGCGGGCCCAGGGCTACCGCCTGCTGGCCGAAATCCTGACGGCCGCCATCGCCACCCGCTATCCGGACGCCGGCAGCGACATGTACGAGGTCGGCGCCGAGTGGGGCTCGTACCTGACGTCGCGGCCCGCCCCCAACGAGGTCTTCGAGGAGGACGAGATCGCCAACCGCGTCGTCGACAAGCTGGACGCGCTGTGGTTCGCCCCCGAATACCGCGTCGAGCCGCAGCCCCACCTGCTGCTGCACAACTGCCCGTTTATCGAGCAGGCCAAGAACGCCCCGCACGTCGTCTGCCAACTGCACGCCGGCATGATCAACGGGTCGCTGGCCGAGCTGCGCTCCAACCAGCGGGTGGTCGAGCTGGACCCGCAAGTCCAGCCCCACCTGTGCCGGGGTTGGCTGGGCCCGAAGTCCGACGAGCCGGACGACGGCGTGCCCCTCAATTTCGACGCGCCGGTTTCGGCCATGGATGCCCTGGCCGCCAAGAAGGACAAGTAGGCGCGTCTGCAAGCCGCGTCAGCGTTGGCGCGGTTTGGGTGGCCGCGCCGCCGACGTGGAACCCCGAGATTGTCCGGCAGGCCCCTTGGATGAGTGCGAATCCCGTCGGCGGCGCGGCCAAGTCGGGTCAGACGCGGGTGTGCTGGCGGGCGTACGGCACGACGTAGGCGGCCACTGTGATGGCCAGGAAGACGATGTAGGCGGCGACGAACCACCACAGGCCGGTCGAGTAGTTGCCGAAATGCGTCTTGGACAGGCCGAAGAGCTGCGGCACGATGAAGCCGCCGTAGGCCCCGAAAGCCGAGATGATGCCCAGGGCGGCCGACGTCTTGCGCTCGGTCGAGATGCCCGCCGAGACGTGCTGGGCGTCCTTCTGCCCGGCTCGGTAGGAGAAGACCGTCGGGATCATGCGGTACATCGAGCCGTTGCCGACGCCGGTCGCGATGAACAACACCAGGAAGCAGGCCAGGAAGGCCCAGAAGTTGGGCGCGGCGACGGCCAGCGTGCCGATGACGGCCAGCGTGGCCCCCGTCATCACCAGGAAGGCGGCGACGGTGACGTAGGCTCCGCCGAACTTGTCGGCCAGTTTGCCGCCGTAGGGGCGGGCCAGCGAGCCGACCAGCGCGCCGGTGAAGGCCAGCGAGATGGTGGCCGTGCCGAGCTGGAAGGTCGAGAAGTCCTTGAACTGGTCGGCGACCAGCTTCGGGAAGGCGCCCGACAGGCCGATGAACGAGCCGAAGGTGCCGATGTAGAGCAGCGACATCAGCCAAAGCTGCGGATCCTTGAAGGCGGCGCCGTAGGCCTTGAAGTCGGTCTTGGCCCGCGTCAGGTTGTTCATGCCAAAGACCGCGCCCAAGATGGCGATGACGATGAACGGGATCCAGAACCATCCGGCGATCGGCAGGTTCGGCCGCGTGGCGGCGGCGGCCGTCACCGAGACCAGGATCGGCACGGCGAACTGCGACACCGCCGCGCCGATGTTGCCGCCGGCCGCGTTCAGGCCGAGGGCCCAGCCTTTGGTGCGCTGGGGGAAGAAGAAGGTGATGTTGGCCATCGAGGAGGCGAAGTTGCCGCCGCCGAAGCCGCCGAGGGCGGCCACGAACAGCATGACGCCGTACGAGGTGCCGCCGACGCCGTTGACCGGGTGGTTGGCGATGGCGAAGCTCATCGCGGTGGTCGGGATGAGCAGCAGGGCGGCCGAGCAGATCGTCCAGTTGCGGCCGCCGATCTTGGCCACCATGAAGGTGTACGGGAAGCGCAGCGTCGCGCCGACCAGCGACGGCATGGAGATCAGCCAGAACTGCTGGGAGTCGGTGAAGTCGAAGCCGTACTTGCCCAGCGACACCACGACGATGCTCCACAGCTGCCAGACGACGAAGCCGAGGAACTCAGCGTAAACGGAGAAGCCGAGGTTGCGGCGGGCCACTTTCGAGCCCTCGCGCTCCCATTGCCCGACGTCCTCCGGGTCCCAGCCGTCGATCCAGCGGCCTTTCAGATAAGTCAACATGTTCCCCGGTTGTTGCCGGGTCGGCAACTCTGCCGTGTCAGTCATTGCGACCCCTTTCGGTAGGCTCGCCACAGTGCGAGTTGGCACTACCATAGTGGTTGCAACGAGTTTTGGCTAGTTTCAGCAATTTTGCGGTCATGGGAGGGCGTTGGAGGGCTCGGAGCACGGCACCAAGGGCGTCTGGCGAAAGGCTGTGACGAGTGGTAACGGGATCGGCCAGACCGCCTCAGCGAGTTGGAGGCGCCTGGCGAAATGCGTTGCCATCGCCCAGTGATCGGAGTCCTTGGCGGAGGTGTGGCCGGACGAGCGGTCTCGCGTTAGGCTGATCGTTGTAGAAACGATCAAAGGATGTGTCAATGGATCGCTACGACCGTCAAACCCGCCTCCCCGGCTTCGGCCCGGACGGCCTGGGCAAACTCCGCTCCGGACGGGCGCTGGTCGTCGGCGCGGGCGGGTTGGGCTCGCCCGTGGTCACCTATCTGGCCGGGGCCGGAGTTGGAGCGCTGCGGATCGTCGACGACGACGCCGTCGAGGCGTCCAACCTGCACCGCCAGGTGCTCTACACCGAGGCCGAGATCGGCCAGCCCAAGGCTGTGCGAGCGGCGGCCAGGGCGCGGGCCATGAACGGCGGCGTCGACGCCGAGGCGCTGGTGGAGCGGGCCGACGCGGGCAATCTGCCCCAACTGCTGGAGGGGGTCGGCGTCGCCATCGACTGCTGCGACAACATGGCCACCCGCTACGCCTTGAACCGGGCCTGCCTGCTGTCCGGCGTGCCCTACGTCTGGGCGGCCATCGGCGGCTATTGCGGGCGCTGCTCGACAGTTGTGGCGGGCCAGCCCTGCTTCGAGTGCGTCTTCGGGCCGCTGGCGGACCAACCGCCCCAGCCGGTGCGCCCGCCCGTCTTCGGGCCGGTCTGCGGGTCGGTCGGGAGCTTGGCGGCGGCCGAGGCGGTGAAGGTCTTGACGGGCGCGGGCGCGACGCTGGCCGGACGCCTGGCCAGCCTGGACTTCCAAACCGGCGAGTTGGCCGTCATTGCGGTGGCCCGCGACCCGCGCTGCGCCGCCCACGCGGCCGCCGCTTGAGGCGCACTTGACACCGGGCGGGAAATGCCTACACTAGTCGTAGTTGTAACAATCAACATCGTGTCAACGACGATCAACCCGAGTAGGTGCCCATGACCACAACCTCCGCAGGCGCAATAGTTCCCAGCGCCGACATCACCCAATGGAACCCCGAAGACCCGAAGCTGTGGCAGCCCAAGCTGGCCTGGCGGACGCTTTGGACAACGACGTTCTCACTAATGCTCGGTTTTATGGTCTGGTACTTGGTCTCCAGCCTGGCCCCCATGCTGCAGAACGCCCAGATCATCGACCAATCCCAAGGCTACTGGCTGGCCGCCATGCCCGGCCTGGCCGGCGGCCTGCTGCGGCTGGTGTGGATGTTCCTCCCGCCGGTCATGGGCACCCGCCGGATGGTCATCTGGTCGACCGTCGCGCTGATGGTCCCGATGCTCGGCTGGGCCTGGATCTTGACGATCCCCCAGCCCCCGTTCGCCGGCATGATGTTCCTGGCCTTCCTGACCGGAATCGGCGGCGGCATCTTCTCCGGCTACATGCCGTCCACCTCGTACTTCTTCCCGAAGTCGCGCCAAGGCGTGGCGCTCGGCTTGCAAGCGGGCATCGGCAACTTCGGCGTCTCCGTCGTCCAACTGCTGACGCCGATCCTCGTCACCATCGGCATCTTCGGCGGCTCCCAGCAGCTGGTCAAGACCACCAAGAAGCTGGTCTGGATGCAGACCGCCCCGGCGCTGATCATCCCCCTGCTGGTGATCTCCCTCATCTTGGCTATCGCCTTCCTCAAGTCCGTACCGATCAAGGCCAACTTCCGCCAGCAGATCGACATCTTCACCAACAAGCACACCTGGTTCATGACGCTGGAATACCTGCTCACCTTCGGCATCTTCTCCGGGCTGGCCGGGCAGTTCGGCAACGTCCTCAAAGAGCTGTTCAGCGTCGTGCCGACAATCGGCTGGCTCGGCGGCACGACCATCGCCTTCCTCGGCGCCTTCATCGGCTCGCTGGCCCGCGTCGCCTGGGGTCCGTTCTGTGACCGCTTCGGCGGGGGCGTTTGGACGGTCGTCTCGGCGGTCGGCATCGCCGCCTCGACCATCCCCGTGCTGGTGTCGCTGACGACCGACGTCAAGGGGCAGAAAGACCTCGTCAACATCGGCCTGTTCCTGCTCGGCATGTTCCTGATCTTCTTCTTCGCCGGGGTCGGCAACGCCTCGACGTTCAAGCAGATGCCGATGATCTTCGAGCCGCGCCAGGCCGGCGGCGTCATCGGCTGGACGGCCGCCATCGCCGCCTTCGGGCCGTTCCTGTTCGGCGTCGCCTTCGACGTCTTCCCGAAGTCGGGCGTCTTCACGTTCGTACTGGTCTACGCGCTGGTCTGCGCAGCCATCGCCTGGTACTTCTACGCCCGGCCCAACGCCGAGGCCAAGAGCTGAGCACGGCTCCAGCCGCCCGAGGAGGCTTCGATGTCCGTCCGCCTGTCCCCCGCCGTCGCCGCGCTGCTCAAAGGCCGCGAGCTGCTGACCCGCGAGCGGGTGTCGCCCGACGCCCGCTCGACCGTCAAACCCGGCGATCCGACCTGGGAGCGGTTCTACCGCGACCGCTACGCCCATGACAAAGTCGTCACCACCACACACGGCGTCAACTGCACCGGGTCGTGCTCGTGGAAGGTGTTCGTCAAAGACGGGCTGATCACCTGGGAGCACCAGAACACCGACTATCCGACCACCGGCCCCGACTCGCCCGAATACGAGCCGCGCGGCTGCCCGAGGGGCGCGTCGTTCTCGTGGTACGAGTACTCCCCGGCCCGGGTGCGCTATCCGTACGTGCGCGGCGTCCTGCTGGACATGTACCGGGCCGAGCGGGCGCGCGGACTCGACCCGGTGGAGGCCTGGGCGGCCATCGTCGAGAACCCCGAGCGGGCCGCCGCCTACAAGCGGGCCCGCGGGAAGGGCGGGTTCGTCCGCTCGACGTGGGAGGAGGCGCAGGAGATCCAGGCGGCCGCCCACGTCCACACCATCAAGGCCTACGGGCCCGACCGCTGCGTCGGGTTCACGCCGATCCCGGCCATGTCGATGGTGTCGTTCGCGGCCGGGACGCGCTTCTTCGCCCTGACCGGCGGGACGATCTTGAGCTTCTACGACTGGTATTGCGACCTGCCGCCGGCCTCGCCCCAGATTTGGGGCGACCAGACCGACGTGCCCGAGTCGGCCGACTGGTGGAACGCCGGGTACATGATCCTGTGGGGGGCCAACCTGCCCGTCACCCGCACCCCAGACGCCCACTTCATGACGGAGGTCCGCTACAAGGGGACGAAGGTTGTGGCCGTCAGCCCCGACTACGCCGAGAACGTCAAGTTCGCCGACGACTGGCTGGCCCCGCACCCCGGCACCGACGGGGCGCTGGCCCAGGCCATGGGGCACGTCATCTTGACGGAGTTCTTCCGCGACCGGCGGGTGGACTATTTCGACGGGTACGTCAAGCGTTACACCGACGCGCCCTTCTTGGTCGAGCTGACGCCGAACGGCGACGGCACCCACACACCTGGCAAGTTCCTGACCGCCGACGCCTTCCCGGCCCTGGCCGGGCTGGCCAACGCGGCGTTCAAGCCCGTCCTGCTCGACTTGGCCGGCGCCGGTGCCGGTTCGGCCGGCGGGGCAACCCTCGGGCCGCTGGTCGGCCGGGCCCGCGTCGCCGTCCCGAACGGCACGCTCGGCGACCGCTGGGGCGACGACGGCCTGGGCCGCTGGAACCTCGACCTGGGCGGCATCGAGCCCGCCCTGTCGGCCGCCGACGTGCCCGGAGCCTCCCAACCGGTCGAAGTCCTGCTGCCGCGCTTCGACCTGCCGGAGGCCGGCGACGGCGGAACGACGATGCGGCGCGGCGTCCCGGCCGTCGACGTCGGCGGACGCCTGGCGACGACCGTCTTCGACCTGCTGATGGCCGGTTACGGCGTGCCCCGCGACGGCCTGCCCGGCCAGTGGCCGACCGGCTACGACGATCCCGACGGCGTCGGCACGCCCGCCTGGGCGCAGCGCGTCACCGGCGTCGACGCGGCCACCACGGCCCGCATCGCCCGCGAGTTCGCCCGCAACGCCGAAGACACCAAAGGCCGCTCGATGATCGTCCTCGGGGCCGGGACGAACCACTACTTCCACTCCGACACGATCTACCGGACGTTCATCTCGCTGCTGACGCTGTGCGGCTGCCAAGGCGTCAACGGCGGCGGCTGGGCCCACTACGTCGGCCAGGAGAAGGCCCGCCCGCTGACCGGCCTGCAGCACATCGGCTTCGCCCTCGACTGGGCCCGCCCGCCGCGCCACCAGGCGTCGACGTCGTTCTGGCACGCCGCCACCGACCAGTGGCGCTACGACCTGTTCGGCGCCGACGACGTGGCATCGCCGGCCGGGCCGGGCAAACTGGCCGGGCAGACCATGATCGACTGCTACGCCCAAGCCGTCCGGCTGGGCTGGACGCCGGGCCACCCCGGCTTCAACCGCAACCCGCTCGACCTGTGCGACGAGGCCGAGGCGGCCGGGCAGGAAGTCGGGGAGTACATCGTCGAACAGTTGAAAGCCGGCAAGCTGCGCTTCGCCGTCGAAGACCCCGACGACCCGGCCAACTTCCCGCGCACCCTGACGCTGTGGCGGGCCAACCTGCTGGGCAACTCGGCCAAGGGCAGCGAATACTTCCTGCGCCACATCCTCGGCACGGACTCGGCGGTCACCGCCCCCGAGGCGCCGCCCGAGCGGCGTCCCCACAGCGTGGTTTGGCGCGACCAGCCTGGAGTCGGCAAGACCGACCTGGTGACGACGGTCGACTTCCGCATGACCGGCTCGGCGCTGCTGTCCGACATCGTGCTGCCGGCCGCGACGTGGTACGAGAAGCACGACATCTCGACCACCGACATGCACCCGTTCATCCACGCCTTCAACCCGGCCATCGCCCCGCCCTGGCAGGCCCGCACCGACTTCCAAGTCTTCAGCGGCCTGGCCGACAAGGTGTCGCAGTTGGCCGTCAAACACTTGGGCAAACGCCGCGACGTGGCCCCCATCCCGCTGCTGACCGACACCGTCGACGAACTGGCCCAGCCGCACGGCCGGGTGCTCGACTGGGCGGCCGGGGAGTGCGAGCCGAAACCGGGCGCGACGATGCCGAAGCTCGTCGTCACCGAGCGCGACTACACGCAGATCGGCGTCAAGATGAGAACGCTCGGCCCGCTGATGGGGAAAGTCGGCTCGGTCACGAAGGGCGTCGCCGTGCCCTGCGAGCAGGCCGTCGCCTTCTTGGCCAAGCGCAACGGCGTCCGCACCGACGGCCCTGTGCCCGGCTCGCCGCTGCTGGACAGCGACGTCAAACTGGCCGACGCCATCCTGGCCTTCTCCGGCACCACCAACGGCCACCTGTCGCGGCTCGGTTTCGCGGCGCTGGCCAAACGGACCGGCAAGCCGATGGAGGAGCTGGCCGGCGACAACGCCGAGCGCCAAATCACCTTCGACGACACCCGCGACGGCCCGACCCCCGTCTTCACCAGCTACGAGTGGTCCGGCTCGGAGAAGGACGGGCGGCGCTATTCGCCGTTCTGCGTCAACCTCGAATACGACCGCCCCTGGTCCACCCTGACCGGCCGCCAGCAGTTCTACGTCGACCACGACTGGATGGCCGAGCTGGGCGAGACGCTGCCCGTCTTCCGCCCGCCGCTGGCGATGGGCTCCTACCTGGGCCGGGCTGGCGCGGTCGGCGCGACCGGGGCAGGCGGTTCGGATGAGGCCGGTGCGGCCTCGGCGCCGACGGGCGAATCGGGCGGCGGCGCGGCGGCCAAGGACCCCGGCGCGGCCCGCGCTCAGACGGACAGTTTGAAAGAGGGCGGCCAGGCGGCGGTGACCGTGCGCTATCTGACGCCGCACGACAAGTGGGCCATCCACTCGTCCTACCAGGACAACCCCTACATGCTGGCGTTGTCGCGCGGCGGCCCGACCATCTGGATGTCGGCGGCCGACGCGGCCAAGATCGGCGTCGCCGACAACGACTGGGTGGAGGCCGCCAACCCGCACGGCGTGGTGTCGGCCCGGGCGGTCGTGACGCACCGCATGCCGGAGGGGACCGTCTACATGTACCACTCGAAGGACCGCAACGTCGACGTGCCGCTGACGCAGGCCAACGGCCGACGCGGCGGCATCCACAACGCTTTGACCAGGCTGTACGTCAAACCGACCCATTTGATCGGCGGCTACGCCCAGCTGACCTACGGTTTCAACTACTACGGCCCGACGGGCAACCAGCGCGACGAGTTGACGACGATTCGCCGCCGCAGCCAGGAGGTGGAGTACTGATGCGCGTCATGGCACAGGTTGGGATGGTCCTCAACCTCGACAAATGCATCGGCTGCGCCACCTGCTCGGTCACCTGCAAACAGACCTGGACCAACCGCGACGGCGTCGAATACGTCTGGTTCAACAACGTCGAGACGAAGCCCGGCATCGGCTATCCGAAACGCTGGGAGGACCAGTCGGCCTGGCGGGGCGGCTGGCGGGTGGACGCCAACGGCCGGCTGCGGCTGGCCTCCGGCGGCAAGCTGAAACGCCTGTCGCGGATCTTCGCCAACCCGGACCTGCCGACCCTCGACGATTACTACGACCCGGCGACCTACGATTTCGACACGCTGCTGACCGCCCCGGCCGGCGATCGCATGCCGGTGGCCCGCCCGATCTCGGCCATCACCGGCCAGCCGATGCGCCTGACCTGGGGCCCGAACTGGGACGACGACCTGGGCGGCTCCGGCCGCTATGCCGCCGACGACCCGGACATGGCGGCCGTCCGCGACCAGGTGAGAATGTCGTTCGAGCAGACGTTCATGTTCCACCTGCCGAGGTTGTGCGAGCACTGCCTCAACCCGGCCTGTGTGGCGTCGTGCCCATCGGGGGCGATGTACAAACGCGCGTCTGACGGCATAGTGCTGGTCGACCAGAACAAGTGCCGGGGCTGGCGGATGTGCGTCAGCGCCTGCCCGTACAAGAAGGTCTACATCAACCGCCTCAGCGGCAAGGCCGAGAAGTGCACCTTCTGCTTCCCGCGCATCGAGCAGGGCGTGCCGACGGTTTGCGCCGAGACTTGCGTCGGGCGCCTGCGCTACATCGGCTTGCTATTGTACGACGCCGACGCCGTCGGCGAGGCGGCCGCGTCGCCCGGCGACTTGGTGGAGGCGCAACGGTCGGTCTTCTTGGATCCCAACGATCCGGCCGTCGTCGCCCAGGCGCGGCGCGACGGCATTGGCGAGGACTGGATCGCCGCCGCCCAGGCCTCGCCGGTCTGGGCGCTGGCGATGCGCCACAAGGTCGCCCTGCCGCTGCACCCCGAATACCGCACGCTGCCGATGATTTGGTACATCCCGCCGCTGTCGCCGGTGTTGGACGCGACCTCGGCCATGGGCGGCGACTCGGCTGACGCCGACGACGTCTTCCACGCCGTCGCCAACCTGCGCATCCCGCTGGAATATCTGGCCGCGCTGTTCGCCGACGGCGACGCCGACCTGGTGGCCGGCGTCCTGATGAAGCTGTCGGCGATGCGCTCCCATATGCGCTGCCTGACGACCGGCCGGGTGGCGTCCGACGACTGGGCGACCCGCGTCGGGTCGACGGCCGAGGAGTTGGAGTCGCTCTACCGGCTGCTGGCCGTCGCCAAGATGTCCGAGCGCTACGTCATCCCGCCGGCCCACCGCGAGGACGCCGCCGAACTGGCCGGCTGGACGACCGGCTGCCCGCTCGACCAAGTGGCTGTGGGGCGGCCATGACGTTCGGACCGCTGCCCTGCGAGCCGGCCGTCGAGCCCGCCCGGCCGAGGCTTCGGCGCTACCAGGCCCGGCGCGACGTCTATGCGCTGGCCGGGCTGTGCCTGTCGTACCCCGACGACGACCTGCTGGCCCGCCGCCAGGCGATCCTGGACGCCTGCCGGGCGCTGCCGTCGGGCCGTCCCCGCGACGAGCTGGCCGGCTTCGCCGAATGGTTCGCCGGCGCCGAGCCGGGCCGCCTGCGGGTGGCGTACGTCCAGACTTTCGACCACAAGCGCCGCACCGCCCTCGACGTGACGTTCGCCCGCTACGGCGACGCCCGCCTGCGCGGCGGCGCGCTGCTGGCGCTGCGCCAGGCCTACCAGGCGGCAGGCTTCGCGCCAACCCGAGACGAACTGCCGGACCACCTGCCGACTGTCTTGCAGTTCGCGGCGCTGGCGGGCGACGACGAGGCGGACCGCGTGCTGGCGAGCGTTCGCGTCGGCATCGAGCTGATCGCGCGGGCCCTGGCCGACCGCCGTTCCGCCTACGCCCCCGTGCTGGCGTCGGTCGTCGCCTGCCTGCCCGCCGCCGACGACAGCCTGGAGGCCGAATTGGCGGCTGTCGTCGCCGACGGCCCGCGCTCCGAACTGGTCGGCGCGTCGGCTCCCGCCCAGTGCGGCGAGAGCGTCTGGGAAGGAGCCTTGGCATGAACTGGTCGGTCGTCTTGTTCGGCGTTTGGCCCTACATCGCCCTCGCCGTTTTCGTTGTCGGGCACATCTGGCGCTGGCGCTGCGACCAACTCGGCTGGACGACGCGCACCTCCGAGCTGTCGGAGAAGCGCTGGCTGATGTGGGCCTCGCCGATCTTCCACTTGGGCATGCTGCTCGTCATCGCCGGACACGCTCTCGGCCTGCTGGTGCCTCCGGCCGCCACGGCCGCACTGGGGATCTCCGAGACGGCCTACCACATGGTCGCCGTCGGGGCCGGGGTGACGGCCGGTCTGGTCTTGGCGGTTGGCGTCGTGCTGCTGGTGCTGCGCCGCTTCATCCTGCGAACGCGCCTGCGGCTGGTCACCCGGCCGGGCGATGTCGTGGTGTACGCGCTGGCCGTCGTCGTGGTGGCCTTCGGCCTGTGGGCGACGTTCGCCGCCAACGTCGCCGGGCCCGGCTACGACTACCGCGAGACCATCGCGGTGTGGTTCCGCTCGATCTTCTACTGCCAGCCCCAAGTCGACTTGATGGCGTCCGCGCCCTGGCAATACCAGGTCCACGTCACCGCCGCCTGGGCGCTGATCGCCGCCTGGCCGTTCTCCCGGCTGGTCCACGTCTGGTCGGCGCCGCTGGGCTACCTGACCCGCCCCGCCATCGTCTACCGGGAACAGCCATGAGCCCGCGCGGCCACCGGCGGGTTGTGCCGTCTCGCGCCCCGTCTCGCCTCCGTCCCGCCGTCCGGCGGGCGGCCCTGGGTCGAAACCCTCGCCCGCTGGAACGGCACACCCAACGTCCCGCCGTCCGGCGGGCGGCCCTGGGGGTTCGGCGATGACGGCTCTTGGCGACGGTATGGACGGCCCGCGTTGCGACGCCACCGGCGTTGAGCGGCCAACCGGTTTGACGCACGTCGACGCGGCTGGGCGCGTCCACATGGTCGACGTCGGCGCGAAGTCCGTGACGGCCCGGCTGGCGCGGGCGGAAGCCTTCGTCGCCTGCTCGGCCGAGGCGCTGCGGCAGTTGGCGACGGGCGCTCTGGCCAAGGGCGACGGCTTGGCGGTGGCCCGCGTCGCCGGGATCATGGCCGCCAAGCGGACCGCCGACTTGATCCCGTTGGCCCACCCGCTGCCGATCGACGCCGTGTCGGTGGAGCTGGCCCTGGAGCCCGGCGGGGTGCGGATCGAGGCGCGGGTCCGCACGACGGCCCGCACCGGCGTCGAGATGGAGGCCTTGACGGCCTGCGCCGTGGCCGGGTTGGCGGTCGTCGACATGGTGAAGGCGGTCGACCGCGGCGTCCGCGTCGAAGGCCTGCGCGTCATCGAGAAGTCGGGCGGCGCGTCCGGGTCGTGGGCGGCGGGCGGCGGCGGGCTGGCCCGTCGGGAGGCCTTGCCGAAGGCGGGAGTAGTGACGGTGTCGGATCGGGCCAGCGCCGGGGAATACGAGGACGTCTCCGGCCCAACCTTGGCGGCGGCGCTGCGCCGGGCGGGCGCCGAGGACGTCGCGACGCGGCTGGTGCCCGACGAGATCGCCGCCATCCGGGCCGCCGTCGAAGAGCTGGTCGGCGAGGGCTGCCGTATTGTCTTGACGACGGGTGGCACCGGCATCGGGCCGCGCGACCGCACCCCGGAGGCGCTGGCCGGCCTGTTCGACTACGAAGTGCCCGGCCTGGCCGAGGGTTTGCGCGCCGTCGGGGCCAGGCGTGTGGCGTCGGCCGCGCTGAGCCGGGGCGTCGCCGGGGTTGTGCGGGTTGGCGAACCAGTCGTCGGGCGCGCGGACTCGCCGTCCGAGTCCGCAGTCGACCGGCGGCGTCAGGCCGCTAGGGGCGGCGTCGGGACTGCTACCGCGTCACAGGCGAGCGGCGCCACCCCGACATTCCCTCCGCCGGATGGGGTGGCCAGGGCTTTCGTCGCCGCGCTGCCAGGGTCGCCCGACGCCGTGGCCGACGCCATGGCATTCCTAGCGCCGCTGCTGGGCCATATAGCCGACCAGCTTGCGGGCGGGGGGCATCGCCACGTTCCGCCTGGCGGTCCGACGCCGCTGTCATCCGATCCCAGGCTGGTCTGGGCAACGGTCGGCGAGGGCGCGCTCGACCCGGCGGCTTTGGAGGCGTCGGTGCGGCGGCGGGCGGCCGGGGCCGTGGTGACGTTCTCGGGCGTGGTGCGCGACCAGGACGGCGGGCGGGCGGTGGCGTCGCGGGAATATTCCGCCCACCCCGCCGCCGAGGGCATGCTGGCCCGCCTGGCCGTCGAGCAGTTGGCGGCCCACCCCGCAGTGCAAGCCATGGCCGTCGGCCATCGTGTCGGGCCGCTCGAAGTCGGCGACGTGGCCTTCGCCGCAGCGTGCTCGGCAGCGCACCGGGCCGACGCTTTCGCCGCCTGCGCCGACCTGGTCGACGCCGTCAAAGCCGGTCTGCCGGTGTGGAAGCGGCAACATTTCGACAACGGCGACGACGAGTGGGTGGGACTGTGAGCGTCGCGGCAGCCCCGGCCTGGTTGGACGAAGAGCGCCTAGACGAGTCCGCGCCGGTGGTGCGCGTCCGGCAAGGGCTGGATGCGACCCGACAGGCGCGGCCCCAGCCGTCGGCCCAACTGGTCGACTCCTTCGGGCGGGTCCACCGCGACCTGCGAGTGTCGGTGACGGACCGCTGCCCGCTGCGCTGCGCCTACTGCGTGCCGTTGGACGACCCGCGCCCCCTGCCCCGCCGCGACCTGATGACGGCCGGCGAGATCGTCAAGGCGGTGCGCGTCGCCGTCGAACTGGGCGTCACCCGCGTCCGCCTGACCGGCGGCGAGCCCCTGCAACGTCCCGACCTGCCGGACATCGTCGCCGGCATCGCCGCGCTGCCGTCACCGCCTCAAATCGCCCTGACAACGTGCGGGATCGGCCTCGACCGGCTGGCCCGGCGGCTGGCCAGGGCCGGGCTGGGGCGCGTCAACGTGTCGCTGGACACCGTCGACCGCGACCGTTTCAAGCTGATCACCGGCCGCGACCGGCTGGCCGACGCCCTGGCCGGCATCGACGCCGCCTGCGCGGCTGGGCTGCGGCCCGTCAAACTGAACGCCGTCCTGCTGCCCGGCGGCAACGAGGACGACGCCCTCTCGCTGGTCGAGTTCGCGCTGGCCCGCGGCTGCGAGCTGCGCTTCATCGAATACATGCCGTTGGGGGGACGACGCCCCTGGCGGCGCGACCAGCTCGTCACCGCCGATGCCGTCCTGGACCGCCTGCGCGCCCGCTACCGTTTGACGCCGCTGCCCGGACGGGGCCACTCGCCGGCCGCCCGCTGGCTGGTGGACGGCGGGCCGGGTGTGGTCGGCGTCATCGCCGCCGTCACCCATCCGTTCTGCGGCGACTGCGACCGCCTGCGCCTGACGGCCGACGGGCAGCTGCGCTCCTGCCTGTTCGGCAACGTCGAACACGACCTGCTGGGGCCGCTGCGGCGCGGCGCCGACGACGCCGAACTGGCGGACGTCCTGCGCGGCAGCGTGTGGGCGAAACCGCCCGGCCACGGCATCGACCAGCCGGGCTTCCACCCGCCGTCGCGTCCGATGTCGGCGATCGGGGGCTGACGTGGGCGAGTCGGAGGTGTTCGATATGGCGGCTATCGTCCTGGCGGGCGGCGCGGGCAGCCGCCTGGGCGGCGTCAACAAGCCGGCGCTGGTGGACGCGGCTGGACGCTCGTCGCTGCGGCGCGTCCTGGATGGCTGCGTGGGCGCTTGGCCAGTGGTCGTCGTCGGACCTGACGAGTTGGTGCGCGAAAGCCTGATCAGTTGTGACGGTGACGTGCCCGGCCTGCGGGTGGTCTGCGAGCGACCGGCGGGTTCTGGGCCCGCGCGGGCGGTGGCGGCCGGGGTCGGAGACGTCTGCGCCGCCGAGTGCGCGCCGCAGTGGACGATTGTCACGGCCGGCGACATGCCTTGTGCCGGGCAGGCCCTGAAAGTCCTGCGTCAGGCGTTGTCAAACGACTGCGGTGAGGGCCTGTCAGCGCCCGCGGACAGGCGCGGGAACGGCAGTGGCGCGGTCGTGGCCCCCGGCGGCGTGATCGCGACAGCCGACGGACGACGCCAGTGGCTGTTGGCAATCGCGCGTACCGCCGCCCTGGCCAAGGCCTGCGCGGCGCTGCCGCCATGGACTGTGGGCCAGCGCGGCGAGTCGATGCGCGCTGTGCTGGGCAACTTGGACTTGCGCGAGGTCGCGGTGCCGGCGGACGCGGCGGCCGATTTGGACGAGTGGGCCCAAGTCGAACGCCTCGGCTTCGCGCGATCAGAAGAAAGGAACACCAATGGATGAATTCGCAGTGTTGGAACGCTGGCTGGCCGCCTTGCGCGACCGCCTTGACCTGGACGGCCTGGCCGACCCCGACTGGCAAGACTTGCTCGACACCGTGCGGCTGACCGCCCACGGCGTCATCCACGCGGCCGGGCCGGTGGCCGCTTTCGCCGTCGGTTACGCCGCCGCCAAAGGCGGCGGAGCGGCGTCGGCGTCGGCCTCGGCGCTGGACGCGGTACGCGGCGCGGTGGAGGGCTTCGACCCGGAGTCGGCCCGATGACCCCGCCGACCGCCACCAGCGCGGACGTGACGACAGCCCCGTCCGCCAGGGCGGCTGACGGCCCTGCCGTCGAGCCCAGCACAGTCGCCAGCCAGGTCGGGGCAGGCGCCGCGACCGGCACCGTGACGGTGCGCTACTTCGCGGCCGCCCGGGCCGCCGCCGGGATCGACGCGGACACCGTGCCAGCCGGTCAAACTCTGGCGCAGACGGTGGACGCCCTCGGCGCCAGCCACGGCCCGGACCTGGCATCCGTCCTGGCCCGCTGCAGCTTCCTCGTCAACGGCGTCCGCCGCGACTTGGACGCCCCCGACCCGCTGCCCGGCAGCACCACCTTGGACGTCCTGCCGCCGTTCGCCGGGGGATAGGGGCCCCGGCGGGCGCGTTCATCCGCCACACGCGCCCTGCCCCGGTTCGCCGGGGAATAGGGGAACGGCCCTTGGACGCCACCAGCCCGACGATAGGCCCCGATGGCGTGCCCTGTCGCGTTCGTGCCAACCCTGCGATGGACATGGGGAGCGTCAGGTCGGCGGGCTCAATCGAGGCGCACCAGCGTCAGCACGTCTCCAACCTCGACTCGGCGAACCTCTTCGCCGACCACGGCCAGGGCGTCGGCGCGGGCCAGGGCGGTGACTAGGTGCGATCCCGAGCCGCCCGGCGTGGCGGGGCGCGCGAGCGTGGCGCCGGTGGCGTCGACACGCACGGCGACGGGCATGAACTGGCGCCTGCCAGCCGGGCTCTCCCAACCCGCCTCGACGCGGCTGCGGCGGGCCGGGTCGGGGGCGGCGCCGAGCATGGCGTCCAGCAGCGCCCGCCCGAAGCAGGCGAACGACACGGCGACGCTGACGGGGTTGCCGGGCAGCGCCAGCAGCGGCCTGCCGCGCCAGCGTCCCCAGCCTTGCGGTTTGCCCGGTTGCATGGCGACGGTGACGAACTCCACCTCGCCGCCGGTCACATCTCGCGTCACGTCGTGGTCGCCAACCGACGCCCCGCCGGAGACCAAGATGACGTCGGCGGCTTCGGCGGCCTGGTCGAGCAGGCGTCGCAGGGCCGCCGGGTCGTCTGGGCAGCGGGCTTGGAGGGTGACGACGCCGCCAGCGGCCGCGACGGCCGCCGTCAGGTAGGGCCCGTTGGAGTCGTAGATGGACGCGGGGCCAAGCCGGTCGCCGGGCGCGGCCAGTTCGTCCCCCGTGGCGACGACGGCAACCTTCGGCTTCACCGCCACAAGCAATTGCCCGGCGGCGGTCGGAGGGGCCGCCGCTTTGGCAAGGCCGCGCCAGAGCCCGCCGCCGAGAGGGGCCCCGTTGCCGAGTCCCGCGTCGGGCTGGGGGTCAGGCCGCGCCGCCGCGAAACCATCCCCATCTCCGGCCCCGACCGCTGCCGCCGCCGCTAGGTGCCGCGCCGCCAGCCGCGTCCCGGCCGTCAGCACGACCTTCCCGTGACGAACGTCCTCGCCGGCTTGGCGGACGTGCTGCCCCAAGCGCGGCGTCGAAACAAATCGCACCGACTCACCCTCGACGACGCAGTCCTCGATCGGCACGACGATGTCGGCCCCCTCCGGCAGGGGAGCCCCCGTCATGATGCGGGCCGCCTCGCCCTCTCCCAGGGCTCTGGCGGCGGCGACTCCGGCGGGCAGGTCCAGGGCGATGGACAGCGGCCGGGCGGCGTCCGCCCAGCGGATGGCGAAGCCGTCCATGGCCGAATTGCGGAAGCGGGGCACGTCGACTCCGGCGGCGGCGTCGGCCGCCAGGACCCGTCCCAGGGATTGTGACAAAGGCACGGCCTCGGCCCTCGGCCAGTCCGGGCCGACCAGCGAAACTACGTTGTCGCGGTGCGACTCGACGCTCAGGCGTCGTCGCCCGCCGGTAGAACCATGGTTCATAGTTGTAACGATACCAATCGTGATAACATTGTCTCAACTCACCTGAGCGAAGGAGCTTCCGATGAAACTGTTCCCCGCCGCCATAGCCGTCTTGGCTGGCGCGACCATCTTGGCCGGCTGCGCGACGAGCGGCCAAGCCGCCCAGCCGCCGTCCGCCGACGGCACCTCACCCCAAGCGTCGTCCCAAACCTCCCAAGAGCCGCAGACGCTGACCGTTCTGGCCGCCGCCTCGCTGACGGAGACATTCACCAAACTGGGCAAACAATTCGAGGCCGCCAATCCTGGCGTCACGGTGGCGCTGTCGTTCGACGGCTCGTCCACCCTCGTCCAGCAAATCGAGCAGGGCGCGCCCGCCGACGTCTTCGCCTCGGCCGACCAGGCCAACATGGACAAGCTGTCGCAGGCCGGTTACGTCGACGGCACGCCCACGACGTTCGCCCAGAACTCGCTGGTCATAGCGGTGCCGAAGGGCAACCCCGCCCAGATCGGCGGCCTAACCGACCTGGCCGACTCGAAGGCCAAGGTCGTCCTGTGCGACGCCGAAGTGCCGTGTGGCGCGGTCGCCCAGCGCGTGCTGGCAGCCGCCGACGTCGCCGTCAAACCGGTCAGTTTGGAGCAGAACGTCAAGGCTGTCGTGACGAAGGTCGCCGCTGGCGAGGCCGACGCCGGCCTGGTCTACGCGACCGACGTCAAGGCGGCCGGGGACGCTGTTGAAGCGGTGGCGCTGCCCGACGACGAGGCCGTCGCCAAGGCCGCCGTCACGCAGTATCCGATCACCGTCGTCAAGGGGTCCGCGCACACCGCCCTGGCATCGGACTTCATCGATTACGTATTGTCCGACGACGGCCAGCGGGTCTTGGCGGACGCCGGCTTCCAATCGGCAGGGTGAGGCTAGGGCCTGCCGAGGAGGCGAAATGAGACGCGGCATGACCGGGGCGCTGGCGTCGCTCGGAGCTGCGCCCGAGAGGGGACGCCCCATGAGGCGCTCCGACGCGCTGGGCCTTCCGAGCTGGGCCTACACCCTGGCCGCCGTCGGCTTGCTGGCGATCAGCCTGCCCGTGCTGGCGCTGTTCCTGCGTGCCGACTGGCCGACGGTGCCGGTCGACTTGGCCTCGCCCTCAGCGCTGTCGGCGCTCGGTTTGTCGCTGGCGACGGCGTTGGCGGCGACCCTGGCCAGCCTCCTGCTGGGCCTGCCGTTGGCGTTCGTCTTGGCGCGGCTGCGCGGAAGGCTGGCCGAGGCCGCCAGGGCGGTCGTCCTGGTGCCGTTGGTGCTGCCGCCGATGGTGGGAGGTCTGGCGCTGCTATTCCTGTTGGGACGCCGCGGCCTGCTGGGCGGGCCGGTCTTCGAGGCGACGGGCTGGTCGCTGCCGTTCTCGCTGTCGGCGGTCGTCGTGGCGGAGGCGTTCGTGGCGGCCCCGTTCCTGATAGTGACCGTCGAGGGCGGCCTGCGGACGCAGGGGCGCTGCCAGGCCGAGGCGGCCGCCATCCTGGGCGCCAGCCGCACGCAGGTGCTGTTCCGTGTGACGCTGCCGATGCTCGCCCCCGTACTGCGCGGCGGCGTGGCGTTGTGCTTCGCCCGCGCCTTGGGCGAGTTCGGCGCGACGGCCCTGTTTGCCGGCAACCTGCCCGGCGTGACGCAGACGATGCCCCTGGCGATCTACACCGCCTTCAACGGAGCCGGCGTCAGCCAGGGCGTCGCCACGTCCCTGTCGCTGCTGATGGTCGTCTGCTCGGTCGTCCTGCTGGCCGCCTCCGGCATCGTCGGACGCGGCCGGGTGGTGGCCTAAGAGGCGATTGTCCGCACCTGCTGTCGCTGCGCTCTTCCATCGGCCTGGCTTTCGCCTCAGTCGTGTCGGCGTGGCCGCAGGGCGGTGCATCTCCGCGTAGTCGGACGCGGCCGAGTGGCTTAGCCGCAGGAGACAGTGGTGCCGTTGATCCAGTGGGTGCCCGGTCCCAAGTCTGAGCACATCGTCATGATGGTGAAGACGCCCCAGATCATGGCGGCGACCATCGCCAGCGAGATCAGGAACAGGACTGACGACACCACGATGCCCGCCACCGACAGGCCCGTCGGCGCCCCGGCGGCCTTGTTCTTCTTGAAGCCGATGGCCGACAAGATGATGCCGATGAAGGCCAGCGGCCCCAGCAGAATGCCGCAGATCAGACCGGCGATCGACAGGCCCTGGCCGGGCGGCGTCGGCGAGGGCGCGACGAACTGGGGCGCGGCGTTGGCAGGCTGATACGGCGGCTGGGCCGGCGGCTGGCCGTAAGCCTGCTGCTGCGCGTACGGCTCCTGCCCGTAACCCTGCTGGACAGGGGGCTGTTGGGCGTACGGCGCTTGTGCGGAAGGCTGCTGGTCGGCGGGCTGGGACGGGTAGGGCTGTTGCGGGTAGGGCGACTGGCCGGAGGGCTGCTGCGGCCCCGTCGGATATTCGGGTTGAGTCATGGCTGTTCCTCGATTCTGGCTGTCAGAACGTACTTGCTTGGCGCGAGTCGCCCGGTGCGCCCCTTGGCATATGCCGCCGTCATCGCCGTCTCCCGGGGGTCGCAGCGAAACCCACAAGGCTCTCGCACATGCTCGAACCTATCACGGATCGCCGCTTCGCCCGGCCGTCACTCCTTCAGGCGGAACTCGTTGACGATGGTGGCGGCGTGGGCCTCGGCCTTGGCGATGGCCCGCCGGCCGGCGGCGATGAAGGCCGCCGTGGGTCCCTCGGGGAGGTCGCCGAGCACCTGCTTCTTCATGGCGACGCGGTCGGCGCGCAGCGAGTCGGGGCCGATGGCGTCGGCGATCAGCGCGTCGAAATCGGACAGGTCGGCCGCCGCGATATAGCTCGACGCCTGCGTTGGAAAAACCTGCTTGAAATCGTCGGTGGACAGCTCGCGCGGATTCGTCACGACAATCGGGCGCTCGGTGTAAAGAAAATCCGACACTACGCTGGAAATATCCGACACCAGGACGTTCGCCTGGTCGAAGCAGTCGTACAGGCTCAACCCCGCTTCTGGTCCGACGTAAACATGGTCGCCGGTGGCCAGCAGCTCCATGATCCGCAGGCGGGCCGTCGTCATGCCGGGCCGTAAGATGCCCGACGCCGGATGCGGCTTGAACATTATCCGCGCACCGGGATGGTTGGCCAAGATATGCTCGACCATCCGCACGCCCATCGTCTCCAGCGAAGAATAGTTGACGTCGTTGGAATAGCCCTCGAAAGTCGGAGCGTAAAGCACCGTCGGCGTGGCGTCGGCGGGGAGCGGTCCGACCTTCAACGACTCGACTTGGGGCCGCCCGACGATCTCGTAGGAGCCTTGCGGCAGGTCCACGCCGGCGTCCTCGTAACGCTTGATCCCGGCCGGCCCTGAAACCCAAACGCCGTTGTAGACGCGGACGAACGGATTCGCCGAGCTGGCCTTGTCGGAGTCGCCGTGGTTGAGGAAGACGTGGTGCAGCCGGGCCTCCCGCAAGACCTGGACGTTCTTGGCCGAGTTGGCCATGTAGTAGACGACGCGGGCGCTGTCCGGGATGGCCTCCTCGGCCTGCCAGGCGGCCGGCGCGTAGACCGTCAACAGGCGGACGTCCTTGGGGACGGTCGACAGGTAGCTGCCGGAGCGGATCATCAGCAGCGTCGGGTCGGGCAGCTTGTCGAACGTGCCGATCCACTGGTCGAGGACGTACGGCGCTCGTGCGTCGGCGGCGGCGTGGATGATGTTCACCGGACCCGCCTGGGCGATCTCGACCTTGACCTTGGCCAGCAGGCGCTCAAAGGAGGCCTCCGAACCCAGCCGCAGGGCGTTCAACAGGCGGGCGCCGAACCAGACCAGATAGCCGGCGCCGACGCCGACCTCGACCAGCGTCGCGACCAGCGGCGAGACGTCCGTCAGAGCACCGGCGACGGCCAGCGGCAGCAACGCCAACTCGCCGACGAAAGTCGCCGTCGGCTGGCGTGCCACCCAGCGGTAGTGGCGGCCGAAGGCGACGGTGGTGGCGGGCTGGTCGCCTTGCGGGGAATAGATCAGCGGCGGCTGGCGCGACGCCAGCCAGGAGGCGATGAACCGGAACCCCAACTCGACCGCCACCAGCAGCAGCGACACCGCCAAGTAGCCGACGACGACGACGTGGCCCGCCCAAGACAGCGCCGCCGCGAACAGGGCGGCCCGGACGGTGTGCTGCAAGGTGTAGGTGAGACCTAGGCGGTGCACCAGCCTGGCTTGACGTCCGTCCGCCCGGGCGGCCAACCACCCCACCGTCGCCGACAGGGCCGTCACCACAGCGGCGGGCACATACCAGCCCAACGTGGCGCAGACCGCGATCAGCGCCCACGTCGCGCCGACCAGTTGGCGATACCAGTCGTCGACGGCGCGCTCCAGCCAGCCCAGCCACTGCGGCAGCGGCCGCGACGGCGACACGGCCAAGCCAAGCTCGTGGTTGTTGGGCATGTTGACCCGCAACGTCACATCGGCGTTGCGCTGGTCGGCTTTGCTCATTTGCGCCACTCCTCGTAGGCGGCCGTCACTTCCTCGCTGGGGCCGTCCATCATCAACTCGCCCTTGTTCAGCCAGATCGCTCGCTCGCAGGAGTCGCGGATCGACTTCATCGAATGGGACACCAGGAAGATCGTGCCGGCGCTGTCGCGGATGTCGCGGATGCGCTGCTCGGAGCGCTTCCGGAAGGCCCGGTCGCCGACCGCCAAAGCCTCGTCGACGATCAAGATGTCGTGGCGGCGCACGCTGGCGATGGCGAAACGCAGCCGGGCCGACATGCCGGAGGAGTACGTCCGCATCGGGAAGTCGATGAACTCGCCGATGTCGGCGAATTCGACGATCGAGTCGTGCAACTCGTTGATCTCCTTGCGCGTCAAACCGAGCGCCAAGCCTCCCAGCAGGATGTTGCGCTCGCCGGACAGGTCGGGGAGCATGCCGGTGCCAACGCCGATCATCGACGGGCGGCCGCGGGCGTAGACCGCGCCCTCGGCGGGCGGCGTCAAACCGGTCAGGGTCCGCATCAGCGTCGACTTGCCCGAGCCGTTGGCGCCGATGACGCCGATCGACTCGTTGCGGTAGGCGATGAAGGAGACGCCCTTGAGCGCGTGGACGATGCGGATGCCGCGCCGCGACGAGCGGTTGTAGGCGTCCTTGTTGCGGTTGACGGCCCGCCCCGAGGCGTAAACGCGATACTTGACGTGCACGTTGTCGACGATGACGACCGGGCGGCGCGTCTTGGGCTTCTTGCGCGGCGGCTCGGGCTCGCGCACCTCGACCACCGGGGTGTCGTCGGCGGCTTCGACGCCGGAAGGGCTTGGCTCCGGCGTGCTCGAGGCACCCGTGGACGCCCCTGTGGCCGGTTCCGACGGCGCGGGCGAGGCGCCTGGGGACGCCGCTTGGCCGGCGTCGGCCGGTGCGACTGGCCCGGTCGGGACGCTGGGCGCGGCTGTCGGCAAGGTGGGCGGGTCGCCGAAGGCGCGGCGCGGGGAGTCAGTCGCGTCCATATTGCTCCTCGGCGGCGTAGAAGAACAGCAGGCCGACGATGAACGTCACCACCGACGTGATCGACAAGAACAGCCAGAAGTGGTGGTTGTAGCTCTTGGCCATCAGCATGCCGCGCCCCATCTCCAAGACTTGGTAGATCGGGTAGCAGTCGAACAGCACCTGCAGCCAGTGGTGGCCCTTGGTGACGTTGTCGATGTGGAAGAACACCCCCGAGGTGAAGAACAGCACCCGCTGGACGTAGGGGATGATCTGCGTCAGGTCGCGGATGTGGACCGTCAGGCGGGCGACGATGCAGCAAACGCCGACGTTGAACAGCGAGTAGACCGCCAGCAGCGGCACCACCAGCAGCCACTCCCAGGTTGGGAAGTAGCCGAACAGGGGAAGCAGCAGCATCGTCACGGCCAGCGTCAGCAGCGTGCCGATCAGTTCTTCGACGACGTCGGCCAAGACCAGAGTCAGCCTTGGGAAGGGCAGCGACTGGACCAGCGTTTGGTGGCCGATGATCGCCTTGGCGCCGCCCTTGAAGCAGCCGCCGAAGTAGCCGAACAGCATGACGCCGATGATGACGCGCGGGGCGTAGTCGGGGCCGCGCGAGGCGCCGGCGATGGTGCCGAAGACCAGGCCGTAGACGACCGCGTCGAGCATCGGCCCGATGACCAGCCAGGCGACGCCCAGGCGGTTGCCCTCGACCGATTTCTGCACCCGCGACCAAGCCATCACCCAGATGAAGTCGCGCCGCCGCCAGGTGCGCCAGATGTAGCGCGCCAAGTCTGGCCGCGCACCGACGCGCTTCAGCTTGTTGGCGGCAGCCAGTTCTGCCAAGCTCATAGGCGGGCTCCTCGTGTGAAACGACTTGAAGAAGTCTAATGCAACCTCACCCGGCGTGCGCCGTGACTGGGCTTGTCAGGGCCATTTCTGGCCCCTGGGACGAGCCGCGCGGCGACGGCCTGCGCGCCTTGAGGCGGTATTCGCCGCCGCGATGCCCTACCGGTGGCGCTGCCGCCCGATTGGGCCGCTGGGCTGGCTGGTTGTGCTTTGCTCCTCCTCTCAGCCGCAGTGGGCGGGGCCGCCCGGTGGGCGCCGACAGAGACCCTCGTCTCAGCCGCGGTGGGCGCGGTAGTACTCGACCAGCGCCTTGGTGGAGGCGTCTTGGGCTTGTAGCGCGGCCTGGTCGCCGCCGACCGCCGGGGCGATCTGGAGGGCCAACTGCTTGCCCAGCTCGACGCCCCACTGGTCGAACGAGTCGATGCCCCAAACGACCCCTTGCGTGAACGTGATGTGCTCGTACAGGGCGATCAGTTGGCCGACCACCGAGGGCGTCAAGGCCGGAGCCATGATCGACGTGGTGGGCCGGTTGCCGGGGAAGACGCGGGCGGGGACGATGGCCTCGGGCGTCCCCTCGGCGCGCACCTCGTCGGCCGTCTTGCCGAAGGCGAGCGCTTTGGTTTGGGCGAAGAAGTTCGACAAGAACAACTCGTGGACGTCCGTGGGGCCGTCTTTCAGCGGATACGCCGGTGTGGCGACGGCGATGAAATCGGCCGGGATGAGGGCCGTGCCCTGGTGGATGAGCTGGTAGAAGGCGTGCTGGCCGTTGGTGCCGGGCTCGCCCCAGAAGATCTCGCCGGTGGCCGAGGTGACCGGCGTGCCGTCGAGGCGGACGCCTTTGCCGTTCG
Organism: Propionibacteriaceae bacterium; assembly: GCA_031272195.1. Lineage (GTDB taxonomy): Bacteria > Actinomycetota > Actinomycetes > Propionibacteriales > Propionibacteriaceae > Propionicimonas. The sequence goes on from JAISUF010000003.1 coordinate 32,442, forward strand.
ACTCCATGGTGAGCTGCTGCAGGTAGGCGGCGAAGCGGTGCAGGCTTTGGGCGTACGGAAGCACGGCGTGCGAGGCGGCGTGGAGGAAATCGACGTACCAGACGTTCAACAGGCCCATCAGCGCCGGCACATTGCGCTCCAGCGGCGTCTCGGCGAAGTGGCGGTCGACGGCGTGGAAGCCGGCCAGGAATTCGGCGAAGCGCTGCGGGCCGACGGCGACGGCGACGGCCGTGCCGACGGCCGAGTCGACCGAGTAGCGTCCGCCGACCCAATCCCAGAAGCCGAAGGCGTTGGCCGGGTCGATCCCGAAGGCCGCCACCAAGTCGCTGGCGGTGGAGACGGCGACGAAATGTTTGGCGATGGCCTCTGATCCGGCGGGCGCGCCCTGTTTGGCCAGCGTCTCCAGCAGCCAGGCTTTGGCCAGGCGGGCGTTGGTCAACGTCTCCAAAGTGGTGAACGTCTTCGAGGCGACGATGAACAGGGTCGTCTCCGGGTCGAGGTCTTGGGTCTTGAGGGCCAGGTCGGTCGGGTCGATGTTGGACACGAAGCGGCATTCCAGGCCGGGTTGGACGTAGGGCCGCAGCGCCTCGTAGACCATCACCGGGCCGAGGTCGGAGCCGCCGATGCCGATGTTGACGATCGTCTGGATCGGTTTGCCCGTGACGCCTTTCCACTGCCCCGAGCGGATCTTGTCGGCGAAGGCGTAGACCTTGGCGAGCACTTCGTGGACGTCGGCGACGACGTCGCGGCCCTCGACGATCAGAGAGTCGCTTTCGGGGCGGCGCAGGGCGGTGTGGAGAACGGAGCGATTCTCGGTGACGTTGATGCGTTGGCCGGCGAACATGGCGTCGCGCCGGGCGGGCAGCTCGACCTGCTCGCCCAGTTCGACCAGGGCGGCGAGCAGTTCGTCGGTGAGTAGATTCTTGGACAAGTCGACGCGCAGGTCGGCGGCGTCGAAGCTGAAACGCTGGGCGCGGCCGGGGTCGGCGTCGAACCAGCCGCGCAGGTCTGGGGTGAGTTCGCTGGCCAGCCGGGCGAGTTTGCCCCAGGCCGGGGTCGTGGTGGCATCGATCATGGCCCTAGCCTAGCTGTGCGCGTGGCCCCAGAAGCCCTCATTGCGGCAATCCTTGGGGCAGGCCGGTGACATTCTCCAGGGCTTGGTTGAAGGCCGCCAGGGGACCCTCGGGCAGGTCGCCGAGGACGTGCCGCTTGATCTCAAGGCGGCGTTGTCGCAGCGGGTCGGGGCCGAGGGCTTCGGCCAGGCAATCGTCCAGCTTGGCCAGGGACGGGTCCAACACGTAGGCGCAGCGCAAGGTCGGGTAGTGCTCCCAGAAGGCGTCTTCGCCCAGGCCGGCCGGGTCGCAGGCGATGACGGGCCGCTCGGTGTAGAGGAAGTCGGTGACGACGCTGGACACGTCCGAGATCAACACGTCGGCGGCTTGCAGGCAGTCGGGCAGCGTCAGGTCGGGATGGTCGTCGACGAACACGTCGGTTGGACGCAGCATAGCCGCGATCTCGGCCTTGGCTCGCAACATGCCAGGGCGGGAAACGCCGCTGGCCGGGTGCGGTTTGAACCAGACCTGAGCTTCGGGCAGCTTGGCTTGGATGCCCGCGACGATGCCGGGGCCCATCGTCTCCAGCGAGGTGTGGGTGGTTTGGTCGTAGAAGCCCTCGAAGGTCGGCGCGTAGAGCACGACCGTCGGCCCGTCGCCTTGGCGCGGTCCGACGGCCAACCCGGCCGTCTGGGGACGCCCGACGATGACGAAACGCTCGGGTGGCAAGTCCACCCCGGCGTCGCGGTAGCGCTCGACACCGGCCGGCCCGGCCACCCACACCTCGTCGAAGGCCCGCGCCATGGCGTTGGCGCTGGTGGCCTTGTCGGAGTCGCCGTGCAGGATCATGACATGCTTGATCGCCGGGTTGCGCAACAACTGGCCGTTGCGCTCGCCGTAGGCGGGGTAGAGCGCGGCCCGGACGGTGGGCAGGGTCAGGCGCTCGACGTGGCGCGGCGCGGGGGCGTAGACGATGGGCAGCGCCGTCGGCCCGATGGCGGACAGTTGGCTGGCCTCCCGCACCAGCAGGAAGCCTGTCGGCGTGGCCGTTTCGAGGGCGGGCAGCCATTGGTTGACGATGTACTTGGCCTGTCCGGCGCTGAGCGAGACGTAGACCAAGTAGCGCGGGCCGAGCGCGGACAGCTCGTCGTACAGCTCTTGCTCGTGTCTGCGGGAGGCGCCAGCGAGGCGGACGGCCTCCCGCGCGCGGACGCCGCCAACAGCCAGCGGAACGAGGGCGAACAGCGTCCACCACCAGGGCGGGACGCCCGGCAGAGCCAGCGCCGCGACCAGCGTCGCCGTCGGCGCGAACCAGGCCTCGACTTGCCAGGAGCCGACTGCCGCGCGGTAGTGGGCGGCGTGGCGGTCGGCGACCGACCCGCCGCTGCTCCAATGGAAAGTGCCCTCCTCGCGCTGGCGGTAGCGCAACGGCCCGGCGGTTCGCTGCAGCCACACGGCCGTGGCGATGCGAGCATGCCACAGCGCCTGCGTCACGGCCACCACCACCACCCAGACTGCGGCCAGCCCGGCGCGATCCGGCTCGGCCGCGATGACGGCCAGCAGCCACAAGTCCCTGATCAAGGCGCGCACAGGCGCGCGCAGGCCGAGCGTGTCGAACAGCCGGTGGACGCCGCAATCGCAGCGCGTGCCTTCGGCGTCCACCCAGACAGCCACGCCCAACAACAACGCGGCGGCCAGCAGCGTGCCGCCGCCGGGCCAAACCCAAGCCCCAACCGCCAGCAACACGCCGAACAGGCTGGACACCGCGAACGCGGGCAGGGCCAGCCACTGGGCCAGCCGCACGCCCGACGACAGCCCCCGGCGCGAGAAGGCGCGCGCGACTTCTTCATATTCGGGGACCGGAGCCCGCCTGAAGGAGTCGAACGAAATCATGACCCAAGTCTAAAGGCGGCCACTGACAATTTCCCGAACCCCACTCTGACAAGGGATGATGTGCGAATCGCTGGCAATCACGGCAGGGTGACGGGCCAATGTCAATCCCCTCTGTTGGATACGTTGCCGCAGGTCGCGGCAAGCTCGGCAGGGCGGCCGTGACGGGTCAGCGCAGGTCGGTCGGGAGGTCGGGCGCGGACGGAGTCTCGACCGGCTTGTCGGCCGACAAGTAGGTTTCCCATTCGCCAGTCTGGGCGGTCGGGAGGCTGGACGCCGACGGACGCTCGACCTCTCTTGGCGCGGACGGAGGCTCGACCTCTTTGGGCCGGTTGGGCCCGACCTCTTGGGGCTGGTTGGAGATGAATTGGTACAGCACGCCGTTGAGGATCGCGGCGATGGGGAACACGATCCAGGCGGGGTGCCAGGCGTGGAAGACGAACCCGGCGACGAGGAAGATGATCGTGGCGGCCGCGCTGACGAGGGATGCTGCGGCGGTGTAAGGGGTACGGGGGCCGTTGTGCTGGGTCATGGGCGTGACTCCTAGTGGTGCTAGTCCAACGACGAGAGACTACCAGGGCCGCGCGCCGCCAGGCACCTCAGCCTTCGATCCCTCTGGCGCGCCGCCCGATCCGGCACTAGCGTAAAGCTATGACGTCGTTGCCAATCTCGCGCGTGCCGGACCCGATGGACGCGCCGACCAAGAATTGGGGCATCCTGGCCCCGGGAGGCATTGCCACCGCCATGGCCCACGCCCTCGCCGCTTTCACCCGCCAGCGGGTGGTGGCGGTCGGGTCTCGCTCGCAGGAGCGGGCGGACGCTTTCGCGGCCAAATTCGCCGTCCCGAAGGCGTACGGCAGTTACGAGGCGCTCGTCGCCGACGCGGACGTCGACATCGTTTACGTCGCCTCGCCGCACAGCGAACACCGCGCCCAAGCGCTACTGGCCATCGAGGCGGGCAAGGCCGTCTTGGTGGAGAAGGCGTTCGCCCGCAGCGCCGCCGAGGCCCGCGACATGGTGGACGCCGCCCGCGCCAAAGGCGTCGCCGCGATGGAGGCGATGTGGACGCGCTTCCTGCCCCGCACCGACATCGTCCGTCAAGTGCTGGCCGACGGGGTCTTGGGCGAAATCGTGACGCTGCTGGCCGACCACGGCCAGGCGCTGACGCACGTGCCCCGGCTGATGCGGCCCGAGCTGGCCGGCGGGGCGCTGCTCGACTTGGGGATCTATCCGGTGTCGTTCGCCTGCTTCGCGCTGGGCACGCCCGCCCGCGTGACGGCGACGGGACAGCTGACCGACACCGGCGTCGACGCCCAAGACTCGATCTGCCTCGACCAATTCCCGGGCCATCCGCATGCCCAAGCTCTGCTGAACTGCGCGCTGCGGTCCAAGACGCCGACCACCGCCGCCATCTGCGGCGCCGACGCCCGCCTCGAGCTGGACGGCGATTTCTACACGCCGGGCGCGGTCCGGCTGGTGAGGGACGGCCAGGCCGTCGTCAGCCCGCCGCCGCCGCTGACCGGCCACCAGGGCATGGCCTACGAGGCGGCCCACTTCGCCCAACTGGTCGCCGACGGGCAAGCCGAGTCGCCGCTGCTGCCGCTAGACGAGACCGTCGCCATCATGGGCGTCCTCGACGCGGTGCGCCAACAGGTCGGCGTCAGCTTCCCCGGCGAGTGACGCTTTCCCAGTTGTGACGCCTTTCCCAGCCTGTGACGCTACACTCGTCCCAGCCGCCCCACGAGCCAGCCGCCGGTCGAGCAGGCCCGCTGGACGAGGCCCGGGCGGCCAAGATGCTTGAGGGTTCGGAGGGGCAGATGGCACAGGGCAAATCGCGCGCACCGGTGATAGCCGGCGTCGTCATCGGCGCGGTCGCGGTGGCCGTGGCGGCCGGCGCGCTGGTGGCGCTCAAAGGCGGGCCGGTCGGCCTGACCGGCGACCTCGGCCCGACCGCGTCCGTCATGGACGCCTCCTGGCAGAAGACCGCCGCGTCCGAGGTGGTCCCGTCCGATCCCGACACGATCATGTGGGCGGGCGGGCGCTATCTGCTGTTCGGCGGGTCGTGCGGCGAGGACAGCGCGGACTGCGCGGCGTCATACGATCCCGAGAAGGACAAGTGGGAACAGATCGCCAACTTGCCGCCGGATTGGGATTCCGACACCGACACCGTCGAGGACGCCGCCCAGGTCGGCGATTTCGTCTACATCCTGGGCTGGCGCGAGGTGTCCGAGACGGAGCTGAAACTGCTGCTGGCCAGCTACGATCCGGCCAAGGACGCCTGGGCCGAGGTGGCCGTGCCCGACACGCTGGTGTTCACCGCCGACGACTATCTCGACATTTTCGCCGCCGGCGACAAGGTCGTCCTGCAGGGCGCCTTCTACGAGGCCGACTGCGAAGACGAGACGATCGCCGCGACCGTCAAACCAGCCGACGTCAACTTCTGGGTTTACGACCCCGACGCCAAGACTTGGTCCGACAACGCCAAAGCCCCCAACCAGCTCAACCCGTGCGACGGCGCCCCGACGACTTTGGGCGTCGACGGCCACGTCTACTACTCCTCGCGCACCAACGTCTGGCTGCTCGATTTCGCGACGATGAAGTGGTCCGTGCTCGACAACGTGCCGTTCGAGTTGGTTGACGACACCTACAACAACCATCCCGACGACGGCGTCGCCTACGATGGCAAGCTGTACTTCTCGCAGAACCGCCAGGTGTTCGACCCGGCGACGAAGACGTGGGCCGAGTTCCCCGTCCCGCAGGCGGCGCTGGAGGCGTTGGAGCGGTTCGACGTGTCCGGCTTCACCGTGGGCAACGGTTTCGAGGTCAACGGTTACGCCGTCGACCTGCCCGCCGGCACGTGGGCGAAGCTGCCCACCCCGCCCGGCCCCGAGACTTCGGTGGAGGAGTACGAGGTCGAGGAGGTCGACGAGGACAACGTCGAGGGCGAGGCCGAGCCGGTTTTGTGGAGCGCCGCGGGCAGTCCGACGACGCTGTTCGCCTGCTCGCCGTCAACCTCCGACCAGTCGCTCGGCGAGGCCTTGGGCGTCACCGCCAACGACAACGGGGCCTATCCGTCGGCCTGCTACGTCGCCAAGCTGCCGAAGTAGTCAGAGCACCTGGCCGGGGTGGTAGTCGGCGGTTTCGGGACGCTCGGCCACCAGCGCCCGGACGGCCGCCACGACGGCGTCGACTTGGGCGCGGGAGGCGCCGGTCAGATCAAGCGGGTCTTGGACGGCCTTCGCCACCTGCTCGCGGTCCAGGCCGAGGCGCGGATCGGCCGCCAGGCGGTCCCACAAGTCGTTGCGGCTGGCCCCCTCGCGCAATTCCAGGGCGACGGCGACGGCGTGCTCCTTGATGGCCTCGTGGGCGGCCTCCCGCCCGACGCCGTTGCGGACCGCCGCCATCAGGATCTTCGTCGTGGTCAGGAAGGGCAGATACTTGGCCACCTCGGCGTCGATGACGGCCGGGAAGGCGCCGAACTCTTCCAACACCGTCAGGAACGTCTCGAACAGGCCGTCGAGGGCGAAGAAGGCGTCGGGCAGGGCGACGCGGCGTATCACCGAGCAGGAGACGTCGCCCTCGTTCCACTGGTTGCCGGCCATTTCGGAGGCCATGACGGCGTAGCCGCGCAGGATGACGGCCAGCCCGTTGACGCGCTCGCAGGAGCGGGCGTTCATCTTGTGCGGCATGGCCGACGAGCCGACCTGGCCGGCCTTGAAACCCTCGGTGACGAGTTCCTGCCCGGCCATCAGCCGGATCGTGGTGGCCAGCGACGAGGGCGCGGCCGCCACCTGGACCAGCGCGCTGACAACGTCGTAATCGAGGGAACGCGGATAGATCTGCCCGGTCGCCAGGAGCGTCCGCTCGAAGCCGAGCGACTCGGCGACGCCTTGGTTGAGCCGCGCCAGCTTGGCCTGGTCGCCGCCGAACAGGTCGAGCATGTCCTGGCAGGTGCCCATCGGGCCCGAGATGCCGCGGGCCGGATAGCGGGCGATCAGGTCGCTGAGGCGGGCGTGGGCGGCGAGCAACTCGTCGGCGGCGTTGGCGAAGCGCTTGCCGAGCGTCGTCAACTGGGCCGGCACGTTGTGGGAGCGCCCGGTCAGCGGCTGGTCGCGGAACTGCTCGGCCCGCTCGGCCAGCCGCGCGGCCGTCGTCAAGACGCGGTCGCGGACCAGTTTCAGCGAGGCCAGGATTTGGGCCTGCTCGACGTTCTCGGTCAGGTCGCGCGACGTCATGCCTTTGTGGATGTGCTCGTGGCCGGCCAGCGCGTTGAACTCCTCAATGCGGGCCTTGACGTCGTGACGGGTGACGCGCTCGCGGGCGTTGATCGACTCCAGGTCGATCGCGCCGGCCGCCCGGCGGTAGTCGGCGATGACCTGTTCGGCGTTGTCAGGGGCGAAATCGAGGCCCAGTTCGCGCTGCAGCTCCATGACGGTGATCCAAAGCCGCCGCTCCATGGCGATCTTGTGCTCCGGCGACCACAGCTCCCGCATGGCCGGCGAGGCGTAGCGCTGGGCCAGCACGTTCGGCACTGTCATCTTGTTCCTCTCTGTCGTCTCCTCGGCGGCTGGCGCGTTTGGCGCGGGCGGGGCAGCCGCGTTCACCAGTTGACGGCGATCTCTTGGTTGACGGCCTTCAACGCGATGTCGCCGCGGTGGAAAGCCCCCTCGAAATCGACTCCTGCCACCCGCTCGTAGGCGTCCTGACGGGCCTGTGCCAGCGTCTCGCCGCGCCCGACGACGGCCAGCACGCGGCCGCCGTTGGTGACGAGCTGGCCCGCGTCGTTGAGGGCCGTCCCGGCTTGGATGACGCGTTCGGCGAAGCCGCCGCTGATGACGTCGCCCTTGCGCGGCGCGCCTGGATAGCCCTCGGCGGCGACGACGACCGCGCAGGTCGCCCCGCTGCCCCACTCCAGCGGCGCGTGCCCGGCCAGGTTGCCGGTGGCGGCCGCGTAAAGCACCTCCCCCAGCGGCGTCTTGAGCCGGCTGAGCAGCGGCTGGGTCTCCGGGTCGCCGAAGCGGGCGTTGAACTCGACCACCCGCAGGCCCTTCGACGTCAAGGCCAACCCCGTGTAAAGCAAGCCGACGAACGGCGTGCCGCGCCGGGCCAGCTCGTCGATGGTCGGCTGGACGACGTCTTTCACAACCTGCTCGGTCAGCCCGGCGGGGGCCCAGGGCAGCGGCGTGTAGGCTCCCATGCCGCCGGTGTTCGGGCCGGTGTCGCCGTCGCCGACCCGCTTGAAATCCTGGGCGGGCTCGAACGGCAGCACGTTGTGGCCGTCCGACAAGGCGAAAAGGCTGACTTCGGGGCCGTCGAGATATTCCTCGACGACGACTTTCCGGCAGGACGCGGCGTGGATGATGGCGGCGTCGCGGTCGTCCGTCACGATGACGCCCTTGCCGGCCGCCAGCCCGTCGTCCTTGACGACGTACGGCGGGCCGAACTCGTCCAGGGCGGCCACAACGTCGTCCATGCACGAGCAAACCCGCGCGGCGGCCGTCGGCACTCCAGCGGCCGCCATGATCTCTTTGGCGAAGGCTTTGCTGCCCTCCAGCCGGGCCGCGGCGGCGCCCGGCCCGAACACGGGCACGCCCGCCTGGCGCACGGCGTCGGCCACACCCGCTACCAGCGGCGCCTCCGGCCCGACCACCACCAGATCGGCCTGCAATTGAAGCGCCAGCGCGGCCACCGCCGAGCCGTCCAGCGGATCGACCGGATGGTTCGTTCCAACAACGGCGGTGCCGGGATTGCCGGGGGCGATATGCACTTCGGCGACGCCGGGGTCGCGGCTCAACGCCCAAGCCAAGGCGTGCTCGCGTCCCCCGTTGCCAACGACCAACACAACGTGTTTCACTCGCCGATTCTAACGGATCGCCCAGAGGCGGATTCCGCGTGTCCCGAGCAGCCGCTTGCCGAATGGGGGAGCGCCCGCAGGTCTGACGGCCGGGCGGCTACGGCTGGTCTGACGCGGCTGCGGTCACAGGGGCGGCCGGGCGGACTGTCACTTGCTCTGTCAGGTGCGTGAAGTCGGCGGGGTTTGTGGTGAGCAGTTCGAGTTGGTGTTGTTTGGCTTGGGCCGGGTTCTTGGCCAGGGCGATTCCCAGCACCAGTTCGGCCCGGCTGAGGATGCTCGCGGCGATCTCTTCGTCGTCTGGGAACGACTGGTCGATGAGGACGCCGGTGTCGGCTAGTATCACGCGCGCCCCCGCCAAGGGTCGGGTGTCGCCTCGGCGGCGCCGCGCTGTCGCACCATGTCCACCACCGCACGGGGATTCTGCTTCAATTCGCGGGTTCCAACTTGCAGCACGAGCCGATCGTGCCAACTTGTGTAGACGCACGTCTACGCGCGGTGTCGGTTGCGCCGAGCCAGTCAGGCATCCACTGGCGGCCGACGTCGCTGTTGGCGGCTGCGGCTGCTGGTCGCCAGCGCTACTATGACTGCTTCCAGGCCTGGGACAACCGCCAAGACGCCCAACCCATGACGGCCTTGGTGGCGGAATACGCGCAGGAGCGCCTCCGCGACTGGCTGGCCGTCGTCGACACCAGCATCGCACCGGCACTGTGACCAGCGCGCCGTCAGCAACCCGATGGCGGCTAACGCGGTGAGGGTGGAGAGCACTCCGCATTATGTCTGGCGAGGCGGCGCGACTCGACACTCAGCGGCGGATTGTGTCATTGTGTTTGCTCATGTCGAGGGTTGTGGAGGGTGATGCTGTCGTGATGGCACTATGGCCGTGTGCGAAGCCGCCAACCTTGGCGCGTCGACTTGCTGCCCTGGGGATTGACTACGCGATCTTCTTGGTGTTCGCGGCGCTGTTGGCGGGCGCGGCGCTGATGGCGTGGTTCGCGGCGGCTGGCGGCGTCCAGCAAGTCGACGAGCTGCAAGCGAACTTGCTGGGGTGACCGACGTCATCCCGCTATTCGCCTACTGCGTCGTCGCCGAGGCCTCGCGCTGGCAGGGCACCATCGGGAAGCGGGCGATGAAGTTGCAGGTGTCCACGCCGCAGGGCGGTCGGCCGGGGATCGGGCGGGTGTTGGCGCGGAATCTGGTCAAGTTCGTCCCTTGGCAGTTCGCTCACATGGCCCTGTTCCACGAGTTTGCCGTCAATTGGGAAGGCGGGCCGCTGGCCGATGCCCTCGTCATCGTCGCGGCCATCCTCATCCCAGCGTGGCTCGCCCCGGTCGCCTTGCGCAAAGACCATCGCGGCTTCCACGATCTGCTTGCCGGCACCCAAGTGGTCGGACGCTAACTGTCGTCCCGGATCAAGGCCGGGCAACCGATGGCGCGAGCCTTGGAGGGCATACGCTGGACGGGTGCGGAGCATCGGACGGATTCTGCGGATCGGGCGCGAGCTGTGGCCCTACTATCTGGCGGTCACGGCGGCCTCGGTGGTGGTGTCGGCGACGGCTCTGCTGGTGCCGTGGGTGATCTCGGCCGCCACCGACGTCGTGGTCGGGGCGGCCAGCGGCGGGACGGACGCGGCCGGCGCGACGGGCGCTCTGGTCGGGCTCGCGGCGGCCCTGTTCGGCGTGTCCATCGCGGCGACGCTCGTCAGCAACCTTGGCGGCTATCTCGGCGACCAGATGGCCGTACGGCTGCGCGCCATCTTGTCGCACCGCTACTTCGAGCATCTGCTGCGGCTGCCGCAACGCTATTTCGACTCCGAGCTGACCGGGCGCGTTATCGGTCGCCTGCAGCGCTCCATCACCGAGACTTCGCAGTTCGCCAACTCGTTCGCCAACAACTTCCTGTCGATGTTGTTGACGGTGGCCGCCTCGCTGGTGATCGCGGCGACGTTCTCCCCCTGGCTGGCGTTGCTGCTGGCCGTCATCTATCCGATTTTCACCTGGTTGACGATGCTCACCTCGCGCCACTGGCAGGCGCTGGAGGCGCAGAAGAACACCGAATACGACCTCGCCTCGGGCCGTTTCACCGAAGTCATCTCGCAGATCAAGGTGGTCAAGAGCTACGTCCAGGAATTGCGCGAGTTGCGCGCCTTCGACGCCAATTTCGACCGCGCCGTCGGCTTGACGCAGCGCCAGTCGCGCTGGTGGCATCTGATGGACATCGCCCGACGCGGCATCCTCGACCTGGTCTTCTTCGCCATCTACCTGATCATTTTCATCTCGACCGCCCAAGGCGCGTTCAGCGTCGGTGGCATGGTGATGCTGATCCAACTGGTCGCCCTGGCCAAGGCCCCCGTCATGAACATGAGCTACCTCGTCGACACCCTGCAGAAGGCTATCGCCGGCTCGAAAGACTACTTGGACGCGCTGGCCGAGGAGCCCGAAACGCTCGTATTGGCTGGTGACGACGGTGGCGCTGCTCGCGCCGGGACGGCCGACCAGCCGGGCCAGGGCGGTCAGCGCGGGCATGACGGAGGCGGTGTCCCGAGTGGGAGTGGTCAAGGCCTCGGCGGCGAGGACGGCGCGTCTGGGCGCGGGCCTGTGTCTGCAACCTGGACTGGCCCGGCGGTCGAGTTCTCCCACGTCTGCTTCTCCTACGACGACGAGACGGTCGTCTTGGACGACGTCTCATTCGCCATCGCGGCTGGCGAGCGGGTGGCCGTGGTGGGCGAGTCGGGCGGCGGCAAGACGACGCTGACGTCGCTGCTGCTGGGCCTCTACCGGCCCGGCGCCGGTCGCGTCAAGCTGCTCGGGCGCGACATCGCCGACATGCCGTTGCCCGAAGTCAGGGGCCTGATCGGGGTGGTTTTCCAGGACGCCTCGCTGTTCTCGGGGACGGTCCGGGAGAACATCGCCTACGCCCGCGCCGACGCCACCGACGAGCAGATCGCCGACGTCGCCCGCCGGTCGAACGCCGCCGCCTTCATCGAGCGTTTCCCCAACGGCTACGACTCGCAGATCGGCGAGCGCGGCCTGAAACTGTCCGGCGGCCAGAAGCAGCGCATCGCCATCGCCCGCGCCATGCTGAAGGACGCCCCGATCCTGGTGTTGGACGAGGCGACGTCATCGCTCGACACCCGCGCCGAGCGGCAAGTCCAAGAGGGCCTGGACGAGTTGATGCGCCAGCGCACAACCATCGTCATCGCGCACCGGCTGTCAACCATCTCGAGCGTCGACCGCATTATCACGCTGCGCGACGGCCGTGTCGACGAGATCGGACCGCCCGAAGAATTGGCCCGCTCCGGCGGCATCTACGCCGAGCTGTTGGCTCTGCAGGCCAGCGCCACCAAGCGCGACCGCAAACGCCTGCGCGCCTACGATCTGGTCGGCTGAGCGCTCACAAGGGGACTCCCGGAACGTCTGCACGGTTCGGGTTGAGGCCGACGTGCGGGCTCATGGCTCGGTGCAAGACGTCGGGCGCTCACAGCGTGTTGCCGGTGAGTCGCTGATAGGCCTGCAGGTAGCGCTCGCGGGTGGCCTCGACAACGGCGGCGGGCAGGGGCGGCGGGGGGGTGCCGGAGCCCTTGTCCCAGCCGGATTGTTTGGTCAGCCAGTCGCGGACGTACTGTTTGTCGAAGGATGGCTGCGGCCCGCCCGGCGCCCAGGACTCGGCGTCCCAGAAGCGCGACGAGTCCGGCGTCAACACCTCGTCGGCCAGCACCAGCGTGCCGTCGGCGCGCAGTCCGAACTCGAACTTGGTGTCGGCCAGGATGATGCCGCGCTGGCGGGCCAACTCCTCGGCCCGTGTGTAGACGGCCAAGGTGGCGTCCTTCAGGCGGGTGGCCAGCTCGGCGCCATGCAGTTGGACGAGCGTGTCGAAGCTGATGTTCTCGTCGTGCTCGCCGATGGGCGCCTTGGTGGACGGCGTGAAGATCGCCTCGTCCAGCCGCGAACCGTCGACCAGCCCGGCGGGCAGCGCAATGCCTGTGACGGTCTGCGACCGGTTGTATTCCGCCAGGCCGGAGCCCGTCAGGTAGCCCCGCGCGATGCATTCCACCGGCACCATGTCCAGCTTTTCGACAATGATGCCCCGCCCGGCGAACTCGTCGGGCACGTCGGTGGAGACGACGTGGTTGGGGATGAGGTCCGCCAACTGCTCGAACCACCACAGCGACAGCTGCGTCAACACCCGCCCCTTGTCGGGGATCGTCGTTTCCAACACGTAGTCGTAGGCCGAAATGGCGTCCGTCGCCACCAGCAGAATGGCGTCGTCGGACCACTTGTAAAGACGCCGCACCTTCCCGGCGTGCAACAACTCAAGCTCGCTCACGCCGGTCAGCCTACTACCGCCTGGCGTCGCCCCAGCGGCGCGTCCGGGCCTGCGGCAAGTCACCCGGCGTTCTGGGCGTCCTGGGACGACGACCTGTCCATCCGGCGGCGCGTCCCCGGGCCTGTGGCAACTCGCGGGCCGATACGCCCAGCGGTT
>JAISUF010000055.1 GCA_031272195.1 Propionibacteriaceae bacterium
CGAGTCGTGGCGGGCCGCCTTCGGCCTGGCGGTCACGATGGTCTGGCTCTACACCGAACTGCTGCGCATCCTCAGCTACTTCGCCCGCCACTGACTCAGGCCGCAGGCGGGGGGATCGGTCCGAAGCCGTCGGCCAAGCCTGGCAGGTGGCGCTCCAGCAGCGCGCGGACGCCTTGCGTCCAGGGAAGCTGGCCCCAGTCGCCCAACGGGATCCAGGCGGCCTCGCTGGTCGTGCCGCCAAGGTCGTGGACCACGGCGGCCGTGGGCGACGGGCACGATCCGGCGTAGATGATCCGAACGGCGTGGAAGTCCTCGACGACGCCGTTTGGCGCGCGGCCGATCCAATGGTCGGTCTGCAAGTCGAGCAGATGGGACACGTCCAACTCCTGCCCCGTCTCCTCGCGGACCTCCCGGATGACGGTTTGGCTCGGCGTCTCGCCGTCATTCATGCCGCCGCCGGGCAGCCCCCACAGGCCCGGCACGGCCGTCAAGTCGGAGAACTGGGTGGCCAGCAGCTTGCCCTCGGCCAAGACGATCGCGTAAGCGGCGATCCGCTGGCGCTGGCTGGCTGACACCGCCTCGTCGGCGACGAGCCCGATTTCGACCGCCCTGGCGGGCAGGCGGCTGGGCCGGGGGAGGGCGCGGTCGTGCTGGCAGACCTGGACGTTGACGGTCAACTCCGGCAGCGTGCCCCACGTCGACAAGGGGCGCACCACCCGGTAGCCGCGCTCCCACAGCAGGCGATGGGGATCGCCGGCGTGCGGCAGCGTCAACGACACCACCGGCGGCCCGCCCGGAACTTCGACACCAACTATGCGCACCCGCCCATCCTAGACTGCCGGGCCGTCGCCAGCGGGGATCATTGGTTGGCCAGCGGTTGGCCGTCCAGGGTGGTGGCGAACCGCGCCTGGCCGACGGTGAAACGCATCACGGCCGGCGGCCCCGGCTCGACGCGGACCTCCCAGTCGGCGTCGGCGGGCACGTCGGCGCTGCCCCGCTCGGAGTCCACCAGAGTCCAGATCACGGCGGCGTCGACCGCCTGGGCCGAGAATGTCGGCGAGTCGGTCTGCTCGGCCCGGTTGGTCGTGATCGGCGGCACTCTGGCGCTGCGCTGGCGGCGCACCACCACGCCTTGCTGGGTGCCGGGGAACTCCACCCAGGCGCCCTGCGTCGAGCTGACGCCCAGCGCGTAGACGTCGGTCAGCAGGCCGACCACCTCGCGCAGGCCCTGTTGGACGCCGCGGGGCGTGTTGAAGTCGAGCGTCTCCAGCAGCGAGGAGTCGGCGTTGAAGAAGACGGTGCGCGACTCCGGGTTGGTCGTCACCGACATCATCACCCGTCCGCCGGAGTAGTCGACGATCTGCAGCATCTGCTCGACGGAGGAGCCGCAGACCCCCGCCGCCGCCCGGAACATCGCCCCGACGTCGGAGATGTCGAAATCGGCGGGGTCGAAGCTGGCCTGGTCAACGTAGGCGAGGTCTTGTTTGACCTGGGCGATCTTGCCGTCGCGATAGGCCCAGGTGGCCGGTTGGCCGTCGTCTAGCACGCTGACCTGGACGTCGCGCGCCCGGATGGCCACCATGACGGCACGGTCGGCGCCGGCTTGCTCCATCAGGCGGGCGACCATGGCGCTGGCGGCGCCGGGTTTGGTGAAATCCACCTCCGGCGCGGGGGAGGGGCTCGGCTGCGAGGTCGGGTCGCAGGCGGCCAGGAGGAGCGCCGCGATCAGCCAGGCCAGCGTCTTCCTCATCCCCCCAGCGTAACGCGGTCTGGGCATCGCAGGCGGTCGGCCCCCGGATCGTCGCGATTCGACCATGGCGGGCCAGCCGCCGGGCGATTGACGCCCCTCGGGCGGCGCGCTGGCCGCAGGCGACGACCTCCGAGCGCTCGCGGGCAGGTCCGCACCGGTTTGGCCGGCCCGAGCCGAGCAGCCGTCGCGGGCGTCGAGATTGTGAGAAATTGCGGCGGTTGCGGCAAGGCCGGGCGGGCGAGGCAGTAAGGTGGGAGCAACCGGCCAATGGTGGCCGGGCAACGTCGAAGGATTGGGGTAGCAATGGCAGAGGGTGAGAGCGTCGAGAACTCGGCGGACGCCACCGTCAAAGTCGGGCGGTCGGTGTCGAAATCCGTCAAGGACGTTTGGAAACTGCTGGTCGGCAAAGACGGCGCCGAGGCGTTGCTCGGACCGGGCGCGTTCCTCGGCGACAAGGGCGACGGCTGGCGCTCCGACGACGGCAAGTTCGGCGTCGTGCGCTCTTATCATCCCTTGGAGCTGATCCGCTTCTCCTGGCACGCGGCCGAAGACCAGCCCAAGACCGTCGTGGAGGTCCTCCTGACCAAGGTCGACGACGCCACCACGCAGGTCGACATCACCCACGAGCGCGTGCCCGAGTATTACGACACGGCCAAGCTCGCCCGCCGCTGGGAAGCCGCGCTGGACCGCCTGGCGGCGGCCTGAGGGCGGTCTGGGTCACAAGGCCCAATCGACCGGTTCGGCCCCCTGGGCGGCTAGCGCCGCGTTGGCGCGGCTGAAGGGGCGCGAGCCGAAGAAGCCGCCGCGGGCCGACAGCGGCGAGGGGTGTGGCGAGGCGATGTGCGGCACGCCGCCCAGCCGTCCGATCAGCGTCTGGGCGTCGCGCCCCCACAGGATGGCGACCAGCGGCCCGCCGCGGGCGGCCAGGGCGTCGATGGCGCAGTCGGTCACCGCCTCCCAGCCTTTGCCCCGATGGGAGGCCGGTTTGCCGGGCTGGACCGTCAACACCCTGTTCAACAGCAGCACGCCGCGCTCGAACCACGGCGTCAGGTCGCCGTCGGGCGGCTGGCGGCAGCCGATGTCGTCGCGCAACTCCTGGTAGATGTTCGCCAAAGACGGCGGCAGCGGCCGCACGCCGGGGGCGACCGAGAACGACAGTCCGACGGGGTGGCCGGGCGTCGGATACGGGTCCTGCCCGACGATCAAGACCTTGACGTCGGCCAGCGGACGGGTGAAGGCCCTCAGCACGGCGCCTCCGGCGGGCAGGTAGCCGCGTCCGGCCGCCAGCTCCGAGCGCAGGAACTGGCCCATGTCGGCGATGGCTCCGGCCACCGGTTGCAGCGCGTCGGCCCAATCCGGGGCGAGCAATTGGCTGATCGGGCGAGCGGGCACAGCCACAGGATACGCGCACCTGGCGCGGTTTGGATGTTGGGGCGGGAAGACTGGTCGGGTCGGCGCGCGTTGGCGGCGTCTGCCGCGCCGCCGGGGCCGACTGGAAACGTCGGCGGCGGGCGTTAGGGTGGTTGCCATGGACATCGAGCTGACCGGCTGGAAGACGCGGATCAACGCCGAGCTTTCCCAGCCGCTGGCCGCCGTCCTGGGCGACAAGACTGCCAAACCGTTCGCCGCCCTCGGCGTCGATTCGGTTGGCGACTTGTTGCGCCACCTGCCCCGGCGCTATCTGAGCGGCTCGCAGCTGACGGACTTGTCCACCGTCGCCGAGGGCGAGCATGTGGCGGTGACGGCGCGGGTGCTGCGCACCGAGGTCAAGGCCTCGCGCGGACCGTCGCGGCGGGGGTCGGGGGCGCGCTTGGAGGCGGTCGTCACCGACGGGCACGGCTATCTGACGCTGACGTTCTTCGGCAAGGACCACCTGCTGGCCTGGTGGGAGCGCCAATTGCACCTCGGTGTGGCGGGGTTGTTCATCGGCAAGGTCGGGCGTTTCCGGGACGCCTTGCAGATGACGCATCCGCAGTTCGCCATGCTGGACGAGGACGGCCGCATCGTCGGCACCGACGAGGAGAAGGCGCGCATGGCCTCGCTGGCCCAAGGCGGGCTGGTCGGCGTCTATCCGAGCACGGCCAAGCTGGCGACTTGGAAGATCGCCGAATGCGCCCGCTTGGCGCTGGACTCCGTCGACGGCGAGGACCCGTGGCCCGGCTGGCTGGTCGACGCGGCAGGCGTCCTGGGCTTGCGCGAGGCCTTCGCCGCCGTCCACCGCCCGCAAACGCTGGCCGAGGCCGAGCGGGGGGCGCGCCGCTTGCTGTTCGACGAGGCGATGGCGACGCAGTTGACGATGGCCTATCGCCGCCACGACGCGACGCGGAACGCCGCCCGGCCGCGCCTCAGGCGTCCCGGCGGAATCCTCGACGCTTTGGACGCCAGGCTGCCGTTCGCCCTGACCGAGGGCCAGGTGGCCATTGGGGAGGAGATCTTCGCCGACATGGCCCGCGACCGCCCGATGCAGCGCCTGCTCCAAGGCGAGGTCGGCTCCGGCAAGACGCTGGTCGCGCTGCGGGCCATGCTGGCGGTCGTCGACGCCGGCGGCCAGGCGGCGCTCCTGGCGCCGACGGAGGTCTTGGCCAACCAGCACTTCGCCACCATCAAGGCCCTGCTGGGCGACTTGGGCGGGGGCAAGCTGCTGGGCGGGCCCCAGGCCGCCACCGACGTCGTGCTGCTGACCGGCGCGCTGTCGGCCGTCGCCCGGCGCAACGCCATGTTGCGGCTGGCCAGCGGCGAGGCCGGGATCGTCGTCGGCACCCACGCCCTGTTGGGCCAGCGCGTGCAGTTCGCCGACCTGGGGTTGGTCGTCATCGACGAGCAACACCGCTTCGGCGTCGAGCAGCGCGCCATGCTGACCGACAAGGCCGACCAGCGCC
>JAISUF010000063.1 GCA_031272195.1 Propionibacteriaceae bacterium
CGAACGACGTGGCCGACTGCGAGCACAGGATCAGGTCCGCCTTGTCGGTGACCGTGGACGACGGCCTAGAGTTCGACCCGTCGAGCGTGCGCGGCGAGATGATTCGTGACGAGGCCGACTACACCGGGGTCCGCGTCCATGTGGCTGTCAGGCTCGCTACCGCCCGGATCGGGCTCCACGCCGACATCAACTTCGGCGACCCAGTCTGGCCCGCGCCGGCACCGACCGATCTGCCGCTGCTCCTCGGCGGCAGCATTCGCCTGCTGAGCTACCCCGACCACATGGTCCTGGCCGAGAAGATCGTCACGGCGATCGAGCGCGGTATCGTCAACACGCGGTGGCGTGACTTCGCAGACATCGATGCGATCGCCCAGCATCGAAATATCGCTGCGGCGGATCTGTCCGAAGCCGTTGCCGTCGTGGCCGCGCACCGGGGTGCCACTCTCAGTCCGCTGGCCGACGCTCTGGCCGGGATGGCTGAGATCGCGCAACCACGGTGGATCGCATGGCGGCGTAAACAACGACTCTGGGACGCCACGCCCGAGCAGTTCCAGGACCTGCTCGACCGCTGCGCCGCACTCGCCGACCCGGTCCTCACAGGTGATGCCCAGGGCAAGACCTGGTCGCACGAGGACGGTCACTGGGTCAGTCGATAGCGGGGCTCAGATCCAGCTGCCCAGCCACATGCGGGCGTACCAGTCCGAATGCCACAGCAGCTTGTCGGTCAGGACCGGGTAGATGTAGGCGAAATCGGCCACCACAAGGCCGAGGACGACGCCGACGATGATGCCGCCGCGCCGTCGGCGCGGATCGTCGGCCGGGCCCAGGATCACCCCCAGCGCCAGCGCCAGCGAGATGACCGTGAACGGCACCATCGTGATCGTGTAGAAGAAGAAAACCGGGCGGTCGGCGTTGGCGAACCACGGCAGATACGTCGACAGCATCGCCACCAGCGGCACGCCGAAACGCCAGTCGCGGCCGCCCAGCCAATAGACCAGGCCGAACACCAGCGAGGCCGCCGCCAGCCACCACAAGATCGGCGTCCCCATGCCGTCGATGACGCGCAGGCAGGTCTGGCCTGCCGGGGCGGTGCAGCCGTCGACCCCTGGCTGGATGTCATTGACGGCGTCGATGCCGATCGTGCGCAGCATCAGCAGCCAGCCGGCCGGATGGGCGTCGTAGGGATGGGTCTGCTCGCGCATGTAGTCGCCGGTGTGAAAGGCCAGAATCTCGGCGTGCAAATGCAGCCACGACGCCGCCGCCTGGCCGATGTCCTTGCCGAAGACGCTCGTCAATCCGGACGCCAGCGGGTCGTTCGGATTGTTCTGCGCCCAGTCGCGCAGATAACCGCCCGAGGTCGACAACCAGCCCGCCCACGACACGACGTACAGCACCGCCGAAACCACCACCAGGCGCACGAAAGCCGGCAGGCCGTCGACCAGCAGCGCCCGCCAAGAGCGCTCGCCGGCCCCGGCCAGCCGCCTGGCGCCGACGTCCCACAGCACCGACAGCACGCCCATCGTGGCCAGCAGGAAAATCGAGTTCCATTTGCACGACAGCGCCGCGCCGAACATGACGCCAGCCGCCAGCCGCCACGGCCGCAAACCGACTATCGGCCCGAAATCGCCGTCGAAATCGCGCCGCCCGCTGCGCTCCAAAATGTCTGCCAGGCGCATACGATAATAGTCGCGGTCGGCCACCACACAGCTGACCGCCGCCACCAGGAAAACCGCCTGGAAAATGTCGAGCAGGGCCAGCCGCGACATGACGAACTCCAAGCCGTCGAACGTCAACAGCAGGCCCGCCAGCGCCCCGATCAGCGTCGAACGGGACAGCCGCCGGGCCAGCCGGATGACGAAGAAGATCAGCAGCGTGCCGAAAATCAGGGACATAAAACGCCAGCCGAACGAGTTCATGCCGAAAAGTTGCTCGCCGGCGCCGATCAGCCATTTGGCCAGCGGCGGGTGGACGGCGTATTCGGCGCCCTGGCCGAAAGCCTCCGGCGTGCCCGAGGCGATTTTGTCGTTGGCGTCGTCGGCCCAGTTGTATTCGTAGCCGAATTTCCACAAGGCGTAGCCGTCTTTGGCGTAATACGTCTCGTCGAAAAGAATCTTGTTGGGGTAGGCCAGGCCGACGAACCGGATGGCGAAGGCCAGGCCGGTGACGGCCAGCGTGATCAGCCAACCCGCCAGCGGGCCCGTCAGCGTGCCGTCGCGCAACCGCTCAACCGTGGAACGCTGGTCCAAAGGAGCCAAGAGCCGCCGGTTGAACTTCACGCGGCCATACTACCGGCCCAACATGGGGAATACTGGTGTGGTGGACGCGGGGCGGTTGGTGTTGGCGGGTACGCCGATCGGCAACCTGTCCGACGCCAGCCAATCTTTGCGCGACGCCCTAGCCGGCGCCGACGTCATCGCCGCCGAGGACACCCGCCGCCTGCGCGCGCTGCTGACCGGGCTGGGCGTGGAGAGCGCGGCCCGCGTCGTCTCCAATTTCGAGGGCAACGAGGCCTCCCGCGTCGAGGGCCTGCTGGCCGAACTGCTCGGCGGGGCGGTCGTGGTGTTGGTGACCGACGCCGGCATGCCGCTGGTCTCGGACCCCGGCTTCCGGCTGGCACGGGCCGCCATCGACGCCGGCGTGCCGGTGGGGGTGGTGCCGGGGCCGTCGGCGGTGCTCGTGGCTTTGGCTCTGTCGGGGCTGCCGTCGGACCGCTTCTGCTTCGAGGGCTTCCCGCCCCGCAAAGGCTCACAGCGCCGCCGCCGATTGGGCGAGTTGGCCGCCGAGCGGCGCACGATGGTGTTCTACGAGGCGCCGCACCGGCTGGCCGACTTCCTGCGCGACTCCGCCGCCGCGTTCGGCCCCGACCGGCAGGCCTCCGTCAGCCGCGAGCTGACGAAACTCTTCGAGGAGACCAGGCGTGGAACGCTGGCCGCGTTGGCCGAATGGGCGGCCGAGGGTGTGCGCGGCGAGGTGACGGTTTGCGTGGCCGGCGCCCCCGAGCCGTCCGCTCCCA
Source organism: Propionibacteriaceae bacterium (assembly GCA_031272195.1). Classification (GTDB taxonomy): domain Bacteria; phylum Actinomycetota; class Actinomycetes; order Propionibacteriales; family Propionibacteriaceae; genus Propionicimonas. The sequence continues at coordinate 3,014 of JAISUF010000063.1, forward strand.
GCCTGGAGGAGGCCGTCGCCGAAGTGCTTTCCTTGGCTGGTTCGGGCGTCAAACTGTCGACCGCCGCCGCCGAGGTCGCCGTCCGCGCCGGCCACCCCAAGAAGGCCCTCTACGACGCCGCCCTGGCCGCGCGCGGGTGATTGGGGACAGTCGCGACAGGTGTCACCCGCGCCCCGCGTCCACCATCGCGTAGAAGTCTTCTCGTGTCACAGCCGTGTCGCCGCGGGTCAACGGACGCCTGCAGCTGGTGGACGGTGTGGCGATCTCGTCGGGCAGGGTTGACGCGGACGGCGAGCGACGGCTGATCAGGGTGGAAGCGCCGTCAGGCGCCGAGCGTACGCTTGGGCGGTCGGTCTCACCAGTTGCCGCCGCCACCGCCGCCCACTCCGCCGCCGTCTCCGCCGCCGGAGAAGCCGGAGCCGCCACTCGACATTGCCTGGGCGTGGGCCATGGTCGAGTCGGCGAAAGAGCTCTCGATGTTGGAGACCGCGAACGTCACAGCCCCCAAGCCGAGGCCGGTCGCAAGCAAGTTGCGGCCGGTGTACCAGTTGGGGCTGGATGTCGGGCGGCCCGCCTGGACCGCCTCCTCGAAGACCTTCGCCCAATGGTCGGCGCAGCCGAACGAGACGGCGTACGGCAGATACTGCGAGAAGACGTCTCGGCCGTCCTGCGAGTTCAGCTGGTCGGCCTGCGTCGACTCCAGATACTTCTTGAAACCGAAGGCTTGGACGGCCACCGCCGAGCCCGCCGGCGTGCGCACAGGAAGGCGCGGCGCCAGGAGGAACAACCCGACGCCGAAGACGGCGCAGGCCACCCACAGATAGCCGAAGCCGCCGACATTCAGCCCCGCAAGTCTCAGCCACGTCGTAACGCCCTTGCCGATTTCCGCGGCGATCGCGCCGCCGATAACGGCGATCACCACGCCGAGCACCCGGTACATCCTGACGACCGACTTTGGAGCCCCCTTGTACCACCGCTGGGCGTTGAACTCGTCCTCGATGGCTTTCCGCATCAGTTTGAAGGACGGGTAGAAAGACTCGGAGGCTATCCGCTGGCGGCCGATCGCCGAGGTATTGCCGAGCAGCAAGTCGTAGACGCGGCGGTCCACCTGGTTGAGGTCGCCTGGGTCGCGCTTGGCGCGCTGCAAGGCGAAATCGTCGACCTCCTCGCCTTGGCGCAGGTGGAGGTAGCCGCGCACGCACAGGTCGACGATGGTGCTGGTGACGTCCTCGTTGGCGACGCGCTCGCGGATGAGCGCTCCGAGCAGGCGCGGTGGGATTCCCGGCGGCGGCGTGGCCGTGACGGGGCCATCGGCGACATCCTCCCGTTTGGTGGCGGCCCCCGGCCCCGTTTCGGGCGCCAAACTCGGGGCGGCCGAGGCGTACTGGATGTCGCGTCCGGCCTTGGAGACCGCGAACACGCCCAGGCCGGCCGCCAGCGCGGCGAGCGCCGACGCCAGCACGCCGTAGATCGAACCGCCCGCCACCGACCACTGGGTCGCGTCGACTTCGACGATGGTGGGATGGGCGTCGGCGAAGGTTCCGGCCGGCCAGCCGGTGGCGATGGCCAGCCCGTTGCCCGCCTCCAGGCTGGGCTGGGCGAAGGTCGCCGTGCCTCCCGACGAGCTGTGCGACGCGCAGGCTGTGGTGTAGGCGTGCCCGTAGTAGCAGGCCGTTTTCACCACGTCGTGGGCGGACTCGACCGTCACCGTCACATTCGAGATCGGCAGCGTCCAACCGGTGCCGATGACGTTCCAGTACAGCTCGTCCAGGCCGGACTCCTCGACCCTCGGGTTGAGGGCGCCGGTCATCGTGTAGGAGATGACGTACGTCTGGGTGCCGGAGACCTTCTGGTCTGGGTCGCCGATCCGCAGTTGGACGTAGGTCGTGGTGTGGCTCTGTTCCACGTCGACGGGCGCGCCGGTGGGGGAGGTCACCGAGATGTCGGAATAGCCGTAGAGGCGGTCGTGCAGCGAGTCGTAGCTTTGGCGGGTGGTGAAGTAGACGTATGGCCCGTGGCCGGGTTTGGCGAAATAGTCGTCGATCGTCTCGACCACCCTCACCGACCCGTCATCGCCGACTCTCGCCAGCACGTCGAAGCGGGTGATCTTGTCGCCCGACGCCGCCTCGGCGCTGGTGTCCGCAAGCAAGGGCAAGGCCAGCGCCAGCGCGCCAGCGGCCAGCAGGGACAGGGGGCGTCTCATGAGTCAATTGTACGGGGCAAGGCGTTTGCCCGGCCCTGGCGAAGATATCGCCCACGAGGGTGTGAAACAAGACCCGCTCGCGAACGTGGCTCGAAGGTGGCGCTGGCCAAGCCTCAACTGCCCGAGTTCGTCGCTGCAGTTCGGCGATGGAAGCCGATCCAACGCCGCTGGCCGCCAGAGCTGGTCAACGACGAGCCCTTCGGCCTGTCCGGCGCCGAAGGCGATGTCATGTTCCAACTCCTCAGTGCCGATGCCCCGGTGCCGCAGAACCAATTCGGCGAATTGCTCGATGTGGGAAAGGCGGCTGTGTCCCGGACCCTGGGCACGTTGGAAGACAAGGCGTATGTTGTGCGCCTGCGCCCGCATGGGGACCGGCGCACCTACACGGTCACGCTCACTGAGAAGGCGCGTCAAGCGGCTGCCGCCATCCAGCGGGCCTATCTGGATCTTTACGCCACGTCCGCCGCCGGGGTGTCCCGCTCGGAACGGCGCACACTGCTCGCGTCGGTCGTGATGTCGTCCCCGGCCCCTGGTCGTCGGTTTCGGCTTGATTATTGGACGCTCCTCGACACAACTGGCGGACTTCATCCGGCGCAGCGCCGAACTGGCCGGGATCGTCGTCGCCTGGGCCATCTACCGCGCGGTCCACCGCGCCGACCCGCCTGACGCCGCGCTCAATCGGCGTGTGGAGCGCCGGGCCAATCGCATCGTCGGGATCGCGATGATCGTGTCCGGCGTGGCCATGGCCGTCGTCGCCGTCGCCGCCAAAGGCCGCGACAAGGGCAACGTCATCCCCGGATTGGTCATCGCGCTCCTGGGGGTCACGACGAACAGTTGGTTCTGGTGGCGCTACCGCCGCCTCAACCGAGCCGGCCCGGACCCGATCCTGGCCGTCCAAGCCCGCTTGTACCGGGCCAAATCGCTCGTCGACGCGTGCGTCACCGCGTCCCTCCTGACCGTCACACTCGCCCCGGCCACGGACGCCGCCCGGTGGATGGACGTCTTCGGCACCATCACCGTGGCCGTCTACCTCCTTGTCAATGGGATATCGACACTTCGCCATCCAGCCTGACCGGGCGAACGCCAGGTCAAGGCAATCACCGCCGCGCCCCGTCGTTTGGCTGGTGGGAGCGAATACCGACTATCCATGCGTATGTGCGTCCCGAATTGATCCTGCAAGCCATATCAACTGCTGACAGCCAGGGGAGAATCACGCCGGGGCAGGCCGAACGGTTTGAGGCCAAGCTGAAAGGACGTACCTGATGACTGCTTGGGGATCTGGCTGTGATGAACCGCCCTGTGCCGAGCCTGTCGAGGTAGACTGACCGCATGGCGACGAACTCAGCGATGCTGAAGCGGCTGGCGGCCGCTGCGGCGGGTTCGGTGCGCGCGGAGGGCTGTGCCCCCTCTCCGGAGGCGCGGAAGGCCGTGGATGAGATGCTGAGCGGGACGAGGACGATTGGCGAAGTCCGGCAAGCGCTTCGCCAGCTTTACCAGGTCACAGCGGCCCGCTGATGGGTCTGGACGACCAGTACGAGATCACGAACGACCCATACGTCGACCCCAACACTGGTGTTCTCAGGAATCTGCTGGGGATCACCGATGCGGTGGAACTGGAGAAGGCAGATCACGACTTCAG
>JAISUF010000082.1 GCA_031272195.1 Propionibacteriaceae bacterium
CTGGTGGGCGGCCAGCGACTCCCGTCCCAGCCGGGCCGCCACCCACGTCGTCGTGATGACGGCGGCCTGCAGGCCGACCGTCCGCCAGAACAGCCAGAAGCCGCTGCGCGCCGCCAGCAGGACGCCGCCCGGATTCCAGCGGTACGCCACCCGCTCGCGGCGGGCCGTCCGGATCACCTTGCCGGCCAGCAGCGACGCGCCGGCCCATTGCGACACGGCTGTGCCCAAGGCGGCCCCGGCGATGCCCAGCCCCAGGCCGAACACCAGCGTCAGGCTCAGCGCGATGTTGAACAGGTTGACGCCGATCGCCACCCACAGCGGCGTGCGGGTGTCTTGCAGACCGCGCAGCACGCCCGTGGCCGCCAGCATCGACAACGCCGCCGGCAAGCCGAACGCCACCACCCGCAAGTACGCGACGGCCTGGGCGGCCACTTCGGCGTCCACCCCGAACAGGCCGATGACGGGCCCCGCCGCCGCCTCCAGCGCGGCCAGCAGCACAACCCCGACGGCCAGCCCCAGGCTGATGCCGTCCAATCCGACCGCCAGAGCTTTGCGCCGCTGCCCCGCCCCCAGTTGGCGGGCCACTTGGCCGGTCGTTCCGTAAGCCAGGAAGACGCACAACCCGACGGCCCCGTTGACGACGACAGCCGCCGCGCCCAGCCCGGCCAGCGCCGTCGTCGAGATGTGGCCGGTGATCGCCGCGTCGGCCATCGTCAGCAGCGGCTCGGTGATCAACGTCGCGAACGCGGGCACGGCCAACGCCAGGATCTCCCTGTCGAGGGCGCGGCGTTCCGGCTGGCTCATTCTCCCGAGTATGCCACCCGCCCATGACCGCGATGACGCCCGACGAATGGTGCCCCGTGACGGCGACTGACACCCCGCCGAGCCGACGCCACCGGGTTGAGCCCGGCGTTATCAACTTCTTGATTGAGTGTGCTAGACTCAACTTGTTTGTTGTTGAGCTTTCAGGAGGCACATCATGGCACGAGCAGTCGGCATCGACCTCGGCACCACCAACTCTGTCGTCGCGGTTCTCGAAGGCGGCGAACCCACAGTCATTCCCAACGCCGAGGGCTCCCGGACGACGCCGTCGGTCGTCGCCTTCGCCAAGGGCGGCGAGGTGCTCGTCGGCGAGGTCGCCAAGCACCAGGCCGTCACCAACGTCGACCGGACGATCCGCTCGGTCAAGCGCCACATGGGCACGAACTGGTCGGTCAGCATCGACGGCAAGGACTACAAGCCGCAGCAGATCAGCGCCTTCGTGCTGCAGAAGTTGAAGCGAGACGCCGAAGCCTACCTGGGCGAGCCGGTCACCAACGCCGTCATCACCGTCCCGGCCTATTTCTCCGACGCCGAGCGCCAGGCCACCAAGGAGGCCGGCGAGATCGCGGGCCTGGTGGTCGACCGGATCATCAACGAGCCGACGGCCGCAGCCCTGGCCTACGGCCTCGACAAGGGCGACAAGGAGCAGCGCATCCTGGTCTTCGACCTGGGCGGCGGCACCTTCGACGTCTCCCTGCTGGAGATCGCCGACGGCGTTTTCGAGGTGAAGGCGACCAACGGCGACAACCGCCTCGGCGGCGACGACTGGGATCAGCGCGTCGTTGACTGGCTGGTGACGCAGTTCAAGAACAAGCACGGCGTCGACCTGTCGGCCGACAAGATGGCCAAGCAGCGCCTCCAGGAGGCCGCTGAACGGGCCAAGATCGAGCTTTCGGCCGCCCAGGAGACGCAGATCAACCTGCCCTACATCACGGCCTCCGCCGAGGGCCCGCTGCACTTGGACGAGAAGCTCACCCGCGCCGAGTTCCAGCGCCTGACGCAGGACTTGCTGGAGCGCTGCCGTGCGCCGTTCAACAAGGTCATCGCCGACGCCAACACCTCCGTCGGCTCCATCGACCACGTCATCTTGGTGGGCGGCTCGACGCGCATGCCGGCCGTCGTCGACTTGGTGAAGGAACTGACCGGCGGCAAAGACCCCAACAAGGGCGTCAACCCCGACGAGGTCGTGGCGCTGGGCGCCTCGCTGCAGGCCGGCGTGCTGAAGGGCGAGGTGAAGGACGTGCTGCTGCTCGACGTCACCCCGCTCAGCTTGGGCATCGAGACCAAGGGCGGCGTCATGACGAAGATCATCGAGCGCAACACGACGATCCCGACCAAGCGCTCGGAGGTGTTCACCACCGCCGAGGACAACCAGCCGTCGGTGATGATCCAGGTCTACCAAGGCGAGCGCGACTTCGCCCGCGACAACAAGTCGCTGGGCAACTTCGAGCTGACCGGCCTGATGCCCGCCCCGCGCGGCGTGCCCCAGATCGAGGTCACCTTCGACATCGACGCCAACGGCATCGTCCACGTCTACGCCAAGGATTTGGCCACCGGCAAGGAGCAGTCGATGACAGTGACGGGTGGCTCGGCTCTGGCCAAGGACGACATCGACCGGATGGTCAAGGAGGCCGAGGCGCACGCCGAGGAGGACAAGAAACGCCGCGAGGCGGTCGAGCTGCGCAATGAGGCCGACGCGCTGGTCTTCCGCACCGAGAAGCTGCTGGACGAGCACAAAGACACCCTGACCGACGAGGTCAAGACGCCGGTCGCCGAGGCTGTCGGCAAGCTGAAGGAGGCCCTGTCCGGCGACGACACCGACGCTGTCAAGGCCGCCATGGACGACCTCAACACCAAGGCGGCCGCCATGGGCCAGGCCGTCTACGCCGCCGCCCAGGCCGCCCAGCAGCAGGCCCCGCAGCCTGACGCCGGGCAGGCGTCGAGCGGCGCTGGCGACGACGAGGTGATCGACGCCGAGATCGTCGACGACGAGGACAAGAACAAGTGAGCGACCAAGATCGCGCTGAAGACGGCGCCCGCCGGGCCGACCAGCCCGGCGGCGTCCCGGCAGACGGCCAATCCGAGGCGGTGACGCCCGACGCAGCGGTCGGCTCGCCCACGTCGCCGACGTCGGCGTCGTCTCCATCGTCGGCTGGCTCGCCCGCCTCGCCGTCGTCCCCGGCTGAGGAGCAGGCGCCACCCGAATCACCGGTGGCGCCGGGCTCTCCCGCTGCGGCTTCGGACGGCTCGGCCTCGCCTGCCTCGGCGTCATCGCCAAGCGAGGAGGCCGACGAGGAGCTGATCGCGGCGGTCAACGAGATCCTGGCCAAAGCCTCCGCCGACGACGAAGCCGTCAGCGCCGCCCAGTCGTCCGAGGCCCCAGCGCCGAAGACGCTCCAAGAGCTGGTCGACGAGCGGACCGCCGACTTGCAGCGCCTGCAAGCCGAATACGCCAACTACAAGAAGCGCGTCGACCGCGACCGCGCCCTGTCGCGGGCGGCCGGGATTGAGGCCGTCGTCCTCGACCTGCTGCCGGTGCTCGACTCGGTCGAGGCGGCCCGCGAGCACGAGGAGCTGGTCGGCGGCTTCAAGCTGGTCGCCGACGAACTGGAGAGGATCGCCGGGAAGTACGGCCTGGAGGCCTACGGCGAGGTCGGCGACGAGTTCGACCCGCAAGTCCACGAGGCGCTGATGCAGATGCCGTACGAGGGCGAGACGCAGGGGCCCGTCGTGGCGGCTGTCATGCAGAAAGGCGTGAGGTTGAACGGCCGCGTGCTGCGCCCAGCCCGCGTCGGCGTGGCCAACACCGAATGAGGCCTGCCCACAGCGCCCGGCGTCGGGCAACAAGGTTGGAACGGGTGAGAGGGGGTGCCGGTGAGCACCAAAGACTGGCTTGAGAAGGACTATTACAAGATCCTCGGCGTGCCGAAGGACGCCTCCGACGCCGACATCAAGAAGGCGTTCCGCAAGCTGGCGCGCAAATACCACCCCGACGCCAACCAGCACAATCCCGACGCCGAGGCGAAGTTCAAGGAGGTCTCGGAGGCCAACGACGTGCTGGCCGACCCAGCCAAACGCAAGGAGTACGACGAGGCCCGCACGCTGTTCGGCGGTGGCGGTTTCCGCTTCCCCGGCGGCGGCCAGGGCGGTCCGTCGATGCAGGACATCTTCGCCCAGGGCGGCTCGTTCCAAGGCGCGTCGTTCCAGGACATCCTGGGCAACCTGGGCGGTTTCGGCAATCTGTTCGGCGGCGGCGCCCAAACCCATTCGCGCGGCCCGCGCCGCGGCTGCGACGTCGAGGGCGAGGTCTCAATCGGTTTCGCCGACGCCGTGCGCGGCTCGACCGTCACCATGCAGACGGTTTCCGACGCGGCCTGCCCGACCTGCCACGGCACCGGCGCGAAGCCGGGCACCAGCCCGCAGGTTTGCGCCAACTGCCACGGCTCGGGCGTCGTCCAGTCGACCACCGGCGGGGTGTTCGCCGTTTCAGAGCCTTGCCGCGAGTGCCGCGGACGCGGCGTCGTCATCACCGATCCCTGCCCGGCCTGCGACGGCACCGGCCGGGGCGCGTCGCGCCAATCGATGCAGGTTCGCCTGCCCGCCGGGGTGACGGACGGCCAGCGTATCCGCTTGAAAGGCAAGGGCGGCGCCGGCGAGAACGGCGGCGCCGCGGGCGACCTCTACGTGACGGTGCACGTGGCCAGCCATCCGCTGTTCGGCCGCAAAGGCAAGAACGTCACCGTCACCGTGCCGATCACGTTCACCGAGGCTGTCTTGGGTGCCGAAATCGAGGTGCCGACGCTGGACGGCGGGCGGGTGCGCCTGCGCGTCCCGGCGGGCACCCAGAACGGCCAGACGCTGCGCGTGCGGGGACGCGGCTCGGGCGACGCCGACTTGCTGGTGACGGTCGAGGTGGCCGTCCCCAAGTCGCTCAGCGACGAGGCCAAGGCCAAGCTGGTCGAATACGCCTACGCCAACGCCGGCGACGATCCCCGCGCCGCCCTGTTCGCGAAGCAGGCCTGATGTCCGAAACGCCCATTCGCCCACGCGCAACCCGGCTGGCCGGCCCCGCTCCTGACGCGCGCGACCAGGAGGCCTGACGATGTCCGAACGCCTGCCCGCCCGCGTCGACCCGGACGCGCCGATCTTCGTCATCTCGGTGGCCGCCCAGTTGGCCGGCATGCACTCCCAAACGCTGCGCGGCTACGACC
>JAISUF010000088.1 GCA_031272195.1 Propionibacteriaceae bacterium
CTCGATTGTCGCGATGCACCGGCAGCCGCAGCACCAGCATGCCCGCGATGGGCGTCTCCTCGATCGTCAATTGCTGGTCCATTGCTTCCTCCGGTCGGCTTCGGGCGAGAACGTCATTCGATACTGTAGTACGTGGCCGCGACAAGAAAGGCGCACCATGAAAGGCATCATCCTGGCCGGAGGCGCGGGCACCCGGCTCCACCCCTTGACGAAGGCGTCGAGCAAGCAGATGCTTCCCGTCTACGACAAACCGATGGTCTACTATCCACTGTCGACCCTGATGTTGGCCGGAATCCGCGACATCCTCGTCATCTCCACGCCCAACGACACGCCAGACTTCCAGCGCCTGCTGGGCGACGGCTCCCAATTCGGCTTGGCGCTCGACTACGTCGTCCAACCCTCCCCCGACGGGCTGGCCCAGGCCTTCATCCTGGGCAAAGACCACGTCGCCGGGGACAAGGCGGCCCTCGTGCTGGGCGACAACCTTTTCCACGGCCCCCGGTTGGGCACGCAACTGTCCAAACTGTCCGCCGTTGAAGGCGCGTCGATCTTCGGCTACTGGGTGGCCGACCCGACCGCCTACGGCGTCGTCGAAGTCGGCGAGGACAACGTGGCGCTGTCCATCGAGGAGAAGCCCGCCGCGCCCAAGAGCAACTGGGCCGTGCCGGGATTGTATTTTTATGACGAGTTCGTCACCGATCACGCGGCCGCTTTGAAGCCGTCGCCGCGCGGAGAGCTGGAGATCACCGATCTCAACCGCGTCTACCTCGAACAGGGCAACCTCCACGTCGAGCTGCTGCCGCGGGGCACCGCCTGGCTAGACACCGGCACCTTCGACTCGCTGCTGGAAGCCGGCAATTACGTCAAAGTGATCCAAGAACGCCAAGGGCTGCTTATCGGCTCTCCCGAAGAAGTCGCCTGGCGCCAAGGTTGGATCTCAACCGACGAATTGCTGGCCCGCGCCGACACGCTCGGCAAGTCCGGCTACGGCGACCGCCTGCGAACCCTGGTGCAAGCCCAGTGAATCGGACGTTGGTCCTCTCCCATCCCAACCGATACGAGTTGGTCACCGAGCACGTCTATCACCTGCTCGAACACGTCCGCCAGGATTTTTCCCGAATCGTCTTCGCGTCATGCGGCCCGGTTGTCGAGGCCAGCCGCGAGCGCCTTGAAGCCCTCGTCGACGAATACATGGAAACCCCGGGCGAAGGCGACTTCGCGGCTTGGGGCGCGGCCATCCGCGCCGGCGTCAACTGCCCAGGCGGCACGCTGTGGCTGGCCACCACCGACATGTTCGGCCCGTTGTGCGACTTGGGTGCGGTGCTGGACAAGCTCGAGGGCTCCGGGACAGACTTCTGGGGGCTCAGCGCCTACACCAAGCGCTACCTGGGCAACGACGAATGGGAACCGGTGCCCCGCGCGCCGCAACATTCGCTGCTGGGCTTCTCGGATGCCGTGGCGGCAAGCGACGCCTTCCAGTCGCTCTTCGACGAATCGGCAGGCGACGACGATCTGGAGGTTTTGCTCAGCCAAGCCCTGTCAGACTTCAAGCTGGGCGTCTTCCTGGAGGACTCCCCGGAAGGGTTGGACCAATCGCTCTACGAGCCCGGCGCGACAATCGCCGCCGGCATCCCATTCGTCCGCCGCGAGCCATTCTTAGACAACCTCTACCCGCCGGCCATCCGGGCAGCCATCGCCGCAGCATCGGCCTACCCGCTATCCCTTGTCGACGACCATTTCTCCCAGACCGCCTTGCCCACCGAGTCGCTTGCGATCAGCGAGAAGTGGCTGGTGCCCGGGCAGCTTGAAGATCCGTCCCGATTACGCGTGGCGGTCCATTTGCATGCCTTCTACCTGGAGATTCTTGAGGAGTACCTCGAGCGGATGGTGTGGCCATTCGACTGGGATTTGCTCGTCACCACGGACTCAGAGGACAAAGCTCGGCGGATAGAAGAGATCGCGGCACGGCGGCTCAGGGCGCGTTCACTCGAAACCGTCGTCACGGAAAATCGCGGGCGCGACATTGTTCCCTGGCTGTCGGTCGCTGAACGGCTTGCCGACTACGACGTCGTCGGTCATTTCCACACCAAAGCCCGCAAGACCGCCGTCGCCGAGTGGGGTAAACGCTGGCAGGACGAATTATTGAACACCCTCGTCGATACAGCTGCGGGGATTGTTGGAGCTTTCGACGGTGACGAGCGGCTCGGAATCGCCATACCAGACATTCCATCACTCTTCCACTATCAGCCGATCTATTACGACAACGAGCAAGTGCTGGCCCCCCTCATCGCCGAGCTGTGGGACCGCATGGGCTGTCGTAGAACGGTGAACTGGCAAGACCAACTCAGCTACGTCATGGCTTACGGGAACATGTTTTGGTACCGTCCCGCCGCCTTGGCCAGGCTCGCAACGCTGCCGCTGCAACCAGACGAGCTTCCGGGCGAACCGCTGCCTCAACACGGAACCATCATGCACGCCATCGAGCGACTGCCGGTGTACGTCGCCTGGGACGCCGGCTTCGACTACGCCATCGCTCCCAATCCGACTAGGGTGCCAGCACTTCTCGACAACGCGATCCACAACAAGGCGCTGAGCAAGAAGGCGTTCGCCGTGTGGCGGAAGGGATACGACGACTTGCAGATCGTCTCTGACGACCTGGGCGGACAGCTGGCCTCAACCCGCGAAGCCCTAGACGCCACGCGAGAGGCTCTAGACGCCACCACCGCGGAACTCAAAGCGACATGGGAATCCGACGCCATGCGTCTTGGCAGCGGGCTCTTGCGCAGGTTCGGCTTCTTGGCGAAGCTTCTCCGCAACCGAAGAAGGGTTTGACAATGAGCAAGATCGACGAGGTCAAGAGGCTGGCCCACCTCACCAAACAGGTCTTCACCGAATTCGGCCCCAAGCTGGTGGCGATCAAGGGCTACAACTACGTCAAGCGAAAGATGAGCCGCAGCCGCCCGGCCAACAAGCTGGCCGACGTCTTGTTCATCAACGGAACGACTCTGCCGCATCCCGAGCGCTTCCGCGTCGACCACCAAATGGAACAGCTCGAGTCGCAGGGACTCAGCTGCGACAAGGTGTTTTACGAGCAGTTAGACCTGGCGATGGTGAACCGCTACCGCTGTTTCGTCTTCTTCCGCACGCCCGCCACAGATCTCATCCGCGAGTTCATTCCCTGTGCCAAGTCGTTGAACAAGGTGGTCTTTTTCGACATCGACGATCTGGTCATCGACGCGAAATACACCGAACTCATCCCCTATGTTCACACCATGCCGCCTGGCGAGAAGGCCGGGTATGACGATGGCGTCAACCGTATGCGGGAGACGTTGCTGCTCTGCGACCACGTAATCACAACCACAGAGGCGCTCGCTGGAGAACTGGAGACGTACGTGCCGGACGTCTTCGTCAACCGGAACGTGGCCTCCGACGAATTGGTTGAACACTCCGCAGCCGCCTTGGAAGCCGTCGGGCGCGATCCAGACCATGTGGTGATCGGCTATTTCTCGGGGTCGATCACCCACAATTCGGACTACGCAATGGTGCTGCCAGCGTTGCGTCAACTACTCGACGAGGATGCCAAGGTCAGACTGAGAATCGTCGGCATCTTGGACGTGCCGGACGAGTTGAAGGGGTACGGCGACAGGGTTGAAGCGCTCGACTTCATGGACTGGCGCAAGATGCCAACGGCGCTGGCCGGCTGCGACATCCAAATCGCCCCGCTGACCGACACCATCTTCAACCAGGCCAAGTCGGAGAACAAGTGGGTGGAGGGGGCGCTCGTCAAAGTGGCGACGGCGGCCAGCAACCTCGGCGCGTTCCGTCACGAGATCGAGGACGGCGTGACAGGCGTGCTCGTGGAGCCCGACGGCTGGCTGGACGCCCTGCGCGACCTGGTGTCCCATCCCGACAAGCGAACGGCAATCGCCGAGGCCGCCTATCAAGAAGTCATCCAACACCGCACCACATTGAAGACAGGCCGCAGCCTGGCCGAGCACATCCGCTCAATCCTGCCGCGCCACATCGGCTACGTGCTGCCCACCGCCGACGTCAGTGGCGGCGTCAACGTCATCCTCAAACACGTCGACTTCCTCCAAGAGCAGGGCTGCCACGTGTCGATCATCAATCAGGTGGACGCCGGCGCCCTCAAGACGTCGCGCAGGCTCGACCCAGATCGCTACAACGAGGTCGTCGAGCACCAAACCATGGTGGTCTGCAATTTCGATTTGCTGATTGGCAGCCTCTGGACGACAGTTGAAACCGTGCAGCATTACCCAAGGAAGCTGGAAGGCGGCTATTTTGTCCAGAACTTCGAAGTCGATTTCCTTCCGAGCGGTGACGCCGAGAGAATCAATGCCTCAGCGCACTACGCCACCCCCCGACTGCGCTATCTGACCATGAGTCCGTGGTGTGTTAAGTGGCTCAAAGAGCTTTACGGGCAGGACGCCCGCCTGGCTTGCAACGGCATTGACCTTGCCAACTATCCAGTGCGAGAGAGAGACTTCACCGGCAAAGTGAAAGTCCTCGTCGAAGGTGACAGCCGCGACTTCAACAAGAACGTTGACGAGGCCTTCACGGTGACGAATGGCTTGGACCCCGCGAAGTTCGAGATCGGCTATCTCTCCTATCGGCATGCCGCCAAAGACTGGTACAGGGTGGACAACTTCTTCAACAAGGTGCCGCCGGAGGAGGTCGGACAGGTGTACGCGAAATACGACATACTGCTCAAGACATCGACCCTCGAATCATTCTCCTATCCGCCGTTGGAGATGATGGCGACCGGCGGCTTCGTCGTCGTCCGCCCAAACGACGGCAACGCCGAATATGTGGAAGACGGCGTGAACTGCCTGACTTACACGGGCGGCGACCCCCAGACGGCCGTTGCCGCCATCGAGCGATTGGCGGCAGAGCCCAAATTGCGCGAGACGCTGCGCAACGGCGGCCTGGCAACGGCAGCCCGCTATTCCTGGGATGAGCGCAAGGCGGACGTTCTGCGACTGTACGAGTGACGGGGCGACGCCGCTGCTAGGCTGGTCGGGCAGGCCGACTGGAGGAGAAGACATGAAAGTGCTCGTCACCGGGGGAGCCGGGTTCATCGGGGCCAACTTCGTCCACCAAACCATCGCCGACTATCCCCAGGCCCAAGTCACCGTGCTGGACAAGCTCACCTACGCGGGCAACCTCAGCTCGCTCGACGGGCTGGGCGAGCGCGTCAAACTGGTCGTGGGCGACATCGCCGACCGAGACACCGTCGACCCGCTGGTGGCCGACGTCGACCTGGTAGTGCACTTCGCCGCCGAATCTCACAACGACAACTCGCTGCGCGACCCCTCCCCTTTTATCCAGACCAACCTGGTGGGGACGTTCCAACTGTTGGAAGCCGTGCGGCGACACAACGTCCGCTACCACCACATCTCGACCGACGAAGTCTACGGCGACCTCGAACTGGACGACCCGGCCAAGTTCACCCCCGCCACGCCGTACAATCCGTCCAGCCCCTACTCAGCCTCGAAAGCCGGCTCCGATCTGCTGGTCCGCGCCTGGGTGCGCTCCTTCGGCGTCGAGGCGACCATCTCCAACTGCTCCAACAACTACGGCCCCTACCAGCACATCGAGAAGTTCATCCCCCGCCAAATCACCAACCTGATCGACGGCGTGCGCCCCAAGCTGTACGGCGCTGGGCTGAACGTCCGCGACTGGATCCACGTGCGCGACCACAACACGGCCGTGTGGGCCATCATTGAGAAGGGGCGCATCGGCGAGACCTATCTCATCGGAGCCGACGGCGAACTGGACAACAAGTCCGTCGTCGAGCTGATCTTGGAGCTGATGGGCCACGACCCGTCTGACTACGACCACGTCAACGACCGCCCCGGCCACGACCTGCGTTACGCCATCGACGCCACTAAACTGCGCGAGACCACCGGCTGGGAGCCGCGTTTCAAGGACTTCCGCTCCGGGCTGGCCGACACAATCGCCTGGTATCGCGACAACGAGCACTGGTGGCGCGCCCAAAAGGCCGAAGTCGAGGCCAAGTACGCCGCCCAAGGCCAGTGACATGGCCGAGCGCGACGTCCAAGTCCTTCTGTCGACCTACAACGGCGTCCGCCACCTGCCCGAACAGCTCGCCAGCCTGAGCCGTCAAACAATCGCCCGGCGCGTCAAACTGTTAGTGCGCGACGACGGATCGACCGACGAGACGATCGAACTGCTGCGGGCATGGGACCCCGGCCCGCTGGAGGTCGACATCCGCACCGGGGCCAACGTCGGCGCTGTGGCGTCATTCGGCAAGCTCATGGCCATGGCCGATCAGAACGCCAAAGTCTTCATGCTTTGCGACCAAGACGACATTTGGCTC
>JAISUF010000118.1 GCA_031272195.1 Propionibacteriaceae bacterium
GCTTCGGCTTCGTGCCGCTGCGCCTGCCGCCCGAATTGGACGTCACGGACATGTTCCACGGCGTCGACGAGCGCGTGCCGGTGGAGTCGCTCGAGTTCGGCTGCCGCGTCCTGGACCGCTTCCTCGACTTGGCCTGAGGTCGACGCGGGGGGAGCCCGGCGCTGAGCTGCGGCACGACGACGGCCGGCTCAGCTATCGGCCTTGTCGCTATCGGCCTGGTCGAGCGCGGTCCAGCGGTCGGCGACGATCTGCTGGTGTTCCAAGCCCTTGAGCAGGACGGGCGCGGCTTGGCGCTCGATCAACTTGCCGATCAGCGGCACGTCGACCGTCAACTCGCCCTCGTAGGCCAGGACGGTGTTGGATCCCTCCGGAGTGAGCCGGACGCAGCCCGCCATGGCGATCGGCAGTCCGACCACGCCGACGCAGACGGCGCCGACGCGCTCGGGACCGTCGCCGTCGTCCCAGGCGATCTCGTCGACGATGGTCAGCGTCGGCCCCGTCAGCTTGCTGGCCGGCGGCTCGGAGTTGACGACCCGTTCGGTGCGGGTGCGCGGCCAGTCGACGATCACCTCGTAGCTGATCGGGTGCGACTCCATGGCCACTTCCTCCCAATAGGCCGCGTCGGCCAGGATGGCCAGGGTCCGCTCGGGGCCGCAGGCGAAAACGGTCTGGTTGGTCAACTGCACGGGCGCCTCCCTCTTGGTCGCAGACACCCCACCCTATCGGACCTGTCCGGCGGGGGCGGAGTTCAGACTGAGGATTACTTGCTTGGGGCAAGCAAATGGATATAATGGTGGCATGAGCGAAAACGACGGGTTGGCGCAGGCCGCCGCAACCGGCCGCCACGACGCCTCCGACGAGGCCGCGGCGGGCGAGCGCGAGGACGCGCTGCGCGACCTGGCGACCAACATCCTGCGGGTGTCCAGGCTGGGGCGCTCCGACGTCTTCGAGGGCCTGGGCATGAGCCGGTCGCAATACTCGATCTTGGTCCGCTTGATGGACACCGGCACCAGGCGGCTGACGGCCCTGGCCGGCGAGATCGGGCTGGAGCTGTCGGCCGCCTCGCGCCAGGCCAACGCCCTATGGGACGCCGGGGCGATCAGCCGCGACCGCGATCCGGAGGACGGGCGGGCCTTCCTGCTGACTATCACCGACGCGGGCCGCGAGGCCGTCGAGGCGGTGCGGCGCAAGCAGCGGGCCTGGCTGAACAAGATTCTGGACGGATACACCAGTGACGACATGGCGGTCGCGGCCGCCATCTTGGCGCGGGTCGTCGAAGGCTGGCGCAAGTCGGCTGCGGCGGCCGCAGTGGAAGGGAGACAAAATGTACGTTGAGACAGACGAGACCCCGGCCCGGATGGGCGATCCGGGGCAAGGCGCGCCATTCACAGGCGCGGCGCAAAATTCCGCCAAGGCGGTCGCCAAGCCGGTTGACGCGGCCGTTCCCACCGGCGGACCAGCCGAGTCCGGCCGAGCCGTCGGCCCGGCGGCGCAGGCGCAGGCGGCGGGCGCGGGCAAGCTGACCGAGATCCGCGAACTCAGCCACAGCGAGATCCTGACTGTCCTGTCCGGGCTGCTGCTGGCGCTATTCGTCTCCAACGTCTCCGGCACCGTCGTCAGCAACGCCCTGCCGACGATCGCCGCCAGCATCGGCGCCACCCAGCAGGAGTACACCTGGATCGTCACCGCCGCCCTGCTGGCCTCGACGGCCAGCACGCCGGTGTGGGGCAAACTGGCCGACCTGTTCCACAAGAAGCTGCTGCTGATGGTGGGCCTGACGATCTTCGCGGCCGGCTCACTGGCCTCCGGGGCGTCCTGGTCGGCGGGCTCGCTGATCGCCAGCCGGGCGCTCCAGGGCATCGGCCTGGGCGCGCTGGTCTCGCTGGTCCAAGCCATCATCGGCTCGATCATCCCGCCGCGCCAACGCGGCCGCTACATGGCCTACACCGGCGCCACCATGGCCATCGCCACCGTCGTCGGGCCGCTGGTCGGCGGCTTCATCGTCGACCAGCCCTGGCTGGGCTGGCGCTGGTGCTTCTGGTCGGCGATTCCGTTCACCATCATCGCCATCATCGTGCTGAAGCTGCGCCTGCACGTGCCGTACCTGCGCCGCGACGACGTCCGTGTCGACTGGCTGGGCAGCGTCCTGATCACGCTGGCGGTGTCCTCGCTGCTGATCTGGGTGTCGTTCGCCGGCAACGAGTTCGAGTGGAACTCCTGGCAGACCTGGGCGCTGGTGTCCGGGGCAGTCGCCTCGGCGGTGGCGTTTGTCTTCGTCGAGTCGCGGGCCCGCAACCCGATCATCCCCCTGCCGATCCTGACCATGCGCACCACCGCCCTGGCCTGCGTGGCCTCGATCGCGGTCGGCGTCGGCATGTTCGGCGCGGGGGTCTTCCTGGGCCAGTACTACCAGTTGGCCCGCGGCTACAGCCCGACCGAGGCGGGCCTGATGACGTTGCCGATGATGGCCGGGGTGATGGTCTCGTCGCTGTTCGTCGGCCGGTTGGTCAGCCGACTGGGCGTCTGGAAGCCGTTCGTCCTGGCCGGGGCGGCCATTCTCGGCGTCGGCTTCCTGCTGCTGGCCACCACCACCGAGACGTCGTCGCTGTGGCTGCTCGGGATCTACATGACGATCGCCGGGCTGGGCGTCGGCATGACGATGCAGAACCTCGTCTTGGCCGTCCAGAACTCCATCTCGATGCGCGACGTCGGCGCGGCCTCGGCCACGGTGACGTTCTTCCGCAACTTGGGCGGGGCCGTCGGCATCCAGGTGCTCGGCGTGGTGTTCTCCAACCAGATCGCCTCTCGGATCGCCGGTCCGATCCAGGCCGTCATCGCCAAGATGATCGCCGCCAAGCAGATCACCGCCGCCCAGGCCCAGGCGTTGATGGCCCAGGCCGGGGCGGGCGGCTCGCTGGACTTGGCCAAACTGCCCGATCCGATCGCCCAGATCATCCGTGAGGCCTACGGCAACTCGGTCGGCGCGTTGTTCGCCATCGGGGCCGGTTTGACGCTGGTCTCGCTGGTGGCGGTGCTGTTCATGAGGGGCACGCGGCTGCGCGACAAGTTCGACTTGTCCTAGACGGCGTTCCGCCCTCGGCGACGCCGCAAGCCTCAATCGCGCCCTCGCGCCTACGGCGTTGCGGGCTGGGAAGCTTCCTGGTGGACGGTGCGGCCACTCCGAGACTGGCCGCCTCGCGCCTACGGCGTTGCGGGCCGGGAAGCTTCGGCCAGGGCCGCGCTCGGCGCGGGTGCGGACGGGTCGGCGTCTCCATCCAGATTGACCCGCTGTGCGGGCCGGAGGAAAATGGTTGGTCGCGCCCAGGCGGATGGGCGAATCGGCGCGCGGGGCCGCGTTCGAGCGAGGGGAGGTGCCGTGGCGCTGCGGACGGGATCGTTCAGGTTGTTGGCCAACCGCCACTACCTGACGCTTTTCGCCGCCCGGACGCTGGCCATGCTGGCGGTCGCCTTCACACCCGTGGCGCTGGCCTTCGGCATCCTCAACCTGCCCGGCGGCTCGGCGACCGACCTGTCGACCGTCCTGGCCTGCCAACTTGGCCCGGCGGTCTTGGCGGTGCTGTTCGGCGGCGTCGTCGCCGACCGCTACTCGCGGGCCCGTCTGATCGCCTTGGGCGAAGCGGCCATGGGAGTCGGCTGGCTGGCGATGGGCGGCCTGCTGCTGACCGGCTCCGTCCAATTGGCGCCGCTGTGCGCCTTCGCCGCCCTCGTCGGCGTTGCCAGCGCCGTGACCTATCCGGCCCTGACCGGCATCATCCCCGACTTGGTGGCGGAGGACGAGTTGACCGAGGCCAACGCCATGCTGCAGGGGGCCGCCGCCACCGCCCGCCTGCTCGGAGTCGTCCTTGGGGGCGCCGTGGTCGCCTTCGTTGGCGGCGGGGTGGCTTTGGCGGCGGCCGGCGGGGGCTATCTGCTTTCCGCCGTCCTGGTGCTGCTGCTGCCCAAGGCCAGCCGCACGGCCGGGGCGTCGGCGTCGATGCTGCGCCAGTTGCGCGAGGGCTGGGGAGAGTTCAGCTCGCGGCAGTGGCTGTGGGTCATCGTGGTGGCCTGGGGCGTGATGTACATGTTCTTCGAGGCCGCCATCGGCGTCGTCGGCCCGGTCATCGCCAAGCTCGACTTGGGCGGGGCGATGGGCTGGACGATCGTCTTGACCGGCGAGGCCGGCGGGGCGATCGCCGGCATCCTGGTGTCGATGTTCTGGCGTCCCCGCCGTCCCATCATGGTCGGCTGCGCGCTGGCGCTGACCAGCGGCCTGCCAGGCATCCTCTTGGGGTTGCACTGGCCGTTGGCGCTGATCGTTGTGGCGGCGGTGCTGATGGGATTCGGCTTCGAGATGTTCTCCGTCTACTGGTTGACGACGATGCAGTTGGAGGTGCCGCCCGAGTCGCTGTCGCGCGTCGCCTCCTACGACGCTTTCGGCTCGCTGCTGTTGGGTCCGCTCGGGCTGGTGCTGGCGGGGCCGGCCACCGACGCTTTCGGAGCGCATCCGCTGATGGTCTTCTGCTCGCTGGCCTGCGTGGCCGTCATCGGGCTGGCGCTGCTGTCGCCCGGCGTGCGGTCGGTCTCGCCCTACCACGACGACGAGCCGGACGGATTTGCCCTCGGCGAGGCGCCGCTGGCGGCTGGGGAGGGCGTCTGGCCGCAACTGCCCAGGTCGCAGGCCGCGCCGGACCCGGACGCCGCCGGGTGCGGGCCGTAGCCGGCTGGCGCGGGCGGGGCCATGTGAGAATTGTCGGCGCCAGGTATTAGGCTAAGGCCCGTTACATCTGACAGGGAGGATCCATGAGCGTTGGAGAGGTCGCCGGCCTGATCGCGGCGATTGCGGCGGTGGCGTTCGTCGTGTTCTGCGCCGTGCCGCTGCTGAAGCTGGGCCGGGTGCTGGAGGAGGTTCGGCTGGCCGTGCGCGACATGGGCCACAACTCCGTCCCCATCCTGCAAGAGCTGCGCGGCACCGTCTCGGCCACCAACACCGAGATCGGCAAGCTGAGCCTGGTCACCGAGGACGTCACGCGGATCACCTCGCGGGCGGTCACGGTCTCCGACGAGGCGGCCAAGCTGTCGACGATCTTCCGGGCCACCCTGGGCGGGCCGCTGATCAAGGCAGCCGCCTTCACCTACGGCGTGCGCCAGGCGTCGTCCAAGACGCGGAAGAAGGCCAAGTGATGGGCAAGCGCGTCTTCTGGTTCGCCGTCGGCGTCGGGCTGACGGCCGTCGTCGTCCTCAAGGGCAAGGAGCTGTTCGAGCGGTTCACGCCCAAGGGCGTCGCCGATCAGGTCGGTCGCGCCCAGCGCTCCCTGGCCAAGGGCGTCGGCGACTTCTTGGAGAACCTCTCCCAGGCCATGGAAGAGCGCGAGGCCGAGATCAAAGAGGCCATCGATTGGTCCGACGAGCCGGCCGGGCAGTGACGGCCAGGCCGGGCGGACAGCCCTCGGCCAAGCGAGCAGACAAAGGATTGGACAAATGAAAACCTCGGAAGTCAGACGCCGTTTCCTGGACTTCTTCGAACGCAACGGCCACACCGTCGTCCCCTCCGCCTCGCTGGTGTACGACGATCCGACGCTGCTGTTCGTCAACGCCGGGATGGTGCAGTTCAAGCCGTATTTCACCGGCCAGCAGACGCCGCCCTATCCGCGCGCCACCAGCGTCCAGAAGTGCGTCCGCACCCTCGACATCGAGGAGGTCGGCAAGACGACGCGCCATGGCACGTTCTTCCAGATGAACGGCAACTTCTCCTTCGGCGACTATTTCAAAGAAGGCGCCATCAACTTCGCCCTGGGGCTGGTCGCCGGCCCGCAATCCGAGGGCGGCTACGGCTTCGACGCCGACAAGCTGTGGGTGACGGTCTACCACGACGACAACGAGGGCGCCGCCCTGTGGGAGAAGGCCGGCATCCCCAAGGAGCGCATCCAGCGGCGCGGCCTGAAGGACAACTACTGGAACATGGGCGTGCCCGGCCCCGGCGGTCCGTGTTCGGAGATCTACGTCGACCGGGGCCCCGAGTTCGGCCCGGACGGCGGACCCGAGGTCGACGAGGACCGCTTCCTCGAGATTTGGAACCTGGTCTTCATGCAGGAGGAGCTGGGCGCGGTCCGGGCCAAGGACGACTTCGACGTGCTGCGCCCGCTGCCGAAGAAGAACATCGACACCGGCATGGGCTTGGAGCGCGTCGCCTACCTGCTGCAGGGCGTCGACAACCTGTACGAGATCGACGAGGTTTTTCCCGTCTTGGCCAAAGCCGCCGAGCTGGCCGGCAAGAAGTACGCCCATTCGCACGGACCCGACGACGTGCGCCTGCGGGTGGTCGCCGACCATGTCCGCTCGGCGCTGATGTTGATGACCGACGGCGTGACGCCCGGCAACGAGGCCCGCGGCTACGTCCTGCGGCGGCTGCTGCGGCGCTCGGTGCGGGCGATGTGGCTGCTCGGCGTCCAGGATCCCGTGCTGCCCGAGCTGCTGCCGGTGGCCCGCGACTTGATGGCCTTGTCCTATTCGGAGGTGGCCGAGCAGTGGGAGCGCGTCAGCCAACTGGCCTACGGCGAGGAGGAGTCGTTTAGGCGCACGCTGCAGTCCGGCTCGCGCATCTTCGACCTGGCCGCTAAAGCGACCAAGGCGTCGGGCAGCCAGACCATTCCCGGCGACAAGGCCTTCGAGCTGCACGACACCTTCGGCTTTCCCATCGACATCACGCTGGAGATGGCCCAGGAGGCGGGCCTTGGCGTCGACCGCGACGAGTTCGCCAAGCTGATGGCCGAGCAGCGGGCCAGGGCCCGGGCCGACGCCAAGTCGAAGAAGGGCTCGCAGTTGGCCGTCGAGGCCTACGCCGACCTGCGCAACGCCGGCGAGATCCCGTTCCTGGGCTACACCCAACTCGAGGCCGAGACCAAAGTCCGCGGCCTGGTGCGCGACGGCGCGGTGGTGGCTAGCGCCGGGCCGGGCGAGATCGTCGAGGTGGTCTTGGACGCCACGCCGTTCTACGCCGAGGCGGGCGGCCAGGACGCCGACACCGGCCTGATCACCGGCTCGGGTCTGGCCCTCGAGGTGGTCGACGTCCAGAAGCCCGTCCAGGGCCTGACGGTCCACAAGGTGCGGGTGGCCGACGGCGAGGTGGCCCCCGGCATGCCGGTGCTGGCCAGCGTCGACGCCGCCGCACGGGCGGGCTCCTGCCAGGCCCACACCGCCACCCACATCGTCAACGCCGCTTTGCGCCAAATCATCGGCCCGTCGACCGCCCAGCAGGGCTCGTACAACAAGCCGGGCTATCTGCGCTTCGACTTCAACGCCGCCCAAGCCCTTTCCAAGGGCATGCAGGAGGAGTTGGAGGGCGTCTCCAACGCGGCGATCTGGGCCGACTACGAGGTGACCGACCGCGAGCTGCCGCTGGCCGAGGCCAAGGCCTTGGGGGCGCAGGCGATGTTCGGCGAGAAGTATGGCGCGATCGTGCGGATGGTCGAGTTGAACGGGCCGTGGTCGCGCGAGCTGTGCGGCGGCACGCACGTCAAGTCGACTGCCGAGATCGGCTTGCTGTCGCTGGTCGGCGAGTCGTCGGTCGGCTCGGGGACCAGGCGCGTCGAGGCGTTCGTGTCGGGCGACGCCTTCAGCCACTTGGCGGCCGAGCGGGCGCTGGTGGCCAACCTGGCGGACATCCTCAAGACGCAGCCCGACCAGTTGCGCGACCGCGTCGAGAAGCTGGTCGCCCAATTGAAGGCGGCCGAGCGAGAGTTGGCGGCGTTCAAGGCGGCGCAGTTGGCCGATTCGGCTCCCAAGCTGCTGGACGGGGCCGAGGCCGTGGGGGCGTATCGCCTGGTGTCGGCCCGGTTGGACGGCGTGGCAGGCGAGGACTTGCGCTCGCTGGCGGTCGACTTGCGGCAGCGCCTGGGCGGCGAGCCCGGCGTGGTCGCGCTGGTCGGCGGCGCCGGCAAGCCGGCGCTGGTGGTGGCGACGACCCAGGCCGCCCGCGACGCGGGCGCCAAGGCCGGGGCATTGGTTTCCGTCGGCGCGGCGGCCCTCGGCGGGCGCGGCGGCGGGCGCGACGACTTGGCCCAGGGCGGCGGCGCGGACCCGGCGGCCGCGCCAGCGGCGTTGGACGCGATTCGGCGGGCGCTGGCCAGTTGACGGTGCGGCTGGCCCTGGACTGGGGCAAGGCGAGGATCGGCGTGGCGGCCTGCGACGCCGCCGAGGTGCTGGCCTATCCCGTCGAGACGGTGCAGGCGGGGCCGGGGGCAAACGCCCGGATCGCCGAGCTGGTGGCCGAATACGAACCCGGCGAGGTGGTCGTCGGGCTGCCGGTCGCCTTGGACGGCGCCGAGCGCGAGGCGGCCGGCTACGTGCGCGAGCGCGTCGAGGAGTTGAGGCCGCTGCTGGGCCGGGTGCCGGTGCGCTTCGTCGACGAGCGCCTCACCACGGCGACGGCCGCCCGGCGCCTCCACCAGGTCGGCCGGTCGGCCAAGCGGCAGCGCGGCGTCATCGACCAGGCCGCCGCGGTGGCCATCTTGGAACAGGCCTTGGCTATGCTTGATCCGAAGGAGTAGCACATGACGACCAGATTCACCCGCAACTTGCGCGACCCCCGCACCGGCAAGATCTCAGGCCGGGAGATCTGGTATCGCATCCGCGGCGTTTTCGCCGTGCTGCTGTCGGTGGCGGTGATCGGCGTCGGGGCCACCTTCGTCTACAACTTCGCCCAGGCCAAGTGGACCGAGTTCAAGACGGCCGAGGACTACGAGGGGGCTGGCGGCGAGGAGGTCGAGGTGACGATCCCCGAGCAGGCCAACCTCTCCAAGATGGGCGACATCCTCTACGAGGCCGGCGTCATCAAGACGACCAAGGCCTGGGACCGCGAGGTGGCCAGCAACGAGGAGGAGGCGATGAAGATCCAGCCGGGCCGTTACAAGCTGCGCAAGGAGCTTCCCGCCCGCGAGGCCCTGGCCATGCTGATGGACCGGACCAACCAGATCCACAACCGCATGACCCTGACTGAGGGCAAGTGGCTGACCGAATACGCCAAGACGATGGCCAAAGCGACGGGCCTGAGCGAGAAGAAGTTCATGGCCGCCTTCAAGGACACCAAGGCGATCGGCTTGCCAAGCTACGCCGTCTCGGCGAAGAACGTGATCTACAAGGCCGAGGGTTTCGTCTTCCCCGACACTTACGAGCTGCCCGAGAAGCCGACGGCCAAGGCGGTGGTCAAGTTGGCCGTCACCCAGTTCAAGAAGGTCGCCAAAGAGCTGGACTTGGAGGCCAAGGCCGAGGAAATGAACTTGACGCCGCTGCAAGTCGTCACTGTGGCCAGCATCATCGAGGCCGAGGTGAACCGCGACGAGGATCGCGCCAAGGTGGCGCGCGTCATCTACAACCGGCTGAAGCCGAGTTGGCGCTCTCCCTTGGGATTCGACACGACAACGGTGTATTCCCTGCAGAAGCGCGGCCAAACCGAACTCACCGACGCGGAGCTTTACAGCAACGACTCGCCCTACAACACCCGAAACAAGAACAGCCGGGGCTTGCCGCCCGGTCCGATCGACAGCCCCGGCAAGGCCTCCCTGGAAGCGGCGCTGAATCCGGCAGACGGCGACTGGCTCTATTTCCTGGCGGTCGCGCCGGGCTCAGGCGAGACGAAGTTCTTCGAGACCGACGCCGAGTTCCAAACCGGCAAGGCCGAGTACAAGGCTTGGTGCCAGGCCTCCGATGCCAACTACAAGGTCTGTTACGGCAAGGAGCGCTGAGGTTGCTGCGGTATCTGACGGCCGGCGAGTCGCACGGCCGGGCCCTGGTGGGCGTCGTCGAGGGAATCCCCGCCCACGTCGCGCTGACCAGTGACGACATCCGCCGCGAGCTGGCCCGCCGCCGCCTGGGGGTCGGCCGGGGGGCGCGGATGAGGTTCGAGGCCGACGAGGTGGCGATCCTGTCGGGCGTCCGCCACGGCGAGACGCTGGGCTCGCCCATCGCCATCGAGGTGGGCAACACCGAATGGCCCAAGTGGGAGCAGGTGATGTCGCCCGATCCGGTGGACGAAGAGGTGCTGGCCGGGCTGGCCCGCAACCAGGCGCTGACCAGGCCGCGTCCCGGCCACGCCGATCTGCCCGGCATGGTCAAGTACGGTTTCGACGAGGCCCGTCCCATCCTGGAGCGGGCCTCGGCCCGCGAGACGGCCGCCCGGGTGGCGCTGGGCGCGGTCGCCAAGGCCTTCCTGCGGCAGGCGGCTGGCATCGAGATCGTCAGCCACGTGACCGCCCTGGGCCCGGTGGCCAGCGACGGCCGCCGTCCCCAACCGTCAGACCTGTCGGCGGTCGACGCCGACCCGGCCCGCTGTTTCGACCCCGAGGCCTCTGCGGCCATGCAAGCCGAGGTGGCGCGGGCCAAGGCCGAAGGCGACACCCTCGGCGGCGTCTTCGAGGTGCTGGCCTACGGCGTGCCGGTCGGCCTGGGATCGCACACCCAATGGGATCGCCGCCTGGACGCCAAACTGGCCGGCGCCGTCATGGGCATCCAGGCCATCAAAGGCGTCGAGATCGGCGACGGCTTCGCCTCGGCCGCCCGGCCCGGCTCGGCCGCCCACGACGAGGTCTTCGCCGGGCCGACCCGTCGCACCAACCGGGCCGGCGGCGTCGAGGGCGGCATCTCCAACGGCGAGGCGGTCGTCGTGCGGGCCGCCATGAAGCCGATCGCGACGGTGCCGAAAGCTTTGCGAACCATCGATGTGGCGACCGGCCTTGAGGCGACGGCCCACCACCAGCGCTCCGACACGACGGCCGTTCCGGCGGCGGCGGTGGTCGGCGAGGCGATGGCGGCGCTGGTGCTGGCCGAGTTGCTGCTGGAGAAGGCGGGGGGCGACTCGCTGGGCGAAACTCGCGATAGGGTGAGGGCATAGGAGGTCGCGCATGGCTCGCTGGGAACCGATCGACGTCTTCACCGACCGCCCCTACCAAGTCATCGTCGGCAACGGCGTGTGCGGACTGCTGCCCGACTTCATCGGCGAGGCCGAGCGCGTGGCGGTCGTTTTCCCGGCCTCGTTGACGGTGCTGGTGGCCAACACCATCGCCCCGCTGGGGCGCCCCATCACCTTGATCGACGTGCCCGACGCCGAGGCTGCCAAGTCGCCGGCCGTGCTGGCGGCCTGCTGGGAGAAGCTGGCCGCTGAGGGCTTCACCCGCTCCGACGTCATCGTTGGCTTCGGCGGCGGCTCGACGACCGACCTGGCCGGCTTCGTCGCCGCCACCTGGCTGCGCGGCGTGCGCTACATCGCCATGCCGACGACCCTGCTGGGCATCGTCGACGCGGCGGTCGGCGGCAAGACGGGCATCAACCTGCCCGCCGGCAAGAACCTCGTCGGCGCCTTCTACGAGCCCTACACCGTGCTCGGCGACCTGTCTTTCCTGCGGTCGCTGCCGCAGCGGGAACTGTGCTCCGGCTACGCCGAGGTCTTGAAGGCCGGGTTCATCGCCGACCCCTCGATCATCGCCGAGTTCGCCGCCAACCCGGAGTGCGCCCTGGCCGGGGGCGAGCTGATGGGCCAGCTCATCCGCAAGGCCGTCAAGGTGAAGGCGGCAGTGGTGTCGGAGGACTTCCAGGAGCGGACCTCGGCCGAGGACAACGTCGGGCGCGAGGCGCTTAACTACGGCCACACCCTCGGCCACGCCGTCGAGCGGTGCGAGGCCTATAGCTGGCGCCACGGCGAGGCCGTGGCCGTCGGCATGGTCTTCGCCGCCGAGGTGGCCAGGCTGTTGGGCCGCATCGACGACGACTTGGCGGACTTGCACCGCCAGGTGCTGTCGGCCGCCCGGCTGCCGACGCGCTATCGGGGCGACTGGCCGACGCTGCGGGAGGTCATGAGCCTGGACAAGAAGACGCGGGGGAGGGCGCTGCGCATGGTCTTGCTGGACGGGCTGGGACAGGTCAGGGTCGAGAAGGAGCCCGACGAGGCGGTCCTGGCCGAGGCGTTCGCGGCGGTGGGGGCCTGATGCACATCCAGAACCATTTCCGCATGTCGGACGACGAGGCGGCCCGCCTGTTGGCGAATCCGGGGGCTTGCGACGTCGTGGCCTGGGGTGGCGAAAGCCTGGAGGCGAGCTACCTGCCGATGTGCTTCCAGCCTGGCGGCGAGCACGGCTCGCTGACCACGCACATCGCCAAGATCAACCCGCTGGCGGCCATGGACGGCGCCCCCGCTGTGGCGATGGTCCACGGCGCCGACGCCTTTATCGCCTCGGCCTGGCTGAGCGACGGCGAGGACGTCGAGGCGCCCGGCTGGAACTACTTGGTGTTGGCGGCCTATGGCCG
>JAISUF010000090.1 GCA_031272195.1 Propionibacteriaceae bacterium
GGCCGCGTCCGTGGGCGGCCCGCGCGTAGGCGAGGGTCTCGTCCGGCATGCGGTGGGCGGACACGACGTCGGCCTCGTACGGGATGCCGAACTCGCCCAAGGCGAGTCCGGCCGCCTCCATGACCGGCCAGTCCGAGTCGGACCCCATCAATATGCCCACCAGCGGCTGCTCGCTCATCTCTCCCCTTCCGGTTTCGCCCTCCGATCCTACCCGCCGACGGCGACTCTTCCGGGTCGCGACACCGACCGCCGTCCCGGCGGCCCAACCGCCCAGTCTGAATACGGCGGCATCCCCTGGCCTGCTCTGCCGACTGGCCACCCAACCAATCGGCGCATCCCGCGCCCAGCCCACCAACCCAGCGGCGCGCCTGGGGGGGTCGGCAGACCCCACCGGGCCGACAGGTAGCACTACTCCCCACGGCCCGGACCTCCCCGCCTTGGCCCGGCAAGTGACACAATGGCTTCCATGACTACGCATATCGTTGCCGCCGGCGGCGGCGGCTTCTCGATGTCCCAACTCGGTGCCCCCACCAGCCTGGACAACTACATCCTCGACCTGACGGGCAAGCGATCCCCACTGGTGTGCTTCGCGCCGACCGCCTCGGCCGACGACCCGCAATACATCAACAAGTTCCTGATGGCCTACGGCACCCTGGGCGTGCGCACGATGGTGCTGACGCTGTGGGGGGCCGACGCCCGCCGCTCGGTCGAGCGGATCGCCGAGGCCGACGTGCTGCTGGTCGGCGGCGGCCACACCGTCAACCTGATCGCCTTGTGGAAGGCGCACAGCGTCGACAAGGCGATCGCGGCCAGGGTCCAGGCCTCCGACGTGGTGCTGGCCGGGGTGTCGGCCGGCGGCGGGGCTTGGTTCGAGGGCTGCGTCACCGACTCGTTCGGCGACGTGGCGGCCTGGAACGGCGGGCTGGGCCTGCTGAAGGGCAGCTTCTGCTCCCACTTCGACGGCGAGGCCGAGCGGGCGCCGGTCTACACCGAGGCGGTGGCCAACGGCGACCTGCCCGGCGGCTGGGCCTGTGACGACGGCGCGGCGGTCCACTTCGTCGACGGCCAGCCGCACAAGTTCGTCTCCGAGGGCAAGGGCCCCAAGGTCTATCAGGTCATGCCGTCGGACCTGCCCACCTCCTCCGGGGTGCTGTGCGAGGCCCAGGAGATGGTCGTCCTCTGAGGCGTTGTCGGGCCCGCCGGGCATCGACCCGTCGCCGGAAGCGGGGGCCGTCGGGCCAAGGGACGACGCGGCTGGCTGACGCCGGATTCGGCGTCAGCGGAAAATGACGGCCCGCTGGACGGCGAAGTTGACGCAGGTCGCGGTCCCCTGGGCGACGACGAAGGTCGCCGCTTGGGCGAACAGTTGGCCGCGTCCCAGCGACAGCGCCCACGGGTAGCCGACGGCGAAGATGCCGACTTGGACGGCGAACGTCAGCCCGTAAAGCGCCATGACGGCCAGGAAGCGCCGTTTGGACCCGTCGGCTTGGAAGGTCCAGCGGCGGTTGAGCAGGTAGGCGGTGGTGGTGCCCGCCACGAACGACACCGCCTTGGCGGCGACGTAGCCGAAGCCGAACCGCATCAGCGCCCACAAGACGCCGAAGTCGACCAAGGCCGACAGCGCGCCGACGGCGGCGAACCGGACAAGCTGGGTGCGCAGCCTCAATCCTTGTGCTCGCCTTCGTCGTCGGCGAAGAGCAGCTCGGTCATCAGGACGTGGACCCGCTCGACGTCGGGGATGTCGTCGAGCAGCACGGGCGCCTCGGCGGCCGTCGTCAGCACCAGCGTGCCGCAGCCGAGGATCCGGTCGAGCAGCGAGCGCTGGTAGGCGACGTTGTTGATCCGGCTCAGCGGCAGGTCGTGGCCGGACTTGTTGATGATGCCTTTGCGGGTGATGATGCGCCGGTCGGTCAAGGTGTACGTCGAGGTCAGCCAGCGCAGGAACGGGTAGACCGTCCACAGCAGCCAGGCCACGACGGCCACGCCGACCTCGACCCAGACCACCCAAGGCGGCCAGTCGGGCGGGGTCATGGCGATGGCCACGCCCAGCAGGACGGCCACCACGACCAGCACGACGGCCGGAATGACCAGCTTCTTGCCATGGGTGCGCATGTGCAGGATCTCCACCTCGCCCTGCCCCAAGAACTTGCTAGGCAATCCCATAGGCCAATCCTGTCACAATCACCGCCCCGGCGTAACCGCTGGCGGGGGGCCGGTTTCGGGCAGGCCGAGGCGTTTGGCCTGCCGCAGGATCAGCCAGCAGGCCAGCGCCAGCGCGGCCATTTGCAGCAGCACGACCGGCGAGCCCGTCCCCGCGCCCCGGTCGAACATGCCGGAGAAATCGGTGAAGGGGACCATCCACATTCCCAGCACGTTGTTGGCAGCGTGGACGGCGATGGCCGCCTCCAAACCGCCCGTCTTCCAGGCCAGCAGGCAGCAGGCCAAGCCGAAGAAGCAGTAGAAGACGATCAGGTAGGGGTCGGTCGCCCCGTGGAGGACGGCGAACACCGCCGTCGAGACCAGCGCGCCCGTCGCCACGCCGGCCGTGCGGCCCTTCGGCAGCGAGCCGAAGCCGCGGTTGATCAGGCCCCGGCACAGGTACTCCTCGCCGGCGCATTGCAGCGGTGTTGTCAGCAAGATGACGACGATCATGAAGACCGTGTGGTCTCTCAGCCGCAGCTCCCACGGGCCGGCGATCAGTGCCTCGGCGACCAGATCGACGGCTATGATCGGCGCGGCGATCAGCAGACAGCGCCCGAAAAAGCCCCAGCGGAAGCGCCCCTGGACAGACGCCAGCCAGCCAGGGCGCTGGCGGAAGAAGATGGCCGCGAAGGCCATGGCGATGCCGATGCAGGCGACCAGCGACAGGTTGTTGAGCAGGAAGAACGACGGCGTGACGACGTTGGACATGTTGAGTTGGGACAGCGACTCCAGGGTCATGGAGCCGGTGGCCAGCTCGACGGCCACCCAGACCGCGCTCAGGATGATCGACACCACGAAGAACGCCGCCAGACCCAACACGGCGGCCAGCACGGCCTTGTAGCGCTTGAAGCCGGGGACGCGGAAGAACCGAGGATAGATCGTCTGCTCGGCCGGCAGCGGCGCGGGCCAGGCGGGATACGCCGCGCCAGGCGGAACGGTCTGTCCGGGGAAGCCGACCCCGGCCTGGGCGGGATACGGCGCGCCAGGCGGCGGGACGGGCTGGGCCGGAAATCCGGTGCCGGGCTGGGCGGGATGTTGATACGGCTGCGGCGACGCTCCAGGCTGTGATGCGTCGGTCGGCGCTCCCCGCTGGGCGAGGCCTTGAGGCGGCGGCGCAACCGCCTGGTATGGGCTTTGAGTGGACGGGCCGAACCCCTGGGCGGGATACGGCGACGGCTGCGGCCCGGCGCCGCCTTGCGGCTGCGGATCGGGGGCCGTCGGGAATTGGGTGCTCACGAGAAACGATCCTAGCCGCAGGCCGCGACGCCCACAGCCGGTCCGGGCGGGCGCGCCCAAAGGTCCCAACAAACCGACAACCGCTACTCAGCGCAGGTGGACGACGTCGCCGGCCGCGAAGACGCGCTCTCGGCCGTCGGCCAGCACGACCAGCGACCCGTCGGAGTCGACACGGACCGCCTCGCCCTCGCAAACCCCGTCGCCGGGCAGGACGACCCGCACCCGTCGGCCGATCGTGTCGCAGGCCGCGGCGTAGGCGGTGGCGATGTCTTCGCCCGCCTCCCAGCGGCGATACCACCGCTCCAGCGACCGCAGAACGGCCAGCACCACCGGACCCGGCTCGTCGGGCAGGCCCTCCAGCGCCAACGAGGTGGCCGTCGGCACCGGCAGTTGGGCGGCGTCCATCTTAGTGTTGACGCCGATCCCCAGCACCACGCCAGGGCCGCAGCGCCCGTGGGCCACCTGGGCCAGCACGCCGCAGATCTTCTTGCCGCCCACCAGCACGTCGTTGGGCCACTTCAGCGTCGTGTCCGCCCCGGCGGCCTCGCGCAGCCCCTCCCAGACCGCCAGGCCCCCCAGGATCGGGATGAACTGCCAACTCGCCGGCGCCCCCTCGGCGAAGCGCAGGTAGACCGAGAACGCCGCCATCGCCCCCGGCGGCGCCACCCACGCGCGGTCGAGGCGGCCCCGGCCGCGCGACTGGTAGTCGGACACCTCGACGCTGCCCGAGGGCAGGCGGTCGGCCTCGGCCAGCAGGTCGGCGTTGGTCGAGCCGGTGGCCGCCACGCAGCGCACGTTGGTCCACAGCGACCCCTCCAACCGGGCCGACAGCCAGTCTTGGGACACCAATGGCAAGCCCGGCCGCGTAAGTGGAATCACGTACCCAACGGTATGGGAAAACCACCCCCGGTGTGGGTAGTGTTTCATCCATGGAATACGACATCCATACCACCGCCGGCAAGTTGGCCGACCTGGGGGTTCGCAAAGAAGCGGCATTCAATCCCTCGCCCGCCGCGAGCGTTGAGAAGGTCCACGCCCAAGGCAAGATGACCGCCCGCGAGCGCGTCCACGCCCTCCTCGACGAAGGCTCCTTCGCGGAGTTCGACCGCTTCTCCCGCCACCGCTCGACCGCCTTCGGCCTGGACTCCAAACGGCCCTACACCGACGGCGTCGTCACCGGCGTCGGCTCGATCCACGGCCGCCCCGTCTGCGTCTTCTCCCAGGACGTGACGATCTTCGGCGGCGCGCTGGGCGAGGTGTACGGCGAGAAGATCGTCAAGATCATCGACTTCGCCATCAAGACCGGCTGTCCGCTGATCGGCATCAACGAGGGCGGCGGGGCGCGCATCCAGGAGGGCGTCGTCTCGCTGGAGCTGTACTCGCAGATCTTCAAGCGCAACACGCTGGCCTCCGGCGTCATCCCGCAGATCTCGCTGATCATGGGAGCGGCCGCCGGCGGGCACGTCTACTCCCCGGCCCTGACCGACTTCGTCGTCATGGTCGACCAGACCTCGCAGATGTTCATCACCGGCCCGTCGGTCATCAAGACCGTCACCGGCGAGGACGTCACCATGGAGGAGTTGGGCGGCGGGCGGACCCACTCGACCAAGTCTGGCGTCTCCCACTATCTGGCCGCCGACGAGCACGACGCTTTGGAGTACGTCCGCGAGCTGATCACCTATCTGCCGCAGAACAACTTGGAGGAGCCGCCGGTCTATGAGGAGGAGGAGGTCGATTTGACCTTCACCGACAACGACTACGAGCTGGACGCCTTCATGCCGGACTCCGACAACCAGCCCTACGACATGCGCGACGTCATCCGCCACGTCGTCGACGAGGGCGAGTTCTTGGAGGTCCACGAGCTGTACGCCCCCAACATCTTGTGCGGCTTCGCCCGCGTCGAGGGGCGCTCGATCGGCATCATCGCCAACCAGCCCAGCGTCTTCGCCGGCTGCCTCGACATCAAGGCCTCCGAGAAGGCGGCCCGCTTCGTGCGCACCTGCGACGCCTTCAACATCCCGATCCTGACGTTCGTCGACGTGCCCGGCTTCCTGCCCGGCACCGACCAGGAGTACGACGGCATCATCCGGCGCGGCGCCAAACTGATCTACGCCTATTCGGAGGCGACAGTGCCGCTGTTCACCGTCATCACCCGCAAGGCCTACGGCGGCGCCTACTGCGTCATGGGGTCGAAGCCGCTGGGCGCCGACTACAACCTGGCCTGGCCGTCGGCCCAGATCGCCGTCATGGGCGCCGAGGGCGCGGTCAACATCCTCTACCGCAAGGAGTTGGCGGCCGCCGAGGACCCCGATACGCGCCGCAAGGAGTTGATCGAGGAGTACAACGACACCCTGGCCAACCCGTACATCGCCGCCGAGCGCGGCTACATCGACAAGGTCATCTATCCGCACGAGACGCGCGCGCAGGTGATCAAGGTGCTGCGGCTGCTGCGCACCAAGCGCCAGCAGCTGCCGCCCAAGAAGCACGGCAACATTCCGTTGTGACGCCCGGCCCGGCCGACCCGCTGGCGGATTGCGGCCGGGCCGCCGCCGACGGGCGGACCACAGGCGGTCGACGCCAAGACAGGAGCAGGACATGGCAGACGAGGAAACCCCCGAGGTTCCCCACTTGGTCAGCGTGGTCTCCGGCGATCCGGACGACGACGAGCTGGCGGCCCTGGCTGCCGTCGTGGTGGCCCTGCGCCGCGAGCGCCCCAAGCCGCACGCCCCCGGCACCCAAACCCTGGCCGGCGGCTGGCGGTCCTTCTGGCACACCATCCGCTCCCCCATCCTGCCCGGCCGCGACGCCTGGCGCAGCAGCTTCCGCGGCTGAGCCGCTGGCGCGTTGGCCTGCGCGGGATCCGCGCCGTGCCAGCGCGCCCAACCACCTCGTTCCGCGCCGTCGCGCTGGAACATCCCCTGGCCGCGTCCCCGCCGACGCCAATGGTTCATCCCGGCAACATTCCGACGCCGGCACGCGATCGCCTCGTCCCCGACCACGCGGATGGCTCCCAACGTGTTCAGATCCGACGCCAGCGGGTGCAGCCTCGTCCCGACGACGCGGATGGCTCCCAACGCGACAACCCGTCTGATGCCGCCATCCGGGCGCGTCCCCGCCGACGCGGATGGTTGGCGGCGCAGCGTTGGCGGCTGTCGCGCCCGCAGGGCCGTAGGATGCCGAGGGTGAGAATCGTCTTAGCCTCCAAGTCGCCGGCCCGGCTGGCCGTGCTGCGCAACGCCGGCATCGAGCCGGAGGTCGTGGTGTCGGGCGTCGACGAGGACGCCATTACGGCTGACACGCCCGTCGCCCTCGTCCAAGCCCTGGCCACCGCCAAGGCGCGGGCCGTGCTGGAGCGTTTGGAAGCCGCGCCGCCCGAATCCGCACCCGCCGCCTCCAGCCTGAAGGCGCGGGCCGCGCTGGAGCGTTTGGAGGTCGGCCCCGCCGGTCGCGACCAACCCGCTTCGGTCAGCCTCGTGGCGTCCGAACCGCCCGATGGCGCGCCAGGCGCCAACCCCGAGACGACCGTCGTCATCGGCTGCGACTCGCTGTTCGAGTTCGAGGGCGAGGTTTTCGGCAAGCCGGGCACACCCGAGCGGGCCCGCGAGCGCTGCCGCCGGGTGTCCGGCCGGTCGGGGCTGCTCCACACCGGGCACACCGTCGTCGTCCTTCGCGGCGGCCGTCGCCTCGCGGCCGAGGCGGTCGCCACCACCAAGGTCGTTTTCGGGACGCTGTCCGATGCCGAGATCGACGCCTACCTGGCCACCGGCGAGCCGCTCCACGTCGCCGGCGGCTTCACCATCGACGGCTACGGCGGGGCCTTCGTCGAGTCGCTGGAGGGCGACCACACCAACGTCATCGGACTGTCATTGCCGCTGCTGCGCCGCCTGCTGGCCGAACTCGGCGTCGCCTACACCGACCTGTGGCAACGCTGACCCCCCTGGGCTGATCGGGGCCGCCGAACGCCGCGCCCGCCTCTGCCGCGCCGCTCGCCCCGGCGCGACGCCGCCCGCTGGGCGCTACCGCCGACGCCTGCGATGGCCGCGCGAGCGACTGGTTCGAAGAATCTGCGTAATCATTGGCACATGGCGCCGGTGACGGCGAACGCCTCAGGCAATAGACTTCCAAGTGACTGATCGCCGAGCGGCGCGGTCAGCGCTGTACGGGCATCAAGGAGGAACCGATGCAGAAAGTCCTGGTGGCGAATCGCGGGGAGATCGCGGTTCGCGTCATTCGAGCGGCCCGCGACGCGGGGATCGCGTCTGTGGCGGTCTACGCCGATCCGGACGCGGAGTCTTTCTTCGTCAAGCTGGCCGACGAGGCGTTCGCGCTCAACGGGCAGACCCCCGCCGACACCTACTTGAGCATCGACAAGGTCATCTCCGTGGCCGAGCGCTCAGGGGCCGACGCCGTCCACCCCGGCTACGGCTTCCTGGCCGAGAACGCCGAATTCGCCCAGCGCGTCATCGACGCCGGACTGACCTGGATCGGCCCCTCCCCCGAGGCCATAGACGCCCTCGGCGACAAGGTCAAGGCCCGCCATATCGCCCAGAAGGTCGGCGCGCCGCTGGTGCCGGGCACCGCCGACCCGGTCAAAGACGCCGACGAGGTTGTGGCGTTCGCCAAGGAGCACGGCCTGCCGATCGCCATCAAGGCGGCCTTCGGCGGCGGCGGCCGCGGCCTCAAAGTGGCCCGCGAGCTGGACGAGGTGGCCGAGCTGTTCGAGTCGGCCACCCGCGAGGCGCTGACCGCCTTCGGGCGCGGCGAGTGTTTCGTCGAGCGCTACCTCGACAAGCCCCGCCACGTCGAGACGCAATGCCTGGCCGACTCGCACGGCAACGTCGTCGTCGTCTCGACGCGCGACTGCTCGCTGCAGCGCCGCCACCAGAAGCTGGTGGAGGAAGCGCCGGCACCCTTCCTGTCTCAGGCCCTGATGCCGTTGCTCTACGACGCGTCGAAGGCCATTCTGAAGGAGGCCGGCTAAGTGGGCGCCGGCACCGGCGAGTTCCTGGTCGGGGTG
>JAISUF010000191.1 GCA_031272195.1 Propionibacteriaceae bacterium
AAACGCTGGCGGCGGCCGGCCGGCTGCCGGCCTGCGTCATCATGGAGGCGGCCATGATGAACCTGGGCGTCGTCCTGCCCGAGCCGGGCTATCTCCAGGCCGTTCGCGACATCACCGCCAAACACGGCATCGTGCTGATCTTCGACGAGGTGAAGACCGGTTTGACGATCGCCGCCGGCGGGGCGACCGAGGTGTTCGGCGTCCAGCCCGACATGGTGACGCTGGCCAAAGCCCTGGGCGGCGGCCTGCCGACCGGCGCGATCGGCGGCAGCGAGGAGGTGATGGCGGTGGTCGAGGACGGCTCGGTCTACCAAGTCGGCACCTACAACGGCAACCCGCTGGGCATGGCAGCGGCCCGCGCCTCCCTGGAGAAGGTGTTGACGCCAGACGCCTACGCCTGGCTCAACCACCTGTCCGACCGCATCCTGTCCGGCTGCTCGACGGTGGTGAAGAAATACGACCTGCCCGGCTACGCCGTCGGCCTGGCCGCCAAGGGCTGCGTCACGTTCTCGTCGGAGAAGATCACCGACTACACCAGCTTCATGGCCAACCAGAACGAGGCCCTGACCGACCTGGCATGGCTGTGGAACATGAACCACGGCATCTTCATGACGCCGGGCCGCGAGGAGGAGTGGACGCTGTCGGTGGCCCACACCGATGAGGCCGTCGACGCCTATGTGGCGGCCTTCGACGAAATGGCCGCCGAGTTGACCAAGTGAGGAAGACATGCCAATCGTCAAAGCCCTGGCCATGGACTCGGCAGACGCGCCGTTCAAGCGCGTCGAGATCACCCGCCGCGACCCGCTGCCGGACGAGGTCGTCATCGACATCAAGTTCGCCGGCATCTGCCATTCCGACATCCACACCGCCCGCGGCGAGTGGGGGGAGGTCATCTACCCGCTGGTGCCCGGCCACGAGATCGCCGGGGTGGTCAGCGCAGTCGGGCCCGAGGTGACGAAGTTCAAGGTCGGCGACCTGGCCGGCATCGGCTGTTTCGTCGACGCCTGCGGAGTCTGCGAGCACTGTCGCATGGGCGAGGAG
Source organism: Propionibacteriaceae bacterium (assembly GCA_031272195.1). GTDB lineage: Bacteria > Actinomycetota > Actinomycetes > Propionibacteriales > Propionibacteriaceae > Propionicimonas. The sequence continues at coordinate 1,042 of JAISUF010000191.1, forward strand.
AACGCCTGCCTGGACCGCACCATCTGGACCTACAACGACCTCGGCCGCGACGGCCTGCCGACGGCCGGCGGATACTCCCAGCAGATCGTCGCCCGCCAGGACTACGTCCTGCGCATCCCGGAGTCGATCCCGCTGGAGCGGGCCGCGCCGCTGCTGTGCGCCGGGGTCACGCCGTGGTCGCCGCTGGTGCGGCACAAGGCCGGTCCGGGCACGAAGCTGGCCGTCGTCGGGTTGGGCGGCCTGGGCCACATGGCCGTCCAGTTGGGCCACCAGCTCGGCTGCGAGGTGACGGTGCTGTCGCGGACGCTGCGCAAGCGGGAGCAGGGCCTGGCACTGGGCGCCGACCACTACCACGCCACCTCGGACCCGGACACCTTCGAGACCCTGGCCGAGAATTTCGACCTGATCATCTGCACCGTCAGCGCCGACTTGGACGTCGACGCGCTGGTCGGGCTGCTGCGGCTGGGCGGCGTGCTGGTGTTCCTCGGTCTGCCACCCGACCGGCAGAGCTTCCACATCGAGCCGCTGTGCATGGGCCACAAGTCGATCACCGGCTCCGACATCGGCGGCATCCCCGGCACGCAAGACGTCCTCGACTTCTGCGCCGCCCGCGGCATCGCCGCCCAAGTCCAGGTCATCGGCGCCGACCAGGTGACCGAAGCCTACGACAAGGTGGTGGCCGGGCAGGTCGAGTTCCGCTACGTCATCGACGTGTCGACGATCTAAGCCGATCCGCTCGTCGGCGTGCCCAGCGGCCAGGGGGCGGGAGACGGCTGCGGCGCCGCGCATTCGCCCGGGGCGGGGCTTTGACGAGCTTTGCGCCGGCATCGGCCATCGGGGAACGGCGATTGGCGTTAGGCTGGCACATCATGGGGCATGAGCAGATTGTGGCGGCGTTGGAATCGCGCTGGCCGGAGAACCGGGTGGCGCGCGGGTTGGGGCGTATCCGGCGGCTGGTGGAATTGCTGGGAGATCCGCAGCGGGCCTGCCCCGTCATCCAAATCGCCGGGACCAACGGCAAGGGCTCGACGGCCATCATGGTCGAGTCGCTGCTGCGGGCGTTGGGGCTGCGCGTCGGGCGCTACTCGTCGCCCCACCTGCAAGACCTGACCGAGCGCATCGCCATCGACGGGGAGCCGATCAGCCACCAGCGCTTCGACGAGCTGGTCGCCGACGTCCTGCCGCTGGTCGAGCTGGTCGACGCCGAGCGGATCGACGACACCGCCATGACGTTTTACGAGGTGATGACCGGCCTGGCCTTCGAGGCCTTCGCCCAGGCGCCGGTCGACGTCGCCGTGTTGGAGGTCGGCATGGGCGGGACGTGGGACGCCACCAACGTCGCCGACGCCCAGGTGGCCGTCGTCTGCCCGATCGGTTTGGATCACATGCAATACCTCGGCCACACACTCGCCGAGATCGCCTCCGAGAAGGCCGGCATCATCAAGCCGGGCGGAGTGGCGGTCCTCGCCGCGCAGGAGCCGGCCGCAGCCGCGGTGCTGGTGCGGTCGGCGGCCGAGGCGGGCGTCGAGGTTTGGCGCGAGGGCGTCGAGTTCGCGCTGTTGGAGCGCTCGCTGGCGGTCGGCGGGCAAATCCTGCGGCTGGACACCGCCGAGGGCCCGCTGGGCGATCTCTTCCTGCCGCTGTTCGGGGCCCACATGGCCCACAACGCCGCCTTGGCGGTGGCGGCCGTCGAAGCCTTCCTGGGTGGCAAGCCGCTGCCCGCCGACGTCATCGCGGAGGGTTTGGGGCAGGTCAAGGCGCCGGGCCGCCTGGAGGTGTTGCGGCGCTCGCCGACCATCGTCTTGGACACCTGCCACAACCCGCACGGCGCCAAAGCGACCGTCGACGCCCTCACCGAGGCTTTCGCCTTCGAGCCGCTGATCGCGGTGGTGGCGATGATGCGCGACAAACAGCTCCGCGAGGTCTTGGAGGTGCTGGCGGGAGCGGCGGCGTCCGTCGTCGTGACGGGGATGGCCGGGATCGAACGGGCCGCCACGCCGGACGAGTTGGCGCAGGCGGCCTCGGGCGTCTTCGAGCGGGTGGCGGCGCGCGATTCGATGGCCGAGGCCATCGACGAGGCGGTCCGCCAGGCCGACGAGGCCGGCCCGACCGCCGGTGTATTGATCGCCGGGAGCGTCTACGCGGCCGGCGAGGCCAGGACGCTGCTGGCGGGTCCGGTGGCGCAAGATTGACCGCCCGGCTTTGACGACGGGCGGCTGCTGGCCTATGTTATGGCAGTCGAGAATGAGGTGATGATGGAGCGGCTGAGCGCAGTTGCCGGCTTGAAGTGGTTGCGGGCGAAGATTCGGGCGCGCACCGGTCGGACGCTGGTGGGCATCGACGGCGTGGACGGTTCTGGGAAGACGACCTTCGCCGACGAGCTGGCCGAATTGTTGAGGGAGTGCGGCCTGAGCGTCATCCGCATCTCGATGGACGACTATCTCAACCCGGCCGAGGTCAGGCACGCCCAGGGCCGCACCTCGGCCAAGGGCTACGTCGAGGACTCCTACAACCAGGCCCGCATCAGCGAGGACGTGCTGGAGCCGCTGGCCAAGGACGGCTCGGGCCGCTACCGGACGGCCTCCTACAACTTCAAGGACGAGTGCGAGGTCTGCTCGCCTTGGAACGTCGCCCCGGACGACGCGGTCGTCGTCATCGACGGCATGTTCCTGCACGGCCCGAAGTATTGGCGCGCGGCGGGCGACAAGGTGTGGGACATCTCGGTTTGGCTGGACGTGCCCTTCGCCGAGACCTACCGCCGCATGGCCGACCGCGACGGCATCCCGTCCGACCCCGAGGATCCGGCCAATTCGCGCTACTACCAGGGCCAGTTGATGTACATCGAGGCCTGCGACCCGGCGTCCAAGGCCGACGTCGTGATCGACAACTCGGGCAGCCACGACCCGGTGGACTGAGGCCAAGGCCTGACTGGTCAGCCGTCGCATCGCCGTCGCGGGCACCCGTCCTGGGAGTGCCGCTCGCGCTTGAAGCGAATGTGTCCAGACCAGGCCGGGTGATTGCCTGGCCCGGCCTCCTGTGAGACGATTCAACCCAGGAGATCGTTATGGCGCGCTCGGTCAGCATGAAAGACGTTGCCCAATTGGCCCGGGTGTCGGTTGGCACGGTGTCGAACGTCCTCAACCGGCCTTCCAGGGTGTCGTCGGCCACCCGCCAGCGGGTCGAGGACGCCATCGACAAGCTCGGCTGGGTGCGCAACGAGTCGGCCCGCCAGTTGCGGGCCGGGCGCAGCGACGCCGTCGGCATGATCGTGCTGGACATCTCCAACCCGTTCTTCGCCGACGTCATCCGCGGGGCCGAGGCCTTCTGCCACGAGCAGGGCTATCTGGTCCACATCGGCAACTCCGACCAGGTCCAGGACCGGCAAGACGACCTGCTGCGCCACTTCGAGCAGCACCGCGTCCGAGGCGTCCTCCTGGCGCCCATCAGCAGCGACTTGGGGCTGTGCGACCAGTTGAAGCGCCGGGGGATACCGGTCGTCTTGGTCGACCGCACGACTTCGGGCGGCTTCTGCGCCGTCGGCGTGGACGACGTCGAGGGCGGGCGGCTGGCCGTCGGGCACCTGCTCGAGCAGGGGCATCGTCGGCTGGCGTTCGTCGGCGGTCCGGGGTCGCTGGCGCAGGTGCGCGACCGGCGGCTGGGCGGCGACCTGGCCTTGGCGCGGGTGGCCGACGCCGCAGCCATGCTGGTGGTCTCGACACCGACGCTGGACGTGGCCAGCGGCTTGGCGGCGGCCGGCGAGATCGCGGCCTTGCCCGACGGCGAGCGCCCGACCGGCGTGTTCGCCTGCAACGACCTGGTGGCCATCGGCCTGCTGCAGGGCTTCGTGGCGGCCGGCCTGGCCATTCCCGGCGACGTGGCCATCATCGGCTACGACGACATCGACTTCGCGGCCGCCTCGGCGGTGCCGCTGTCGTCGGTGCGCCAACCCCGCTTCGAGTTGGGGGCGACGGCGGCGCGCCTGCTGTTCGACGAGATCGCCGCCGCCGACGAGCAGGCCGCCCACAGCCATTCGATGATCCGCCTGGCCCCGGAGCTGGTCGGCAGGCAGTCGACGGCCGCCGGTCGGGCTGGTTGATAACGAATTGATAACAGTTGCGTTTGGGCGGCCCGCCGGGTGTTGACAATCTGGCTTGGGCAACGTAAGTTTTCCTTTAGATTGTAACGTTTCAATCGCGGCAAGGAGGGCGCGAGTGGCCAACATCACCGCAACGTTGGAGCTGAGGGACGTCTCCAAGAGCTTCGGCTCGGTCGTCGCCCTGCGGAACGGGCGCCTGACCATGATGCCCGGGTCGATCCACGCCCTGGTGGGGGAGAACGGCGCCGGCAAATCGACGCTTGTCAAGATCATCGCCGGGCTCTACCAGCGCGACTCGGGCAGCTTCGAAATGGAGGGGCGGCCCGTCAAGTTCCGCTCGACCGCCGACTCCAAAGCCGCCGGGGTGGCCGTCATCTACCAGGAGCCGACGCTCTTCCCCGACCTGTCGGTCACCGAGAACGTCTTCATGGGCCGCCAGCCGGTCGGCCGCTTCGGGCGGATCGACAAGGCGTCCATGCGCTCGGAGGTCGCCGACATCATCGAGCGGCTGGGCGTCGACATCGATCCCGACCGGCCCACCCGCGGCCTGTCGATCGCCGACCAGCAGATCATCGAGATCGCCAAAGCCATCTCGCTCGACGCCAAGGCCCTCATCATGGACGAGCCGACGGCCGCCCTGTCGGGCGTCGAGGTGGAGCGGCTGTTCGCCGTCGCCCGTTCGCTGCGCGACGAGGGCCGGGCGCTGGCCTTCATCTCCCACCGCTTCGACGAGGTCTTCGCGCTGTGCGACACCATCACCGTCATGCGCGACGGGTCGTACATCTCCACCCAGCCGATCGGCCAAACCACCGAGCACGACATCGTCCGCCTGATGGTCGGCCGCGACGTCGACGAGCTGTTCCCCAAGGTCGAGACCACCGCCGGCGACGTCGTGCTAGAAGTCGAGGGGCTGCGCTCGCCCGGCGTCTTCGACGACATCACCTTCCAGGTGCGGGCAGGCGAGATCGTCGGCCTGGCGGGGCTGGTCGGCGCGGGGCGCTCGGAGGTGGCCAGGGCGGTCTTCGGCGTCGACGGCTACACCGACGGCGCCGTGCGGCTGAACGGCCGGCCGCTGCCCAAGAACAACCCGGCGGCGGCCATGCGGGCCGGCATCGGCTTCGTCCCCGAGGACCGCCGGCAGCAGGGGCTGGTCATCGACGCGCCGATCGCCACCAACGTCACCGACGCCATCCGGCGCGGCCAACTGGTCAAGGGCGCCGTCGTCACCCAGAAGCGGGAGTTCGCCGCCGCCCAGCGGTGGGCCCACGAGCTGGAGGTCAAGTGCTCGGCGCTGGACGCCCACGCCGGCACGCTGTCGGGCGGCAACCAGCAGAAGGTGGTCCTGGCCAAGTGGCTGGCCGCCGACCCGAAGCTGTTGATCATCGACGAGCCGACCCGCGGCATCGACGTCGGCACCAAGTCGGAGGTCCACCGCCGCATGTCCGAGCTGGCCGCCGGGGGAATGGCCATCTTGATGATCTCGTCCGAGCTGCCCGAGGTGCTGGGCATGGCCGACCGGGTGCTCGTCATGCACGAGGGGCGCGTCACCGCCGAGATCGCGCGCGCCGACGCCACACCCGAACGGGTGATGTTCGCCGCCACCCACAACCGCCAGGAGGTGGCCGCATGAGCGCCCCGGCCAAGAAGAGCGGCCTGCTGCGGCGGGCCGTGCGCAACCGGGCCTTCTCGATCCTGTTGGTGTTCGCCGCCATCGTGGTGGTGACCACCGTCAAGAACCCGACGTTCCTGTTCAGCTCCGACGGCTGGCGGGCGCTGCTGCTCGACCCGTCGATCTACGTCGTCTTGGCCATCGGCGAGGCCATCGTCATCATCACCAAGAGCGTCGACTTGTCGGTCGGCTCGACGATGGGCCTGGCGGCCTGGTCGATCGGCTCGGCCTATCTGGCCTGGCCGACCATGCCGGTGCCCCTAGCCTTCGCCCTGGGCGTCGCGGTGGGGGCGTTCCTCGGCTTCGTCAACGGCGGTCTGGTGGCCGTCGCCAAAGTTCCCGGCATGGTCATCACGCTGGGCACGATGTATATCTTCCGGGGCGTCGACATCCTGTGGGCGGGCTCCAAACGGATCAACCCGATCGACCTCTCCCAGGAGTTCCGCGACCTGGGCAACGCCCGCCTGATCCCCGACTTCGTCGACACCGGCGGCGTCAAACTCGGCTCGTTGCCGGCCCTCACCCTGCTGGCCGTGCTGGTGCTGATCGCCGTCTCGTGGTACATGCGCAACATGCGCACCGGACGCCAACTCTACGCTATCGGCTCGGCCCCGGAGGCGGCCGAGCTTTACGGCCTGCCGTTCAGGCGGCTGTCGTTCCTGGCCTTCGTCATCTGCGGGGCGATGGCCGGGCTGGCCGGGGCGATGTTCGCCTCCCGCTACGCGACGATCATGTCGACGGCCGGCAACGGCTACGAGATGCAGGCCATCGGCGCGGCGGTCGTCGGCGGCGTCGCCATCGTCGGCGGTTCGGGGACGGTGCTCGGGGCGGCCTGCGGCGCGCTGCTGCTGACGACGATCAACGCCGCCCTGCCGATCCTCGGCGTCGAGTCGTTCTGGCAGCAGGCCGTCGTCGGCGCGCTGATCCTGGGCGCCATCACCCTCGACCGGGTGCTGGCCAACCGCAACGAGCGCCGCCTCGTGGCAGAGAGGATGTCGGCGTGAACTACTACCCAGACCATGCCCGGCCGCTGTGGCGGCGCGCCCTCGTCAACCGCGAGATGGCGATCGTCTACCTGCTCGTGGCCACGGTAGCCTTTTCCTGCCTGACGGTCGACAATTTCGCCCAGTCGATCACCGTCTACAACATTTTGCGCAACTACTTCTCGGCGCTGATCTTGGCGCTGCCGATGTGTCTGGTGATGATCACCGGCGACATCGACATCTCGGTCGGCTCGATGGTCGGCCTGTCCTGCTCGCTGCTCGGCTTGATGTACATCTCGGGGGTCCCCTTCGAGCTGGCCATGGTGGTAGCCATCGGTGTCGGGGCGCTGGGCGGTCTGCTCAACGGCCTGCTGGTGACGCGCGTCGGACTGCCGTCGCTGGCGGTGACGCTGGGCACGATGGCACTGTTCCGGGGCCTGGCCGTCGGCGCCCTCGGCACGACGACGGTGACGAAGTTCCCCGAGTTCTGGACGGCCATCCCCAAGTACGCCATCGGCGAGACGGGCGTCCCCGTCGTCATGGTCTTCTTCGCGGTGTTGATGGCGGCCTTCATCTGGCTGCTCCACTTCACCGCCTTCGGCCGGGGCGTCTACGCCATCGGCCTCAACTCGCAGGCGGCCGCCTTCTCCGGCGTCGACTCGGCCCGCACCAGGACGGTCTTGTTCGTCCTGGCGGGGACCTTGTCCGGGGTCGGCGGCGTCTACTGGACCCTGCTGCGCGGCGTCGCCCGGGGCGACACCGGCTCGGGCCTGGAGCTGCAAGTCATCGCGGCGGTCGTCTTGGGCGGCGTGTCCGTGTTCGGCGGCGTCGGGGCGGTGTACGGCTGCGTGGCGGGCGTGCTCCTGATCGGCGTCTTGGCCAACGCTTTACAAGTTGTCGGCGTCACAGCCGACATCATCAAGATCATCACGGGCGGGCTGTTGATCGCATCGGTCATGGCCGGCTCGCTGATCGCTTGGACGAAGAACCGACGGGTCGGCGCCAAGGCGGCGTCGGCCCAAACCGAATGAACCGGGGGCGAGGACCCCGGTCCGAGCGGGGGCGATCCCCGCGCGGTCGGCCAAGGCGGCCGGCCCCGCACAACAAGAAAGGAACCATCCATGAAGCTCACGAAAGCCATCGCCGCCCTGGCGGCCGCTTCTCTGGCGTTGATTGCCGGATGCACCACGCCCACCGAGGGCACGCCGTCGTCGTCGGCGGGGGACACCTCGACGGCCGCGTCAGGCGGGTCGTCGTCAGGGGCCTTGAACATCACGATGCTGCCGAAGAACCTCGGCAACCCGTACTTCGACCAGTCGACCGCCGGCGCCGAAGAGGCCGCCGGGGAGATCGGCGCGACGATCACCCAGGTCGGCCCGACCACCGAGGGCGTGGCCGACTCGCAGGTCGAGTTCATCGAGGCCGCCACCCAGCAGGGCGTGACGGCCATCGAGCTGTCCGCCAACGACAAGGACGCCCTGTGCGACTCCGTCAAGGCGGCACAGGCCAAGGGCATCAAGGTCGTCACATTTGACTCCGACACCTCCTGCCGCGACCTGTTCATCAACCAGGTCTCGGTCGACGGCGTCGCCCAGTCGCTGTTCGAGATGATCGAGGACCAGACCGGCGGCTCCGGCGAGATCGCCATCTTGTCGGCCGGCGCCAACGCCACCAACCAGAACGCCTGGATCGACGCGCTGAAGAAGCTGCTCGAGACCAAGCCGGACATCAAGCTCGACGACGTCGTCTACGGCGACGACGCCGACCAGAAGTCCTTCGACGAGACCAAGGGCCTGCTGTCGAAGTACCCCGACTTGAAGCTGATCGTCGCCCCGACCACCGTCGGCATCACCGCCGCCGCCCGGTACGTGTCGTCGTCCGACAAGAAGGGCAAAGTCCTGGTCACCGGCTTGGGCACGCCCGGCTCGATGAAGCCCTATCTGGCCGACGGCACGACGAAAGAATTCGCGCTGTGGAACCCGAAGGACCTGGGCTACCTGACGACCTACGCCGTCAAGGCGCTGGTCGACGGCACCATCACCGGCGCCGAGGGCGACAAGTTCACCGCCGGCCGCCTGGGCGACTACACCGTCGGCGCCAACGGCGAAGTGCCGCTCGGCCCGGCGTTCAAGTTCAACGCCAGCAACATCGACCAGTTCCCGTGGGGCTAGCCGTTCACCGGTGAACGCCCGGCGCCTTCCCGGATGCCACCGTCCGGGAAGGCGCCGTCCCCCACGCGACAGGAAAGAGAACCAATGACCACCTTTGCAGCAATCACCGACCAGTTGGCTTTGCAGGAGATCGAGGTCCCGTCGTGGGCCTACGGCAACTCCGGCACGCGCTTCCGGGTGTTCGGGGCGCCGGGCTGCCCGCGCGACGTCTACGAGAAGATCGCCGACGCCGCCCAGGTGCACAAGCACTCCGGGATCGCCCCGAGCGTCGCCCTGCACATCCCCTGGGACAAGGTGGACGACTACGCCGCCCTGGCCGAGTACGCCCGCGAGCAGGGGGTGCGGATCGGCACGATCAACTCCAACACCTTCCAAGACGAGGCCTACAAGCTGGGCAGCTTGTGCCACACCGACCCGAAAGTCCGCCAGAAGGCCGTCGACCACCACTACGAGTGCGTCGAGGTGATGAACCAGACCGGCTCGCGCGACCTCAAGATCTGGCTGGCCGACGGCACCAACTATCCCGGGCAGGGCGACATCCGCTCCCGCCAGGAGTGGCTGGCCGAGGGTTTGCGCAAGATCTACGACCGCCTGGGCGACGGCCAGCGGCTGGTGTTGGAGTACAAGTTCTTCGAGCCGGCCTTCTACCACACCGACGTCTGCGACTGGGGGACCGCCTACACCCACGTCGCCGCCCTGGGCGACAAGGCGATGGTCTGCCTGGACACCGGGCACCACGCGCCGGGCACCAACATCGAGTTCATCGTCGCCCAACTGCTGCGGCTGGGCAAGCTGGGGTCGTTCGACTTCAACTCGCGCTTCTACGCCGACGACGACCTGATCGTCGGCGCGGCCGACCCGTTCCAGTTGTTCCGCATCATCTACGAGGTGATACGCGGCGGCGGCTACGGGCCGGACTCGCCGGTGGCGTTCATGCTCGACCAGTGCCACAACATCGAGGAGAAGATCCCAGGCCAGTTGCGCTCGGTGCTGAACGTCCAGGAGGCGACCGCCAAGGCGCTGTTGGTCGACCGCTCGGCGCTCCAGGCGGCCCAGGAGGCCGGCGACGTGCTGGGCGCCCACGCCGTCCTGATGGACGCCTTCAACACCGACGTGCGCCCCTATCTGGCGGCTTTCCGCGAGTCGCGCGGCCTGGCCAGCGACCCGGTGGCCGCCTACAAGGCGTCCGGCTACCAGGAGAGGATCGTCGCCGAGCGAGTCGGCGGCACCGCCACCTCTTGGGGGGCCTAGCCTCCGCCGCCAAGGCGCACAACAAGACAAGCCGCGCCCGCCCTTATCACCAGGCGGGCGCGGCTTGTTCGCGTCAACGGCCCCTTGCCGCGCGGAGGAGTCCGGTCCGCGCGGCGTCGCCCCTCAGACGTTGACGTCCCCGCAAAGGTGCACTTCGATGCCCATGGCGGTGAACATGGCGGCCTTGGCGACGAGGGCCTTGTCGGCGGTCTCGGCGTCGGGCGCGTAGGCGACGTTGAGGTGGTTCGCCTTGTGGCGGGCCATCAGGTGGTCGCGGTCGACGCCGTGCAGGACGGCGTTCATGATCGGCCACTCGGGGTTGGTGGCGTCGAGACGGCGCTGGACCTCCTCGGGCGGCATTTCGACGCAGCTGCCCCGGCCCAGGTCGGCGTGCAGCTTGCCGTCCATGATGAACACGCGGCTCCACACGATCTCGCCCGGTTTGGAAACGCCCGACAGCGTGCCGCCGCCCAGCGGGAAGAAGTAGTACGACTGGCGCATCGAATAGGCCTTGTCGTAGCCGCCCAGGTGGGAGGCGGGCACCGATCCGGAGATTTCCAGCACCCAGACGAAGTCGTCGCCCCAGTCGTCGCCCCAGCGGACGTCGTGCAGGGTGGTGGCCGGGTCGAGGCCCATGGCCAGCCAGACGCGGTTGGTGACGTAGGCGTCGACGGCGACGCCCTGGTCGACCTCGTTGGCGCACGGGATGGCCTGGCCCTCGTAGAGCACGCGGTCGCCCTCGCGGGAGGCCACCGGCGGGCGGTCGACGTTGTTCAGCAGCCCCTCGACCAGGTCGGAGGCGGGAACCATGTCCTTGAGGCCCTGCTGGTATTGGATGCCGACGACGTCGGCGCCGAAGTCGTCGGCCATCCGCACGGCGGCGACGTACATCTTCATCTGCTGGTGGACTTGGGCGTCGGTCAGGCACTCCTTCTCGTCGCCGTCGTTGTCGATGAAGAACTTCATGCCTTTGGCGTCCAGCCAGGCGCGGACGGCTTGGGCCTCGTCGTCGGTCACCTTGTTCATCTCGGCGACCAGCGCGCTCTGCGAGACGCGCTCTTTGTAGAGGCCGGTCGGGTTGAGCATTTCGTCGTCGATCAGGGCGTTGTACATGCCCATGCAGTATTCGTCGAACATCATGATGATGGCCTTGTCGGCCTTCAACTGGGCGGCCAGGGCCTCGCCGAGGCGTTTCTCCTCGCTGTCCGGCAGGGCGGGCAGGTCGCGGACGTGCGACTGGTCGTGGACGATCTGGCCGGTCTGTAGCCACTCGGCCAGCTTCTCGCGGGCCCATTGGTCGGTGAAGTCTTTGCTCCACAGGGCCGAGTGCGGCTTGCCCATCTTGGTCAGGGAGCCGGTCAGGTTGAGCAGGCCGACCAGGCCGGGGAAGTCGCCGGCGAAGTTGGCCACGACCAGGATCGGGCCCTGGTGGTCGCGCAGGCCGTGCAGCAGGTGGTGGCTGTATTGCCAAACCGACTCGACGACGACCAGCGGGGCGTCGACTGGGATGTTCTTGAAAACCTCCATGCCGTACTTCTGGTGGTCGATGAAGCCGTGCCCGGTCTTCGGGTTGACGCCGTGGGCCCGTTTGACCTTCCAGCCCTGGGCCTCGACGGCGGCGCCGAACTGGGCCTCGACTTCCTGCTGTTTGGGCCAGGTCTTGACGTTGGTCGTCAAGCGCAAGTCGCCGTTGGCCACCACATAGACGGTCTTCGGCTCGGCCTGGGGCCGCGCGGCGACCTCGGGAAACAGGTATGTGCTCAATGAACTCACTCCTCGGTGTGCCTGGCTGGCGACTGTGCCAGCCAATACCCATGTTCTCATGAAATCGATTTCACGGCAAGGGGGCGATCCGCCGCTTGCCCGACGGCCAGTCGGAACGGCTAGGGCGTGTCTCCTTATTCTTGGGAGTGGTGCCAGGGATGATTGCGGTGTGACTCGCGATGTTGTTGTGACGGATGCCCAGTGGGATAGGGTTCGGCGTCTGCTGCCGTCGTCGTCGGGGCGGCGGGGCCGCCTGTTCCGGGATGATCGGGCCCCGCTCCTGGGTCGAAACCGCGAGTTGAGCGCAAAGGCCCGCCGAGTCGATCATGTGCTGCCACAAGGCCTGGGTCGGTGGGGGTGGCGGAGGCTACTCGCCGTAGAGCATGCCGAGGCCTGAGCCCTCGCCGCCGATCACCACGGGGAGGGTGATGGAGCGGGCGGTGGAGCTGAGGCCGTCAATGCGCTCCAGGAGCAGTTCGGCGGCGCGGCGGCCGAGTTCGCGGGCGGGCAGGTGGGTGACGATGACGCCCAGGGGGGCCAGCAGGATCAGCGGCATGCCGCCGAACGACACCACGCCGACCTTGGGCGGCAGGGCGTCCAGGTCGTTCAGGACGCGCAGCGCTCCAGCGGCCAGGCGGTTGTTGGCGGCGAAGATGGCGTCTGGCGGCTGGGGGAGCGACATCAGCTCGCGGGCGGCCGCCTCGCCGCCCTCCAAGTGGTACGGGGAGCGGCGGCACAGGACGGGATCGGGGTCGGCGCCGGTGCGCTGGCGGACTGCCCGACAGAAGCCCGCCATGCGCTGGTCGGCCGTCTCGACGCCCTCCGGGCCGCTGACGCAGGCGATCCGGCGGTAGCCGGCGTCGAACAGCAGGTTGGCGGCCGCCTGGGACGAGTCTAGGTTGTCGGCCACCACCGCGTCGACGTCGTAGCCGACGGCGTGGCGGTCGACGCAGACCACCGGCACGCCGTGGTCGAGGGCCAAGTCGAGGCGGATGTTGGCGCTCGGCACGACGACGATGCCGGCCACCGGGTCACCGACCGCCACCCGCAGATACTCCTGCTCGCGGGCCGGGTCCTCGTCGGTGTTGCACAGCATGACCGAATAGCCCGCTGCCCGGGCGACGTCCTCGACCGCCCTGGTCATCAAGGTGAAGAAGGGGTTTTCGATGTCGGGGACCATCATGGCGATGATCTCCGAAGAGCTGGTCCGCAGGCGGCGGGCGTTGCGATTCGCGACGAACCCCAGCTCCTCGGCCGCCCGGCGCACCGCCTCGACGCGGTGCTGGGAGACGTTCGCCCGGCCGGAGAAGACCCGCGACACCGTGGCGGCGGACACGCCTGCGCGCCGGGCGACGTCATAGATGGTTGCCATGTCTCTCCGTCGGAAGGGCAGCGGGGCGGACCAATTCTATGGCCCGCCCCGCCGCACGGCCAGCAACGGTTAGCTGGTGGAACACGCCCTAGTCGTACAGCACCGCCGCGATCGTCGGATCGTCGATGTTGGACTTGTCGTACCAGTAGAAGCCGGTGTCGATGAAGCTCGGCAGCGTCTCGCCGTTGATCGCCTTGACGGCGGCGTCGACGACGGCCTCGCCCATGCCGACCGGGTCCTGGGTGATGGCGCCGGCCATTGTGCCGTCGCGGATGGCGTCGGTCTGGGCCTTGCCGGAGTCGAAGCCGACCAGCGTGATCTTGCCGCTCATGCCGGCCTCCTGGATGCCCTTCAAAGCGCCGATGGCCGAGCCTTCGTTGGAGCCGAAGATGCCGGTCAAGTCGGGGTTGGCCGTCATGATCGACTTGGCGATGTCGGCGCTCTTGGCCTGGTCGCCGTTGCCGTATTGCGGCTCGAGGACGGTCACGTCGGGGCAGTACTCCTTCATGCCGTCGAGGAAGCCGTCGCGCCGGTCGACGCCGGACTTCGACACCTGGTCGTGGACGATGACGCCGACCTTGCCCTTGTTGCCGATCAGCTCGCACATGTGCTTGGCACCCTCTTTGGCGGCCGCCGTGTTGTCGGTGGCTGCGGTCGTCACCGGAATGTCGGAGTCAACGCCGGAGTCGAACGCGATGACGGGGATGTTGGCCGCCTTGATCTTCTCCAAAGTCGCCTCGGCGGCCTTCGAGTCGAGGGCGGCGAACCCGATGGCGGACGGGTTCTTGGCCAAGGCGTTGTCGAGCATCGTCATCTGGGCTTCGACCTGCGTCTCGTCGGCGGGACCGTCGAAGGTCATGTCGACGTTCAACTCCTGGGCCTTCTGCTCGGCGCCGGACTTGACGGCTTGCCAGAACTGGTGCTGGAAGCCCTTGGACACGATAGCGATGTAGGGCTTGGCAGTGCTGCTGGTGGCCGGGGCTTGGCTGCTGGCCGCGGTGTCGCCGCCGCTGGAAGCCGGGGTTTGCGACGTGTTTCCGCCGCAGGCCGCCAAAGCCAGCCCCATTGTGATTGCGGCGCCGGCCGCGATTATCTTCCGCATACTCTTCTCCTTTGCTTAGCTTGCGGGAGTCTGTGTTGTCGCCCTGGGATGCGCCACTCGCGCAGCCCCGGGCAGGTGGTGTGTGTCTAGCTCGTCCTTCCTTGCCGATTCCTCAATTGGTCGATGAACACCACGATCACGATCACCACGCCGAGGACGACGTTCTGCCACTGCTGCGGCAGCATGATGATCTGCAGACCGTTGTTGATCACCGAGATGATCAGGGCGCCGATGAGGGTGCCGATGATCGAGCCTTTGCCGCCGGCCAGCGACGTGCCGCCGATGACGGTCGCCGCGATGGCCTGCATCTCGTAGCCGGAGCCGGTCTGCGGCTGGGCCGAGCCGAGGCGGGCCGAGATCATGATCCCGCCCAGGGCGGTGAAGACGCCCGCCACCGCGTAGATGGCGATCAGCCATTTGCGGACGTTGACACCCGACAGGGCCGTCGCCTCGAGGTTGGAGCCGATGGAGACGTCGTAGCGCCCCAGGATGGTCTTGTTGAACAGCACGAACGCCACCGCCGTGGCCAACACCAGCATGATGATGGCGTTGGGGAAGCCGGGGATGATCGTGCCGGTCGACAACCACTGGTAGGAGGCGTGCTCGCCGGTCGAGTCGAAGTAGATCGGGTGGACGTTGGAGACGACCAGCGCCAGGCCCTGACAGATCATCATCGTGGCCAAGGTGGCGATGAAGGGCGGCAGGCCCAGCACCGTAACCAGCGTCCCGTTGACGAAGCCGAGAACGGCCCCGAACATCAGCGTCAAGATGATGCCCAGCCAGACCGGCAGGTGGAGCGTAACCATGAAAGTCGCCGCCATCACCGCCGACAGCGCCATGCCGGTGCCGCACGACAAGTCGATGCCGGCTGTGACGATGACCAGCGTCGCTCCCATCGCCAGGCAGCCGACGACGACGGCCGAGAACAGGATGTTGGTGATGTTGTTGTAGGTCGGGAAGGTCGTCGGCGCGACGACGGAGAAGGCGGCGAAGATCACCAGCAGGCCCGCCAGCGCCAACAGTTGTTGCAGCCGCTGCTTCCAGCCGCCGGCCTTTTTGTGGTCGAGTGATTCGAGCGTTGACATCACGCCGCCTCTCTTTGTTCGCTGACCCGCCAGGTGGCGAGCTCCATGATTGACTCTTGGGTGGCCTCGTCGGCGCCCAGCGTGCCGGTGACGCGGCCCTCGCACATGACGACCACCCGGTGGGCCATGCGCAGGATCTCGGGCAGCTCGGAGGAGATCATGATGATTGACTTGCCCTCGCCGGCCAGGCGGTTGAGCAGCTGGTAGATCTCCTCTTTGGCGCCGACGTCGATGCCGCGGGTCGGCTCGTCGAAGATCAAGATGTCGCAGTCTTTGACCAGCCAGCGGGCGATGATCGCCTTCTGCTGGTTGCCGCCGGACAGATACTTTGCCAGTTGGGCGACGCTGGGCGTCTTGATGCGCAGCAGCTCGCTGGCGTCCTGGGCGGCCGCGGCCATGGCGCGGCGCCTCTCGAAGCCGAACTGGGAGAACTTGTCGGCCACCGACGAGATGGCGATGTTGTGCTCGACCGACAGGTTGAGCATCAGCCCGTACTTCTTGCGGTCCTCGGACAGGTAGCCGATGCCCAGCGCCGCCGCCTGGGCGGCGTTGTGGATGACGACTTTGCGGCCCTTCAACTCGATCTCCCCGGCGCTCATCGGGTCGGCGCCGACGATCGCCCGTGCCGTCTCGGTGCGCCCGGCCCCCAGCAGCCCGGCGAAGCCGAGCACCTCGCCGCGGTGCAGCTCGAAGCCGACGTCGCGCAGCAGGCCCGGCGTCGACAGGCCGCTGACGCGCATGATGACCTCCCGGTCGTGGCGGACGTTGACGGGTCTGGCCGAGGTGTCGATGGCCCTTCCGACCATGTGCGAGATGACCTCGTCGAGGGTGGCAGAGGCGGTGTCGATGGTGTCGATGTACTGCCCGTCGCGGATGATCGTGATGCGGTCGGTGATCTGCTTCAGCTCGGGCATCCGGTGGGTGATGTAGACCACGCCGGTCCGCGGTGTGACGAAGCGGCGAATGAGGGTGTGGAGCTGGGCCACCTCGGTGTCGTTGAGGGCCGAGGTGGGCTCGTCCATGATGATGACCTTGGCGTCGAAGCTGAGCGCTTTGGCGATCTCGACCATCTGCTGTTTGGCCACCGTCAGGTCGCGCACGAGGGCGTTCGGGTCGAGGTCCAGTTCCAGGCGGTCGAGCAGCTCGCGGGTGCGGGCCGTCTGCCTGCCCGGCTTGGTGAAGAAGCCGGCCGCCAGCGGCTCGCGTCCCAGCCAGATGTTCTGGGCGACCGTCAGATGCGGGACGAGGTTCAGCTCTTGGTGGATGATCGACAGTCCGCGCTGCTCGGCGTCGCGGACGCCTTTGACGTCGAGCGGCTGGCCGTCCAGCCAGAACTGGCCCGCCTCGCGGGTGTAGATGCCCGTCAGCAGCTTCATCAGGGTGGACTTTCCCGCCCCGTTCTCGCCGACCAGGCCGAGCACCTCGCCGCGCCGCAGGTCGAGGCGCATGCCGTCGAGCGCTTTGACTCCGGGGAACGACTTGTGGACGTCCTCGACTTGGAGCAGCAGGGACGGGTCGGGCGGGGTCGGGGCGGTCATGACTGGGCCTCCGGGACGGGCGTCACGCCTTTGAAGAAGACGGCGTTGCCGTAGGTGCGGACCTCGCCGGTGCGGATGACCAGCTCGGCGGTGGCGGCCAGGTCGTAGAAGTCGAAGCGCTCCAGCCAGGAGACATGCTCCTCGGCGACGCGGGCCTCGGCGACCAGCTCGTCTTGGACCGGCAGGCGGTTGTCGTCGGGGCCGCGCATCAGCACCAGTTGGTCGTCGCGGTAGTCGTCGGGCACGAACACCGAGCGGATGGCCCGCAACACCCTGGGGGAGGGCAGGCCGGGCAGGTCGACGAGGTGTTTGCGGGCCAGTTTGGAGGCCGTGAAGTGGGCGTCGGCGATCACGACGGCGTCGCCATGCCCCATTTCGTCGAGGGCGAGCAGCAGCTTGCCGTTCAGGATTGGATCGACACCTACAAGCACCTTTGCCTCCACACTTCATCGTGAAATCGATTTCATGATCGTATGCTCGATGGTCTAGAGTTGTCAACCAAGACACCGAAGACGTTATGGAATCGTGATCTTTCGGCCCTCCCGGCCGCCCGCGCGGGTTGCCAGGAGGGGGTCGTCAGACTAAACTATTGAAACGATTCACTTATTCCGCAAGGAGGCGGTATGGACGACACCTTCGCCGCAGTCGATCTAGGCGCGTCGAGCGGCCGCGTCATCGTCGGCAGGCTGTCGCAGGGGCGCGTCGAGCTGTCGGAGGCGCTGCGCTTCCCCAACGGCCCGGCCGAGCGCGGCGACGGCATCCACTGGGACGCCGAGGGCATGTTCGGCCACATCCGCGCGGGCGTCCAGCGGGCCATCGACGCCACCGGCGGACGGCTGGCCAGCGTCGGCGTCGACACCTGGGGCGTCGACTACGGCCGCCTGGACGCCGCCGGAAAGCTGCTGGAGGAGCCCTTCCACTACCGCGACCTGCGCACCGCCAAGACCGTCGGCGAGGTCTTCGCCAAACTGCCGCCGCAACGGCTCTACGCCGCCTGCGGCCTGCAGGTGATGCCGTTCAACACCATCTTCCAATACGTCGCCCAGGCCGGCGACCCGGCCTGGCGGCGGGTCGACAAAGTGCTGCTGATGCCCGACCTGTTCAGCTACTGGCTGTGCGGCAAACAGGTGGCCGAGGTGACCATCGCATCGACCACCGGTCTGCTCGACGTCGCCGCCCGACAATGGTCGGCCGACACCCTGCGCCACCTGGCCGACGCCTACGGCCTGCCGTTCCCGGCCGTCCTGCCGCCGCTGGTCGAACCCGGCACGGTGCTCGGCCCGACGCTGCCGGGGCTGTTCTCCCAGCCCGTCCAGGTCGTCGCCGTCGGCGGCCACGACACCGCCTCGGCCGTCGTGTCGGTGCCGTCGACCTCGCGCGACTTCGCCTTCATCTCGTCGGGCACCTGGTCGCTGGTCGGCATGGAGCTGGAGGCGCCCGTCCTGTCCGAGGCCAGCCGCCAAGCCGACTTCACCAACGAGCTGGGCGCCGACGGCACCACCCGCTACCTGAAGAACGTCATGGGCCTGTGGGTGCTCAACGAGTGCATGCGCAACTGGCGCGAGCAGGGCCGGGAACAAGACCTGGCCGGGCTGCTGGACGCCGCCGCCCGGCTGCCAGCCCTGGGCGTCGTGGTCGACATCGACGACGAGCGGTTGATGCCGCCCCAGGACATGCCCGCCACCCTGCGCGCGCTGGCGGCCGAGACCGGCCAAGAGCTTTCCGACGACCCCGCCGCCATGGCCCGCTGCGTCATCGACTCGCTGGCCCTGGCCTACCGGTCGGTCATCAACCAGGCGGCAGCAATGGCCGGCCGAACCGCCGACGTCGTCCACATCGTCGGCGGCGGCTCCCGCAACGCCCTGCTTTGCCAATTGACCGCCGAGGCCACCGGCCTGCCCGTCGTGGCCGGCCCCGTCGAGGGCACCGCCTTGGGCAACATCCTCGTCCAGGCCCGCGCCATGGGGGCGCTCAGCGGCGGCCTAGACCGGCTGCGCGAGGTGGCCATCGCGTCCTCGGAATTGAAGCGCTACTCCCCAGGAGTGCTCGACCTACCACCGGCCGCGTGGGAAGACGCCGCGCGCAAGACGAAAGGCAAGTAGATGGGAACCACATCCAAGCCGGAGAACCTCCGGGAAGTCATGGAGGCGATGGGGCTGGCCGGCACCAGGCTCAACGACATCAACGCCGTCGAGGCGGGGGCGGGCAACATCTCGGCCTGCTTCAACTGGGAGGCCGACCTGTCCGACATGTTCCCCGCCGAGCGCGAGATCGAGTTGCCCTACCAGGCGCCAGCCCTGGCCGGCTACACCGTGCTGGTGACCGGCTCCGGCTGCCGACTGCGGCAGGTCGGCGAGAACCCGCGCAACAACCTGGGGGCGGTCGTCGTCCACGAGGGCGGGCGCACCGGCACCGTCCACTACCGCAAGAAGGGCAACTTCGAGAAGCCGACCTCGGAGTTCAACTCGCATCTGGCGGTCCACCAGGACCAGATCGCCGAGCGCGGATTGAGCTTCCACGCCTGCATCCACGCCCAGCCGCCGCACCTGACGCTGCTGTCGCACATCCCCGCCTACCAGAGCACCGAGGCGCTCAACGCCAAGATCCTGCGCTGGGAGCCGGAGACCATCGTCCAACTGCGCGAGGGCGTCGGCTATCTGCCGTTCGAGGTTCCCGGCTCGGACGAGCTGATGTCGGCCAACGTCGCCAACTTGCGCAAGTACCAGATCGTGCTGTGGGCCAAGCACGGCGTCATGGCGCGCTCCGACACCTCGCCGCTGCGAGCCTGCGACCGCATCGAATACGCCGAGACGGGGGCCATGTACGAATACCTCAACCTGACGATCGCCGGACAGGCCCAGGGCTTGACGCGCGACGAGCTGGGACGGGTGGTGAAGGCGTTCGATGTCGACACGCAGCTGTTCTGAGGCCGTCAACACCCACGTCCACTTCCCGCCCAACTTCTCGGCCTTCGACACCGTCGCCGAGGCGGTGGCGGCGGCCGCGGCGCAAGGGGTGCGGGCCGTCGGCATCTCCAACTTCTACGACCAGTCGGTCTACGGCCGCTTCGCCGAGGCGGCCGTCGCCGCCGGGATAGCGCCGTTGTACGGGCTGGAGTTCATCACCCTCGACCCCGCCTTGGAGGCGGCCGGCGTCCGCGTCAACGATCCGGCCAACCCCGGCCGGATGTACCTGTGCGGCAAGGGGATCGACCCGTTCCGCGAGAAGTCCGGGCGGGCCGGGCTGATCGCCGACGAGATCCGCGCCGGCAACGACTTGCGGGCCTCGCGGATGGTGTCGAAGCTGGCCGCCCACTTCGCCGCCGCCGGTTTGGAGACGGGCCTGACGTCGGCCGCCATCGCCCAAGCGGTGGCCGAGCGCGGCCAGGTGCCGCTGGAATGGGTGTCGCTGCAGGAGCGCCACATCGCCAGGGCCTTCCAAGAGGCCGTCTGGACGCTGCTCGCCGGGGAGCGCGGGGCGTTGTTGGAGCGGGTCTTCGGCGGTCCGGCCGCCGCCGCCCTCGACGACGCCGCCGCCGTGCAGGGCGAGTTGCGCACCCGGCTGATGAAAGCCGGCAAGGCCGGTTTCGTCGACGAGGCGCCGCTGTCGTTCGCCGACGCCTATGAATACGTCCTGCTGATGGGCGGCATCCCGACCTATCCGACGCTGGCCGACGGCGCGTCGCCGGTCTGCGAGTTCGAGGCCGACCCCGCCCAACTGGCCCAGGCCTTGGTGGAGCGCGGCATCCACGCCGCCGAGCTGATCCCCGTCCGCAACCGCTCGCGCGTCGTCGACGACTGCGTCGCCGCCTTCACGCAGGCTGGCTTGATCGTCATGGCCGGCACCGAACACAACACGCCCAAACGCATCCCGCTCGAACCGGCCTGCGCCGACGGGCCGCTGTCGGACGTCGCCCGCCAGGCCTTCTGGGAGGGGACGTGCGTCGTGGCCGCCCACCAGGCGCTGGTCGCCGACGGCGAGGCCGGCTTCGTGGACGAGACCGGGGCTTTGACGGGGGAACGCGCCGAGCTGGCCGAATTGGGCGCCAGGATCATCAAGGGGGAGTGACATGGGCGACTTCGAAGACCTCATCGCGCTGGCCAACGAGTACGGCAGCAAGCCGGAGTGGGTGCGGGCCGGCGGCGGCAACGCCTCGCTCAAGGCCGACGGCTTGCTCCACATCAAACCCTCCGGCGTGCCGCTGGCCACCCTGGCGGCGGACGACCTGGTGCCGCTGCGCCTGGACGTCCTGCTGGAGGCGCTGCGCAACGACGAGCCGGTGGAAGGCGACCCAGTGCGGGCGGCGGCCGAGCGGGCGAGGGTCGGCGCCCCGGCGCGGCGGCCATCGGTCGAGATCTTGTTCCACGCCCTCATCGGCGACACGTTCGTGCTCCACACCCATCCGCTGGCCGCCAACGCCCTGACCTGCAACGAGCGGGCGGAGGCCCTGGCCGCCGAACTGCTGGGCGACGAGGCCGTCTACGTGCCCTACACCGATCCAGGCGTGCCGCTGGCCCGGGCGGTGGACGAGCGCCGACGGGCGTTCGAGGCCCGCACCGGCTCGCCCGCCCCAGGAGTCACGCTGCTGGGCAACCACGGCGTCATCGTCTCCGGGAATACCGCCGACGAGGTGCGGCAGCGCTCGCGGCGGCTGGAGTCGGCCGTCGAGGCGGCGCTGGCGGCGACCGGTTCGCCAATCGGTGCCGGGTTTGGCGCGTCCGGCGTTGTCAGCGGGCCTGACGAGGGCATCGGCAGTGGCGTCGGCGGGCAGGCCGTCGGCGATCCCGCAGTGCCCGGCGAGGTCGGCGCGGCGGACGGATCCCACGGCTTGGACGCCTTGGTCGGCTTCCTGGCCCCGACCCTGCGCGGCCTGCTGGCCGTCGGCGGCGTCCTGCCGGTGGTGGCATCCGACGCCTCCGAGTTCGTCCGCCAGGCGACGCTGACCCCTGGCGGGCAGGCCGTCCTGCGCGACGGCCCGCTGATCCCCGACCAAATCGTCTACGCCGGCTCGCTGCCACTGGTCGTCGACGCCGATGCCGTCGCCCCAGCCCTGGAGAAGGGGGCGGCCTTCGACGCCGCCGCCGAGAAGCCCGCCTTGGACGCCGTCTCGGCCGCCCTGGCCGACTACGCCGCCGCCCACGGCCACCCGCCGATCGTCGTCGCCGTTCCCGGAGCGGCCGTCTTCGCCGCCGGGCCGGACCTCAAAGCGGCCCGCAACGCCCTGGCGACCTTCACCGACGCCCTGCGGGTCGCCAACGACGCCGAGCGCCTCGGCCGGGCGCGGGTGATGACGGCCGGCCAGCGCGACTTCATCGAGCATTGGGAGGCCGAGTCCTACCGCAAAGCGGTGGCGGCCCAGGAGCGCTCGGGGCGGCTGGACGGCAAAGTCGTCGTCGTGACGGGCGCCGCCCAGGGCTTCGGTCTGGGACTGGCCGCCGAGCTGCTGGGCGACGGGGCCAGCGTCGTGCTGGCCGACCTGAACATCGACCTGGCCCGGCGCAACGCCGAGGCGCTGAGCCGACAGCACGGCGAGGGGCGGGCGGTGGCCGTCGCCGTCGACGTCGCCGACGAGGGGTCGGTCCTGGACTGCGCCGCCGAAGTGGTGTCGCTGTTCGGCGGGTTGGACGTCTTCGTCTCCAACGCCGGAGTGGCCCGCGCCGGGGCTGTTTTCAGCCAGCCGGTGGCCGACTTCGACTTCGTCACGCAGGTCAACTACCGCGGCTACCTGCTCGGCGTCAAAGCCGTCGCGCCCGTCATGGCCCGCCAGCACGAGGCCTCGCCCCAGTCTTGGTTCGACATCGTCGAGGTCAACTCGAAGTCCGGCCTGGAGGGGTCGAAGCGCAACTTCGCCTACGCCGGGTCGAAGTTCGGCGGCATCGGCCTGACGCAGTCCTTCGCCTTGGAGCTGGTCGAGAACGGCGTCAAGGTGAACGCCGTCTGCCCCGGCAACTACCTCGACGGGCCGCTGTGGAGCGACCCCGAGCGGGGGCTGTTCGTCCAATATCTGAGGGCTGGCAAGGTGCCGGGGGCGCGGACAGTCGACGACGTGCGCGCCTATTACGAGTCGAAAGTGCCGATCGGGCGCGGCTGCCAGCCGCACGACCTGGCGCTGGCGGTGCGCTACCTCGTCGAACAGCAATACGAGACCGGGCAGGCCCTGCCCGTCACCGGCGGCCAGAACATGCTCAACTAGCCGCCTGGCCCCCGCCCCCAGCCGTCGAACCGGCCAACCCAAGGAGACAAACCATGACCGAATTTCCCGCCACCCAACCGGCCGTCCAGATCGTCGGACCAGACCAGGTCGTCGTCAACCCGGCGCTGCCCGTTCCCCGTGTCGGACCGCACGAGATCTTGTTGCGGATGGAGGCCTGCGGCATCTGCTTCTCCGACACCAAACTGGCCCACGCCTGGACGGCCCACCCGCGCAAGTCGCCCGTCGTGGCGGTTGTCGTCGACCCCAACGGGGCGTCCCACCGGGCCTTCGACCCGACGCTGTCCGAGGCCGACCTGCTGGCCGAGGTCGAGGCCATCGCGTCGTACCGCGGCGGCGAGGCGCCGGTCGTGCCGGGCCACGAGCCGGTGGCGCGCATCGTCGCGATCGGGTCGGCCGTCGAGCGGCACGCCGTGGGGGAGCGGGTGCTGGTGCAAACCGACTACCGCCACCTGCCCACGGCCGCCTCCAACGCGGCCTTCGGCTACACCTTCGACGGCGGATTGGAGCAGTACGCGCTGGTCGACGAGCGCGTCGTCGTCTCGCCGGAGGGGGAGCGCTTCCTGATCCCGGTCTCGGACGGCCCGACCGCCTCAGCGGTGGCCCTGGTCGAGCCGTGGGCCTGCGTCGAGGCGGCCTACGCCTGGGGCGAGCGGCAAGTCGTGAGAGCCGACGGGCGCCTGCTCGTCGTCGTCGACTCCGGACGCCGGGCGCTCGGTTTGGAGGGTCCGGTCGAGGCCGGCCAGCCGGCCTCCATCACCATCGTCGGCGACCCCGGCGAACTCGACTTGTCCGAGGTGTGGACAGGCGTTGCCAACTCCGCCGCCCTGGACGGGTTGGACGGGCTCTACGACGACATCGTCTACTTCGGGTCGTCGGCCGACACCATCGAGCAGTTGGGCGGGCGTCTGGAGAAGAACGGCCTGCTCAACGTCGTCTTGGGCGGCCAGCCGGTGTCGCGTCCGGTCGCCGTCGACGCCGGACGGGTGCACTACGACCTGATCCGCTTCGTCGGCACGGCGGGCGACTCGGCCGCCGACGGCTACAGCCGCATCCCCGAATGCTGCGAGCTGCGCCCCGGCGACAAAGTGGCCATCATCGGGGCGGCGGGCCCGATGGGGCTGATGCACGCCATGAGGACGGCCGTGGCCGGCGTGCCTGGGGTGTCGATGGACGCCGTCGACGTGGACGACGCCCGTCTGGCCCACCTGGCGCAGACCGTGGCGCCGTTCGCCGAGCGCCACGGCGTCCCGGCGAGCTTCCGCAACTCGTCGGCCGAACCGCTGGCGCCCGGCTACAGCTACGTGTCTTTGATGGTGCCCGCCCCGGCCCTGCTGGCCCAGGCGGTCGACCTGGCGGGTCCGGGCGGCATCGTCAACGCCTTCGCCGGCTTCGCCGTCGGCACGAAAGCGCCGATCGACTTCAACGCCGTAGCCGAGCGCGGCGTCTACCTGGTGGGCACGTCGGGCTCGCGCATCCAAGACATGAAGACGATGCTGGCCAAAGTCGAAGGCGGGACGCTGGACACCAACGTCTCCCTGGACGCCGTCTGCGGCATCGCCGGCGTGCCCGACGCCATTGCCGCGGTGCGCGAGCGCACCTCCGGCGGCAAGATCATGGTCTACCCGGCCCTGGCCGACCTGCCGATGATCCGCCTGGCCGACCTGCCGGACAAGCTTCCCGAGGTGGCCGCGCGGATGGACGGCGGGCGCTGGACGAAAGCCGCCGAGAAAGCCCTGCTCGCCCTCGCCTGAGCTGAGAGGTGGTTCATAGGTCCGCACCTACTCCGGCGACCGCGACGCTACTTGGACACGCTGCGGGCCGCCGAAGTCTTGGTCGTGGCGGTGCGTCCCGACTTGCCCACGGTGACGCGGACGCTGATCTTGTGCGAGACGTCGGCGGCGGTCAGCTTGTATGACGCCTTGGTGGCCTTGGCGATGGCTTTGCCGTCGCGCAGCCAGCGGTACTTAGTAGCCTTCCAGCCCTTCGGCAAGCCCGCGGCCTTCAGCGTCTTGCCCTGCTTGGCGGTGCCCTTGGCCTTGGGCGTGAAAGACGCCGTCTTGGCTTTGACCGCGAGCGGGTCGGAGACGAACGACTTGGAGACGTAGCCCGCCTTCGACAAGGTGGTCTTGACCGTCAGGTTGTGCCCTTGGTCGGCCTTCCTCACCTTGTACGTCTTGGCGGTGGCTTTGGCGATGGCCTTGCCGGCCCGCCGCCACTGGTACTTGGCGGTCCACCCGGCGGGGACCCCCTTGACGCTCAGGACGGTGCCGGGCGTCACCGTGTCGGAGTTGGGCTTCTTGATCTGGGGGGCGGCGGTGATCGGGTTCGGCGCCGGATAGACCTGCTTGCCGGCCACGACGATCTTGCCCGAGCCGGTGATCGTGCCGTAGTCGACCCACGTGCCGGTGTCGGTGACGGTGATCTTGCCGGAGGTGTCGATGGCGCCGCCGTTGGTGAGTTGGCCGTCAACCAGGATGGTCCCCTGGTTGGACAGCGCGCCGTAGTTGTCGAGGAACATTTCGTGCGGCACGCTCAGGGTGGCTTTCGGCAGGACCGCCAGGACGCCGTAGTTGGCCAGGTCGGCGGACATGGTGTAGGCCCCCGCCACCGTCCGGTTCGACCCGGCGCGGACCATGCCGCGCACCAGGGTGACGTCGGCCAGCGTCTGCCCGCTTTCGGCGACCACCAGGATGTCGCCGTCGATGACGAGTTTCGGATCGGACCCGTTGCGGGCGAACAGCTTGCCGTTGGCGGCGTTGACCGTTCCCCCGGTGATGGCGACGCCGCCCGGCGAACTGGCGAAGGCCGTCGCCTCGCCGCCGGTGGCGGCCAGCTCGCCGCCCGTCATGGCGACGGGGCCGTCGCTGGCGACGCCCGTCGCGCCCGCCGCGCCGTCCACCATGATCGAGCCGCCAGAGATCGTCACGGGAACCTGGCCGTTGGCCTTGATGGCCGTGCCGGCCACAGTCAGCGAGCCGCCGTCGAATTGGACGGGCGCACCGGCGCTGACGATGGCCGTGCTGCCGTCGACCGAGGCCGCCAGGCCGGGGCTGCCCTCCTGTTTGGAGTCGCCGATCAGCAGTTTGCCGGGGCCGCTCACCGACAGCAGCGTCCCCTTGGCGGTGGCGCCGAGGGTCGCCCGCCACTCCAGCGTCACGCCTTGCGGGATGGCCAAGGTGATGGGCGAGGAGACGGCTGCCGCCCCCGTCACGGTCACGACCTCGCCGGATGCGGTGGCGCTGAGCGTGCACAAAATGACGCACTGCGCCGCCACGTCGGCGGCCAACTGCTCGGCCGGGGTCGCCGCCCGCGCCGCGCTCGGGGCGGCGCCAACCATCCCGGCGGCCACAGCCGTCCCCAACAACCCAACGGCCAACTTGCGAACCATCGACATCGGCGTTCTCCCTCGATTGCGGCTCCTCCCATCATCCCCCGCCAGCCCGCCTGAGCCAAACCCGGAGCGCAACGGCCCGCCGCGACAGGCACCCGATGGCGTCCAGAGCCAGCGGGCGTCAGGCGAACATGCGGCCGGCCGGGAGTCGCGCCAGCGGGGACGCCGCCTGTCACACGCCCAGTCTGGCCCGCCGGACCAGCTCGCCGTCGGTGAAGTTGGCGGCGGGGACGTGGCCGGGCAGGGGGACGATCCGCTCGTGGATGGCGTCGACGATCCAGCCCGGCTGGGGGAAGAAGACGTCCTCCAGCTCGGGTGCCGGGGTGATGTGGTTGCGGGAGCCGACCACGACCACCGGGGCGTCGAGCGAGTCGAAGGCCAGGTTCTGGACGTCGGCGGCGACCGTGTTCAGGAAGGAGCCGCGCTCCACCGCGTCGGAGGCCAGCAGCAGGCGTCCGGTCTTCTTGACCGAGGCGAGCAGCGTGGCGTAGTTCAACGGGGCGACGAAGCGCAGATCGACCACCTCGGCGCTCAGCTGGTACTTGTCGGCCAAGATGTCGGCCGCCTCGAGCGCCCGGTAAAGGGTCGCGCCGATTGTGGCGATGGTGATGTCGGAGCCCTCGCGCCTGACGGCCGGCTCGCCCTCGGGCGTCTCGTAATAGCCTTCGGGCACGCCGCCGGGCTCGAAATCCTCGCCCTTGTCGTAGAGCAACTGCGACTCCAGGAAAATCACCGGGTCGGTGCCGGCCAGGGCCAAATTGAGCATGCCTTTGGCGTCGGTCGGGGTGGCTGGGAAATACACCTTCAAGCCGGGAATGTGCGCCACCAGCGACGACCAGTCCTGCGAGTGCTGGGCGCCGTACTTGTTGCCCACCGAGACGCGGATCACCAGCGGCATCTTCAACAGCCCGGCGCTCATCGCCTGCCACTTGGCGGCCTGGTTGAAGACCTCGTCGCCGGCCCGGCCCAGGAAGTCGCAGTACATCAGCTCGACCACCGCGCGGCCCCCCGACAAGGCGTAGCCGACGCCGGCGCCGACGATGGCCGCCTCCGAGATGGGCGAGTTGAACAGCCGCCGATACGGCAGCAGCTCTGTCAAGCCCCGATAGACGGCGAACGCCCCGCCCCAGTCGCGGTTCTCCTCGCCCCAGGCGGCCATCGTCGGATCGACGCTGAAGCGATGGGCCATCGCCTCGAAGAGCCCGTCCCGGAATTGGTACATCTTCGCCTTCGAAACCGGCTTGCCGGCCGCGTCGGTCGATTTGCGCGCCTTGTTGGCGATGGCCTTGACGCGGGCGTTCTCGGCCAGCGGCTGGGACAATTCGGGGGCGCCGTCGGCGAACGCCTCGACGTGGCCGTTGGAGAGCATCTTCGACTCGATGTAGGCCACGTCCACCCGCTCCAACTGGTCGGACGCCGCCAACGCCAGCACTTTCGCCAGGCGCTCGACGACGCCGGCCCGCAAATCGT
This sequence comes from Propionibacteriaceae bacterium, assembly GCA_031272195.1. GTDB lineage: Bacteria > Actinomycetota > Actinomycetes > Propionibacteriales > Propionibacteriaceae > Propionicimonas. The sequence goes on from JAISUF010000191.1 coordinate 29,148, forward strand.
CGGCCTGGGATGCCGAGAGCACCTTCTTGGCGATCAGCAGACCGGCGAACTCTTCCAGCGAGTCGACCCTCTCCCAGGCCTCGACCTCCTCGCGCGTGCGATACGACGAGGCGTCGGACGGCGAATGGCCGGAGAAGCGGTACGTGATGGTGTCCAGCAGGACGGGGCCGCGCCCGGCCAGTAGCAGATCCTTCTTGCGGCGGACGGCGTCGGCCACCGCCAGCGGGTTGTAGCCGTCGACCCGCTCGGCGTGCATCGCCTCCGGGTTGACGCCCGCGCCGACTCGGGCCAGGATGTCGTAGCCCATCGTCTCGCCGTCGGTTTGACCGCCCATGCCGTAGAAGTTGTTGAAGAAGTTGAACAAGATCGGCGGGTTGCCGCCGTCCTCCTCGCGCCACAGATTTCGGAACTGGTCCATGGCGGCGAACGTGATCGCCTCCCAGACCGGCCCGCAGCCCATCGAGGCGTCGCCGATGTTGGCGATGACGATGCCCGGCTGGCGGTTGATCCGCTTGAACAGGGCCGAACCCTGCGCGATTGGCGCCGAGCCGCCGACGATGGCGTTGTTCGGCATCGAGCCGAAAGGCGTGAAGAAGGCGTGCATCGAGCCGCCCATGCCCCGGTTGAAGCCGTCTTTGCGGGCGAAAATCTCCGCCAGCGTGCCGAAGAGGATGAAGTTCTCGACCAATTGCCCGGCGCTGTCGTAGCCGATCCGCTCGGCTTGGCGCAGGGTGTCGCCGTCCAAGAACTCGGCCATGATCTTCTCGACACGTTCGGGCGGCAGCTTGCGGGCGGCCGAGAACGACTTGGCCAAGATCTCGCCGTGGGAGCGGTGCGAGCCGAAGATGAAGTCGTCGCAGTCCAATTCGGCGGCCTGCCCGACGACGGCCGCCTCCTGGCCCATCGACAGGTGGGCCGGGCCCTTGTGGTTGTATTCGACGCCCTGCCAGCCGCCGGTCGTCTTGATCGAGTTGAGCATCGACTCGAACTCCCGGATGGCGTACATGTCGTGCAGCATCGCCGTCAAACCGTCTTTGCCATGGCGTCTCAGTTCGGCTTGCCAGTTGAGTTTGTACTGGTTGACCGGGATCGGCGGCACCGTCACTTGGCCCGGCTTGCGGACGTCGGCTGGATTCACAAACAGTGATTTGGTCATTTCAATCTCGTTTCACAATTCGGGAGCTTGACGATTGGCTCCGGGTTGGTTGTCACTTGCGCGCTCGGGAATCGCCCAGGCGGCCTCGCGGATGCCCTCGGACACAGTCGGATGGGGGAAGACGAGCTGGCGCAGGTCTTCGACGGTCAGCTCGGATTCCAGGATCGCGGCCGCGCCCCAGATCATTTCGGGGGCGTACGGCCCCAGCACGTGGACGCCGAGCACGGCACGGGAGGCCCTGTCGGCGATCAGCTTGACGACCCCTGCGCCTTTGACGCCGTTCTCGGCCACGAACCGGCCCGACATCGCCAGCGGGATGGACGCCTTGACGATGTCGAGGCCCTTGTCTTTGGCCTGGGCTTCGGTCAGGCCGACGCCGGCGGCTTCGGGGATGGAGTAGACCGCCCATGGGATGGTGTTGGCCCGCAGCAGTTGGCCCTGGCGCGGGGCGCCGACCGGATCGACGATGTGGGCGGCCGCGATCTCGCCCATCCGGTAGGCGGCGTGGGCCAGCAGCGAGCGCCCGGTGACGTCGCCGACCGCCCAGACGTTCGGCAGGTTGGTGCGCATGGAGTCGTCCACGGCGACGCCTTTGGGGGTGTGCTCCAGGCCGGCCTCTGCCGCGCCCCAGCCCTCCACCAGCGGGCGGCGTCCGACGGCCATCAAGACGACGTCGGCCTCGGCGCGCTGTTGGCGGCCCTTGGCGTCGGCGTAGACCACCGAGTTGCCCTCGACTGACTGGACCTGGCACTGCAGGTGGAAGTTGACGCCGGTGGCGCCGCGGCGCAGTTTGGCGGCGATGTCGGCGTCGGCGAAGGGCAGGATCTCGGGCAGCATCTCGATCACATCGACCTGGGCTCCGAGCGCGGCGAACAGCGAGGCGAACTCGACGCCGATGACGCCGCCGCCGATCACCACCAGCCTCTTCGGGATGGCGTCGATGGCCAGCAGGCCGGTGGAGTCGACCACCGCCGGATTGCCCTTGGCGCCCGGAATCGGCGGCATCGCCGGGACCGATCCGGTGGCGATGACGACGTGGTCGGCGCTCCGGCGCCGGCCCGCCACCTCCACCGCGCCGGGCCCGATCAGCGTCGCAGCGGCTTTGACCACCTCGACGCCGGCCTTCTTCTCAGTCGCGCCGACGCCGGCCACCAGCGTCGAAACCACCTCGGCCTTCCAGGCTTGGGCCCGCGCCCAATCGACCCTCACGTCGCCCGCGCTGACCCCGTAGGGCTCGCCATCGCGCGCGTGGGCGTAGAGCTTGGCGGTGTTGAGCAGGGATTTCGTCGGGATGCAGCCGACGTTCAGGCAGGTTCCGCCCAGCGACTCCTTCTCGGCCAGCAGCACCTTCTTGCCCGCCTGGCCCAGCCGTTCCGCGGCGATGTAGCCGCCGGGGCCGCCGCCGATCACAATCACGTCATAGTCGCTCACTCGCGTCCTCCTCAAGCCAGGATCGTCAGGTCGATGTCGGCGATGGCCCTCGCCAGGTCTCTCAAGTAGCGGGCCGCGTCGGCGCCGTCGATGACGCGGTGGTCGGCGGTCAGCGACAGGCCGACGCGCTGCTCGACGGCGATCTCGCCGTCTGGCCCGATCGCGGCGCGCGGTGTGATCGCGTCGACGCCGAGGATGGCCACCTGGGGCAGGTTGAGCAGCGGCGTGAAGCTCTCGATCCCGAACGCCCCCAGGTTGGAGACGGTGAACGTGGCCCCGGCCAGCAGGTCGGGGTTGATCGATCCGCCGATCGCCTGGCTGGCCAAGACCTTGCTGGCGTCGGAGAACTCCCTCAGGCCCAGCGACGACGCGTTGCGCAGCGTTGGGACGAGCAGCCCGCGCGGGGTGTCCACCGCCATTCCGAGGTGGACGTGGTCGAAACGCCGCCACAGGCCGTCGGACAGGTGCGAATTGAGCCCCGGATGTCTGGCCAGCGTTTTGACGGCGGCGTAGCCGACCAAGTCGCCGACGGTGATCTTGTCCAGCCCCAGCTCGGGGTCCGAGGCCTTGAAGCGGGCGCGCAGCGCCAGCAGGCCCGCAGCGGGGGCGGTCAGGCTGTAGGTGAGCTGGGCGGAGGCCGCCAGGGACTCCATCATCCGCTCGGCCACCAGTTTGCGGACGCCCTTCAGCGGGGTGTCGGTGGACGGGCCGGGGAAGTCGCCGGTCGTCGCAGAGGCGGCGACCGCGGCGGGGCCGCCCGGCGCGGTCTGGGCGGTCTGGGCGTTGGCGTCGGCCAAGTCGGCCCGCGTCACCCGGCCGCCGATGCCGGAGCCCGTCATCGCGGGCACGAAACCGTTGGCGGCGGCCTTGGCCCCGACGGTCAGACCCGGCCCGGCGGCCAGGGCGGAGCGCACATCGCGCTCGATAACCCGCCCTTTGGGTCCGCTGCCCGTCAGAGACGTCGCCGCGACGCCCCGAGCGGCGGCCAGGGCGCGGGCTCTGGGTGAAACGGGGGAGTCGCCAGGCGATGCCGCCGCAGCGTCCGCCGCCGCGGCGTTCGGCGCAATGCCAGTCGCCGAGGCTTCTCGGGGCGCGGGCGAGGCGTCCGAGGGGGCGGCAGGCGCGGGAGCGGCTGCCGTAGGCGCTGGCTGGGGCGAATCGACGGGCCCCTGGCTGGAAGCCGCGTCCGCGGGGCCGTCGGGCGCCAGCCCCGACACGTCCTCGCCGGGCTCGCCGACGATGGCGATGGGGGCCTTGACGGGCACGTCGTCGCCCTCGGCGGCCAGCAGCGCCAGCACCGTCCCGGCGGCGCCGGCGGGCACCTCCATGGCCGACTTGTCCGTCTCGATCTCGCACAGCGGCGTGGCGGGCTCGACGGCGTCGCCGACGCCGACCAGCCAGCCGGTCACCAGGCATGACTCGACGGTGTTCCCCAACTGGGGCATCACCACGATTTGGGCCATTGCTTCCTCCTTAATCCGTCCCGACCACGGGCGTTGCTTCTTCGATGGCTTGGCGGGCGTCGTCGGGCAGGCCGCCGTCCATGATGATTCCGCTGAGGTCCGACAGCCTCAGGACGCTGACGAAGCCGGCCCGGCCGTACTTCGACGAGTCGGCCACCAGCCAGGTCTCCTCGGAGCGCTCGTGCATAGCCTCGATGACCTCGGCGCCCTCGGCGAACGGCGTCGTCATGCCGCGGTCGAGGGTGAAGCCGTCGGTTCCGACGAAGGCCAGCCGGGCGTTGAAGCCCCGGATCGAGCGGACGGCCAGCGGCCCGACCAGCGACTCGCTGGCGCGGTGGAACAGCCCGCCGGTCAGCGTCACCTCCAGGCCGGGAGCGTTGCGGGCGGCGCCGAAGACCAGGGTCGAGTTGGTGACGATGTGGACGCCGGTCCGCTCGGCCAGGTGCTTGGGGATCAGGGCGGTGGTCGTGCCGGCCTCGATCATGACGCGGTCGCCGTCGCGGACCAGCGCGGCCGCCCGGCGGGCGATGGCGTCTTTCTGGGAGCTGTTGATGACAGCCCGCTCCAGGACCGTCTTGATCGACGAGACGGTGGCCCCGCCCCAGGTCCGCGACAGCAGGCCGCGATCCTCCAGGGAGCGCAGGTGGTTGCGCACGGTCACTTGCGAGACGCCCAAGTCGTGCGACAGGGCGGCCACCGACAGCGTGCCGTCTTTGGCCAACAGGTCGAGGATGTAGTCCTCGCGTTCGGGGCGATCCGCCGCCATGGCGTTCCTTTCGATCAGTTTCGATCCTACGCCAATTCGCTTTCGTTTTGCAACGTTTCACTTCGCCGCAGCGGCGCGCGCCGCCGCGGCAGGCGGCCTGGCCAAGGCTGCCCGCGACTGGCGACTCCCCTCCAACGGCCCGAACGCCAAGGTGGCCCCCCGCTTTCGCGGAGGGCCACCCGGTTGTGCGAGCAGGCTCACTTCACCGTGATGGTGTACTTCTTCGTCTTGCCTCCCGCCTTGATGTAGAGGACGTCCTTGCCCTTCGTCAGCGCCTTCAACAGGCCGGCCTTGTCAACAGAGACGATCATCGCCTTCTTGGTGGAGTACTTCACCTTGACGCCCAAGGCCTTGGCCGAGGTGTACTTGCCGTCGATGTAGACCTGTTGGGCCAGCGTCATGGTCTTGCCCTTGGGCAGGTTGGACGCCGACACCTTGGTGACTTTCGCCTTGCTGGACTTGACCACGGTCACCTTGATGGTGTCCGTCATCTTCTTGCCGTCGGTGTTCTTCTTCTTCGACGTGGCGGTGATGGTGACGGTGCCCGTCTTGAGCGCCTTGATCTTGCCGCTAGCCGAGACCGTGGCGACCTTCTTGTTGGAGGACTTCCAGGTGACGTCGCCGCCTCGATAGGTTGGGGCGACCGAGCCCTTGAAGTAGACGCCCACCGGGATGGTGAACGTCTTGCCCTTCTTCAGCGTCACCGACGTCTGCGCCAGCTTCACCTTGGTGACGAACGGGCCTTGGACGATCGGCGTCGGAGTCGGCGTCGGAGTCGGCGTCGTCGTCGGGGCAACCGAGACATCGCCCAGGGTCGCAGTGACGTAGGTCGACAGGCTGGCCGAGTAGGTCTGCGAGTACGAGCCCACCGTGATGCCCGAGACGCCCTGGAGAGAGGCCAACTGGGCGAACGCCGCCGACTGCGAGACCGTCTTCAGGATCCGCATCGCCGAGCGCTGCAAATCGCCCAGGCGCATCAGCAGGTAGTCGCCGGAGACCTTCACGTCGAAGGACGTCAAGCCGGGGTAGGAGCCGACCAGGTTGGTGACGGAGATGCCCGCCGCCTGGGCTTCGGTCATGCCGTAGTCCTCGGGGTAGGCGAGCACGTCGGTGACGTAGTCGTAGGCGTCGTCGACGCTCGCGAACTGGGCCAGCTCCTGTCCCGGGGTGAGGGCGGGGTCGCCGCCCCAACCGCCGCCGCTGCCCTCGCCGGACAGGTACGGCGTGTTGGCGATGGCGGCCGCGTCGACGGTCGTGGTGATCACCTGCGTGCCGGAGGCGCTCGGCGTGAGATTGCCGAAGCTCCAGTAGTAGGCCTCGGCCGACGGGAACGGGGAAGTCGACCCCGGCACGTGGATCATCACCGGCAGGCCGAAGGCGTCGATGGTCGGCGCCTGGGCCGTGGACGCGGCGATGACGGAGGCCGCCGAGCCGCCCGGTTCGATCAGGTCGTTGCCGGCGTACATGTTGGTGACGACGTCGCCGCAGCCGCCCCAGTCCGTCATGACGGTGCCCTTGAAGCCCCACTCGCCGCGCAGGATGTCGGACAAGATGTCGTAGTCGCCGGCCACGCAGGAGCCGTTGATCTTGTTGTAGGAGCTCATGATGGCCATCGGCTGGGCGATCTTGACCGCCAGCTCGAAGCCCTTCAGATAGATCTCCCGCAGCGCCCGCTCGCCGATGGTGTCGTTGCCGCCGGAGCGGTCGGTCTCCTGGTTGTTGCCGGCGAAGTGCTTCAGCGTCACACCGACGCCGCTGTTCGACTGCACGCCCAGGGTCATGTAGCCCGCCGTCTGGCCGGCGATCAGCGGATCCTCGGAGTAGTACTCGAAGTTGCGGCCGCACAGCGGGTCGCGGTGGATGTTCATGCCGGGCGCCAGCCACAGCGTGACGCCGTACTCGGTCATCTCGGCGCCGATCGCCGTGCCGACCTTGTTCAGCAGGGCGGGATCCCAGGTTTGGGCCAGCATGGTGCCGATCGGCCAAGCCGTCGCGTACTGGTACCAGGTGGGCGGGGTGCCGCCGCCGGACTGCGTGATGCGCAGGCCGGCCGGGCCGTCGGACAAGGTCATCGAGGCGATGCCGAGGCTCTCGTAGAGCGCCGTCGTGTAGCCGGCCGCGCCGTCGGCCGACAGCGTGGAGGTGGTGGTGCCGCTCATGCCTGCGCCCTCGACGATGTTGGCCAGCTGGGTCAGGCTCAGCCCGGCCACAAACTGCTCCATCGTGACGGTGCCCTTGGCGACGTCGTACAGGGTCGCGCCGGGAACGGTGGTGACGCTGGAGACGGTTTCGCCGATCTTCGGCGAGTAGGCCGCTCCGGTGCCCTCCCAGTCGGTCTCGCCGGCCGGCCGGTAGGCGGTGATGGTGGACATCAGCGCGCCGTCGAGCGCCGTGTAGGGAGCGCTTGCGCCGGTGCTGGGGACCGCCACGGTCTGCTCCAGGCTGGAGGCGTTGTTAACGGTGGCGAAGCCCGAGACGCTCAACTTCGGGGCGGCCGCGATCTCGGCGGCCTCGCCCGAATAGGTGTAGAAGTTGGCCGGGTCGGACTTCAGCTCGCTGGACGGCGACTGGTCGGTCACCTCGTTGTGGAGCTGCTCGGTGACGACCGTCGAGGCGATGTTGAGCACCGCGCCCACGTGGGTGGAGCGCGAGGAGTCGCCGACGCGGATCACGTAGTCACCGGCCTCCAGCTTGTAGGCCGCCGCGGCTGGGTCGTACGAGGACATCTCGGTGGTCTTGAACTTGATCGTGACGCTCTGCTGCTCGCCGGCCTTCAACACCGACGTCTTGCCGTAGCCGGCCAGCTCTTGGTAAGGCTTGTCGACCCCGGTGGTCGGGGCGGAGAAGTAGACCTGCACAACGTCGGCGCCGGAGTAGGTGTCGGAGTTGTTGACGACGTTGGCCGTCACCGTCACGGTGTCCTTGTCGGCGGTCACCGACGTCGGGGTGACGGTGAAGTCGGCGTAGGACAGGCCGTAGCCGAACGGGTAGTTCACCACGCTCTCGGGCGCCGGCGGGTAGATGGTCTGGTAGAACGAGTCGAAATACCGGTAGCCGACGTAGATGCCCTCGGTGTAGTTCTCCTGCGTCGAGACGCCGTCGGCGGAGGCGAAGGTGTCGGAGGCGGGGTAGAAGGCGTAGTCGGCGGCCCAGGTGTCGGTCAGTTTGCCGGAAGGGCTGACGGCGCCGGAGACGACGTCGGCCAAGGCGTTGCCGGCCTCTTGCCCGGCTTGGCTCATCAGCAGCAGCGAGTCGAGGGCGGTGCCGCCGGCCGGGTCTTTCACCGTGGCGTTGACCGTCTTGTAGAAGGTGGTGTCGACGACGCCGCCGACGTTCAGCACCACGACCACAGTCTTATAGGTCTGGGCGATCAGCTTGATGTTGGCCAGCTCTTTGTCGCCGAGCAGGTAGTCGCCCTTGCCCGCGCTGCGGTCGGAGCCCTCGCCGGAGTTGCGCGAAATGACGTAGACGGCCGTGTCGGTTGCGGCGGTGGGCGCCACGGTCGTGGCGGTCAGGGCCTGTTCGAGGGCGGAGTAGTCGGCGGCCGCGGAGAAGCCGAAGCTGCCGCCCGACGCCTGCGTCAGCCCGGCGTCGGCGCTGGCCTTCATGGCGTCCCAATAGGCCGCCGAGGTGGTGACGGTGTAGCCAGCGTTCTCCAAGCCGGTGCGGACGTTGATGGTGTAGCGGTTGTTGACGTCGCCGGATCCGGTGCCGCCTTTGACGGTGGCGTAGGCGCCGACGCCGAACAGGGCGACGTTGCCTTTGGCTATCGGCAGCGCCTTGCCCGCGTTGTCGAGCAGCACCATGCCTTGGGTGGCCGCCTCGCGCGACAGTTTCGCGTTGGCGATTTCCAAGTCGTTCTGGGCGTCTGTCGGGTTGGCGGCCTGGGCCGAGCCTGCGCCCGCCAAGCCGCCGGAGGCGATCAACGCTCCAGCCAGCAGTCCGACGGTCAGGGATCGCAGCGCGCGCCGTCTTCCGTGCAATCTGTTGAGGTTCAATTCGGTGTCCTTCCACTGGGGTTGTGGGACTCGGGCCGGCGACCGCGCCCGCCTGAGGTCGAAGAGCTTCGCGGGAGGGGTTCACTTCGCTGTGAGGGTGCGCTCATCCCGCTTCCCCGACAATCGCAGCATAGCGGTGCCGCAGCGATTTTCGCAAGGCTTTGACAATAATAGGTTTGGTTTATCTGTCGCATAGGCTTTATGTCTTGAAGCGTCGGCAAGCTCGCTTGTGGGACGGCGTTTCCCCGAGCAGGCGGGAATCGATAGCGGGGGCTCGTTGGCGGGTGTTCGCCGCAGTGCGTTCAGCCGTTGTTGATGGAGGCGGGGTTGGGGCCGGTGGGGTATCCTCTGGGCCTGATGACTAACAATCCTGAGTCCTTGTTTCCGAGGCTGGAGCCGCTGCTGGCGCGCGTGCGCGGACCGGTCCAGTACGTCGGCGGCGAGGTCAACTCGGTGGCCAAGGACTTCGCCGCCACGCCGGTGCGCTGGGCGCTGTTCTACCCCGACGCCTACGAGGTCGGCCAGCCCAACCAGGGGTTGGCCATCCTCTACGAGTTGATCAACGGCCAGGATTGGGCCTTGGCCGAGCGGACCTTCACCGTCTGGCCCGACCTGGCCGCCCTGATGCGCGAGGGCGGCGTGCCGCAGTTCACCTGGGAGAGCCACCTGCCGGTTCGCGCCTTCGACGTGCTCGGCGTGTCGCTGTCGACCGAGCTGGGCTACACCAACTTGTTGGAGACGCTGGACTTGGCCCGAATCCCCCTCCACGCCGCCGACCGCGGCGACGGCGACCCGATCGTGGTGGTCGGGGGGCACGCCGCCTTCAACCCGGAGCCGGTGGCCGACTTCCTCGACGCCGTCGTCCTCGGCGACGGCGAGGAGGCCTGCCTCGAACTGTCGCGGATCGTGCGCGTTTGGAAGGACGAGGGGCGCCCCGGCGGGCGCGACGAGTTGCTGTCCCGCCTGTCCCGGCTGGCGTACATCCCGAAGTTCTACGACGTCGCCTACGCCGCCGACGGCGCCATCGCGTCGGTCAGGCCCAACCGGCCCGGCGTGCCGGCCAGGGTTGAGAAGCACATTCTGCTCGACCTCGACCGGTGGCCCTATCCGGCCCGCCCCGTCGTCCCGCTGGCCGAGACCGTCCACGAGCGCTACTCGGTGGAGATTTTCCGGGGCTGCTCGCGCGGCTGCCGCTTCTGCCAGGCGGGCATGGTGACGCGCCCCGTGCGCGAGCGCGACATCCAGACGGTCGGGACAATGGTCGCCGAGGGCCTGGCCGCCACCGGCCTGGACGAGGTGGGGCTGCTCAGCCTGTCGAGCGCCGACCACACAGAGATCGGCCCGATCACCCGCCAGCTGGCCGACCGCTACGCCGGCTCCAAGATCTCGCTGTCGCTGCCCAGCACGCGCGTCGACGCCTTCAACATCGAATTGGCCGCCGAGCTGGCCCGGGGCGGGCGGCGCACCGGCTTGACGTTCGCGCCGGAGGGCGGCACCGACCGGATGCGCCGCGTCATCAACAAGACGGTCGGCGAGGACGATCTGCTCGCCACCGTCGAGACCGCCTTCTCCCAGGGCTGGCGGCAGGTCAAGCTGTATTTCATGGCCGGGCTGCCGACCGAGACCGACGAGGACGTGTTGGCCATCGCCGACCTGGCGGCCCGCGTCATCGACACCGGGCGGCGGGCGGCGGGCACCCGCGACGTGCAATGCACCGTCTCGATCGGCGGCTTCGTGCCCAAACCGCACACCCCGTTCCAGTGGGCCGCCCAATGCGACGTCGAGACTCTGACCAGGCGGCTCAAGGCGCTCAAGGCGGCCGTCCGGGCGGACCGGCGCCATGGCCGCGCCATCAACGTGCGCTACGCCGACCCCGAGCCGGGCGTGGTGGAGGGGCTGCTGGCCCGCGGCGACCGCCGGGTCGGGGCCGTCGTCGAGCAGGTTTGGCGCCAGGGCGGGCGTTTCGACGGCTGGCGAGAGCACTTCGACTACGGGCGTTGGACGCGGGCGGCCGCCGACGTCCTTGAACCGCAGGGGCTGTCGCTGGATTGGTACACCACCCGCGAGCGCGCCCAAGACGAGGTGCTGCCCTGGGACCACCTCGACGCCGGCCTGGACCGCGACTGGCTGTGGCAGGACTGGCAAGACGCCCTGGCCGGCACCGAGGTCTACGACTGCCGCTGGTCGGGCTGCTACGACTGCGGGGTTTGCGGGGCGCTGGGCGCCGAGATCCAAATCGGCCCGACCGGGCGGCACCTGCTGCCGCTGACGCCGGTCGGCGCGGTCGCCGCGCCGTCGTCCGAGGGGGGCGGCCTTGGCTAGAAGGGCTCCCGAACAGCAGGCCCCGCCGGTTCAGCGCATACTTTTTCGTTACGCCAAACGCGGCCGGCTGCGCTTCGCCTCCCACCGAGACCTGGCCAGGGCTTTCGAGCGGGCGCTGCGCCGAGCAGGCGTTGCGATGGCCTATTCGTCGGGCTATTCGCCGCATCCGCGCGTGTCGTACGCCAACGCCGCCCCGACCGGCGCCGCCTCCGAGGCCGAATACGTTGAGATCGGCTTGGCCGAGGTTGGCGATCCCGAGCAGGTCCGCCAAGCGGTCAACCAGGCCCTGCCCGAAGGCTTCCACCTGGAGGCCGCCGCCGTCGGGGTCGACAAGGGCTGGAACGACCGCCTGACCCATTCGCTTTGGCGGATCGGATGCCCCGCCGCCGACGCCGGCCAGCTCCAGGCAGTCCTGGCGGAGTTCCTGGGCCGCGACCGCGTCTGCGTGGCCCGCGAGGTCAAGGCGGGTCTGCGCGAGTTCGACGTGCGCGGGCAGGTCGAGTCGCTGCGGGTCGTCGACGGCGGCCTGGAGGCCGTCACCAAGCTGGGCGCGCCGCTGGTCCGGCCCGACGACGTGGTGGCGGCGCTGCGCGCCGTCCAACCGGATTTCTTGGAGGGCGAACAGCCGCTGTTCACGCGCCTGGCGCTGGGCCGTTGGACCGGCACGGAAGTCGTCAACTTGCTCTGAGCCGGAGAGTCGTGTCGGCGGGCGCCGCCG
>JAISUF010000213.1 GCA_031272195.1 Propionibacteriaceae bacterium
TGGATGGGGCCATCCATCAGGCGGCCGGGCCGCTGCTGCTGGCGGAGTGCCGCAAAGTGCGCAAGGCCTTCCCGGACGGGTTCCCGGTGGGGCAGGCGGTGGCCACCGGCGCGTATGACTTGCCGTGCAAATGGGTGATCCACACCGTCGGGCCCAACGCCCATCGCGGGCAGAGGGATCCAGCCTTGTTGGCATCCTGTTTCACCGAGTCGCTGCGCGTCGCCGACGCGGTGGGAGCGCGGTCGGTGAGCTTCCCCGCAGTTAGCGCCGGCGCCTACGGCTGGGATCCGGCGCAAGTGGCCAAGGTAGCGGTGGCAGCCGTGCGCGAGTATTCGGGAGATGTCGAGTTGGCGCGGTTTGTCCTTTTCAGCGACAACCTGCTACGGCTATTCACCGCCGCCCTCGCCGCGACCTGAGCCGGAACGCAGACACCGAGGTGCGCGATGGAGGAAGCAACCACAGACATCGTCTCTATCGACGCCTTCGACAACCCGGTCGGCCGGCGTCCGACAAACCAATGGGACGACTGCGAACTGAACGTGTGGCTCAACAGGGGATACCCGCATAAGTCCCCGTAGCGGGTGCGGTACTGCCTGCATTGCACGGACGTCGGCCGCAAGTTGGATAAAGCCTTGCTTAGCTAGGAGTGCTTGGCTAAGCTATTCCCATGGTTGTGAATATGCTCGACGCCAAGACCCAGCTATCCAAGCTGGTTGACGAGGCCCTGCACGGCGGCGACGTGCAGATTGCCCGCAACGGCACCGCGCTGATACGGCTCGTCCCAGTCGAGCCACTGCCCGCCCGCCCGCTCGGGTCGGTCGCGGTGCACGTGCCCGATTCCTTCTTCGAGCCCATGAGCGAGGAGGAACTGGCCGAATGGGAGTGATTCGCGATGGCGGGCAATACAGCAATACCTGTGGGGAGTCGTTGTGGAATATCTCCTAGACACCCACACCCTGTTGTGGGCCCTGGGCGAGCCAGAGAAATTGGGGGCGAGCGTCCGTCGGATACTGGAATCTGAAGAACGGGTGTTGCTCTCGCCCGTCAGCGCATTCGAGATCGCGCAAAAGCATCGCGTGGGAAAGATGCCCGAAGCCGAAGCACTCGTGGACAACTACGACGAAGTCATCGCCCCTTTCCGATTCACCGAACTACCGTTGCGCCAGGGCGCGGCGTTGTTCGCCGGCAAGCTCCAATGGAGCCACCGCGACCCCTTCGACCGGATGCTGGCCGCCCAGGCCTACCTCGCCAACGCCACCTTGATGACCAACGACCGCGTCTTCCAGCAGCTCCCGTGGCTGCGCACGATTTGGGACTGAACTGAGCTTGACTGAGCCGATCCACTGCATTGCCAAACCGCGGCGCCGAACCATCCGAAAAGATCGGGCGGCCAGCGCCGCCACCGCCGCGCTTAACCGGCTCTTCACAAACGAGGGTGTATCTGTGGCCCCCGGGCTCGGGCGCGCCCCTCGTCAGCCCTCGATGGTCAGGGAGGCCAGGGCGGCTTGAACGTCGGGGATCAGCTCGGAGGACGTGTTGGGGACCGACGAGTAGAACAGCGAGTAGCGCTCGCTGCCGGTGCTGGCCACAAGCAGCAGGACGTTCTCGGAGGTGGCATTCAAGCCGGGGATGGAGAACGACAGATTCGTCTCGATGAGCCAACCGGAATGGCCCGAGACGTCGTGTTTTTCCGAGCGGGCCACATTCGAGGTGACTTGGGCGTCTGAATAAAACACGCCGAGGACGCATTTCAAGATCGTCTCGGCGCCGACTTTGGCCGAGCCGAAACCGTCGCCGACATACAAATCGGCCACCAACACCGACGACACCCAAGTGCCGCCCGATCCGTCGTAATTCTCCTGGTCGACGACGATCTGAGTGGGCACCTGCGCGGCGTACGGGACGCGCGTCTCGACTTCGACCTCGCTCCACGGCGAGCCCAGCTCCTGATACGACAGCGCCCCGCCGTAGACGCGGCCGTTGTACACCCCGGAGGTCTGCTCATCCTGGTCGGAGGCCGACGGGCAGATGTTCTGCTCGACGCTGGCGCTGGATTCCGGCAGGCTCGGCACGCTGACGCCGAGTTGCCGCCCGAACACCAGCACCAGCCCGGCGACGACGGCCAGCGCCAGCACGATGATGGCGATAATCCAGCCGACGCCCGACTTGCGCCGGGCGGGCTGCTCGGCGGCGAAAACCTCGTCTCGGCGGGCCGCCGACATGCCGCTCGACTGGACCCGCAAAGGCTGCCCGCCCAGCGGCTGCGAAGCCTGGAAACCCGATTGCGGAGCGGGGGTGTTGTATGGGTCGGACGTCACCGCGGGGGTCCACTCCGCGCCGGTCCAGTAGCGGAACAGGCCCGCCTGCCCGCCCGGATCCGGATACCAGCCTGGTGCGCTCATGGACCCAATTCTATGGCCGGACTCTGTGAGGGCCGGATGGGTTGGCTGTCACCTGCGACGCCGCCGCCTGGGCGCTGCCAAGCCCACCGCCAGGGCGTGCCCTCCGACACAACACCCGCCCGTCCGCCGACCGGCCCAACCACCCAGGCCCGCTGCGCGGGACTGGCGCCCGCCCCGCAAGCGGCCAGCGTAACGCCAAACCGCCGCGCCTACCGCGCCCAGGCGGCAACGCGGCCTACCATGAACCTGTGAGCGACACGTTTCCGACGCAGGCGCTGGACTGGCTGGTGCCCAAGGAGTCCGAGCGCATGCTCGCCATCGGCTCTCTGGCGATGGTCAAACGCTTCCGCGGCCACAAGCTGACCATCGTCGACAGCGATGTCGACCAGCTCAAGAAGGCCCGGGCGGCGCTGCCTGGCGCGGTCGTGGTGGCGGCGTCGAGCGCGCTGCTGCCGTTCGCCGACCAGATTTTCGACGTCGTCTTCGTCTCCCAGCACGTCCACCGGTTGGACGCGCCCGCCGCAATCGCCGAATTCGCGCGGGTGTTGAAGCCGGGAGGCCAATTGGCCATCCAGCAGACCGTCCGCGACGACTCGGTGCCGTGGGTGCGACGGCTGGCGGCGATCCTGCGCCAAACCGACCCCGACGCGATGTCGGGCGAGGACCAACTGGCCGGCATCGGGGCGCTGGCCGCCAACCGCCACTTCCCGCGCGTCGAGCAGCGCGACTTCCGCATGTGGGTGCCCGCCGCGAAGGCCGACCTGCTGGACCAAGTCGCCGCGCTGCCCGGCGTGCAGGCCTGCGACTCCCGGCGGCGCGAAGAGGTGCTCTCGGCCGTCTCGCGGCTTTACGACTCGTCGGCCCGCGTGCCCGACCCGTTGCTGCTGCCCTACAAGGTGTGCTGTTGGCGGGCACCCGTCGAGGCGGTCTTCCGGGCGCCGGCCAGACCCGTCGACGACGGTTTCAACATTCCGCTTTGACGCCCAACGCCGCAGGCGGGCGAGAAGTCGCGACCGTCTTCGGCAGTCCGCTTTGGCCCCGCTGGCCCGCCTGGCGGGCGATTGCCACTAGGCTGAGGTCAATGTCACTGCGCGAGGAGCAACGATGGCCGACAGCTTTGGGACCCTCATCAAAGACATCCAAGAGGACGTCCACACGATCATTCACGGCGAGATCGAGTTGGTCAAAGCCGAACTCATACCCCAGGCCAAGTCCGCCGGGCTGGGCGCGGGACTGTTCGGCGGGGCGGGCTATCTGGCCATGGTCGGCCTGGGGCTTCTCTTCATGGGCGTCGGCTTCGGCTGCGCCTGGTTCTACTCGGGCGTCTGCGGCCTGGGCTGGGCCCCGGCGGCCTTCCTCGGCTTCGTGACGGGGGCCGTCCTGGCCCTGCTGGTGGCGGGAGCGCTGGCACTGCTCGGCAAGGCGCAACTCAAATTCGGTCCGCCGCAAGCCGCCATCGACTCCGTCAACGAGTCGGTCGCGGCGGTCCGCGACAGCGTCCAGACCACCACCAAGCAGATCGCCGAGCGGCCGCTGGTCGCCCGCCGCGACCAGTCTGCGGGCTGATCGGGCGCGCTTGGCGCGCGTCGGCCCGCCAAGGACCGTGACGCGACACCAGCCCGTCCCGCCTGCTCGGGCGAGCTAGGGACGCCTCGGCCCACCACAGCGGCCTGTCCGCCCGGGCGGGCACCTGGCGTCCGCCGGATGAGTGGCGGCCCCCGCAGCGGGCTTGGCCGTGCCGTCCGGGCGCGGTTCCACGCCCCCGCAGCCGAGCGGCCCCTCGCGAAGACGACATCGACGTCTGGCGCGGTTGCGGTTGCACGCCCACGCAGCCGAGCGGCCCGTCAATCCGCCCGAGGGCTGTCAGTCGGCGGCGGGGCTATTCGGCTTGAGCGGCCGGGCCGTCGCCGGCCAACTTGGCGCACAACCCGCGCAGCGCCGCCTGTTCTTCGGCGGTCAGCCGCTCGCGCACCACTTGGGCGACGTGGTCGCCGTGGGCCCGCCCGGCGCGGCGCTGGGCGGCCCGCCCCTCGGCGGTCAGCGACACCAGCACCGAGCGGCCGTCGGCCGGATTGGGGGCCTTCGCCAGCCAACCCCGCGCCACCAGCCGGTCCACCAGGCGCGACAGGCCGGGCTGGGACAGCAGCACGCCCCGCTCCAAAGCCCCCACCGGCGCCGTCCCCCCAGCCTTCGCCAAGGTGTAGAGGACGTCGTAGTCGCCCATCGACAGCTCGCCCCAGACCGGGGCGGCGGCGAACCGGCGCAGCAGGCCGGTGTGGGCCCGCAGCAGCGCCTCCCAGGCGCCGTTGGCCAGCGCCCAGGCCGGATCGGCCGAGCGCGCGACGGCCACGCCCCGAGCCGCCCCTGGGCGAGCCCGCGCCGACGGCTGGCCGACCCCGCCGCCGTCCGGCCGGACGGCGTGATCGCCCTCCGAGCCCCTCGTCGAGCGGCCACCGGCCCCCGCCGGACGTCCTTTCGGGTTGGCGGCCGCGCCCCGGCCGGGGCCGGCCGCGTCAGAGCCTCGGGTAGATCGGCTGGACATCGTCGGAGTCCTGGTACGGGCTGGTGCCGGTCACGTTGTCGCCCCGGTTGGGCCGAGGACGCGGGGCGCGCGGCTCGGCGTCGCCGTACTTCGCCTTGACCAGCGCCGCGTGGGTCGGCCCTTCGGGAACGACGTCGCCCCGCCCGACGGCCATTTCCCGTCGCAGCACCGGCACAACCTCGCCGCCCAGCAGTTCGAGCTGGTCGAGCACCTTGCCCAGGGGCAGGCCGGCGTGGTCGCCCAGGAACAGCAGGCGTTGGAAATCGCCGAAGTTGTCGCGGAAGGCCATCGTCTTGTCGATCACCTCTTGGACCGATCCGACCACCAGCGGCGTGCTCGCCTCGACCTCCTCCAGCGACGGCCCGCCGCCGTAGACCGGCGCCTCGTCGAAGTAGGGCCGGAACTCTGCCTTGGCCTGCTGCGACGTCTTGCCGATGTAGGCTTGCGCGCCGACGCCGACGATCGCCTGGCGGGCCGTGCCGTGGCCGTAGTGCTCGAAACGCTGCCTGTAGAACTCGACCAGTTTGATGAAGTGCTCCTTGGGCCAGAAGATGTTGTTGGCGAAGAAGCCGTCGCCGTAGTAGGCGGCCTGTTCGGCGATCTCCGGCGTGCGGATCGAGCCGTGCCAGACGAACGGCGGCACGTCGTCCAACGGCCGCGGCGTCGCGGTGAAGCCCTTCAGCGGGGCGCGGAACTCGCCGGACCAGTCGACCACGTCGTTGCGCCACAGGCCGTGCAGCAGCGAGTAGTTCTCCAGCGTCAGCTCCAGCGAGCGGCGGATGTCGCGGCCGAACCACGGATAGACCGGCGCGGTGTTGCCGCGCCCCAGCATCAGGTCGACGCGGCCGTCGGCCAGGTGTTGGAGCATGGCGTACTCCTCGGCGATCCGCACCGGGTCGTTGGTGGTGATCAGCGTCGTGGCCGTCGATACGATCAGCTTGCTGGTGGTGGCCGCGATGGCGGCCAGCAGCGTGGTCGGGGCCGACGAGAAGAAGGGCGGGTTGTGGTGCTCGCCGATGGCGAAGACGTCCAGCCCCACCTCCTCGGCCTTCTGGGCGATGGCCACCGCCGCTTTGATGCGCTCGTGCTCGCTCGGCGTCACCTGGCTGACAGGATCGCGCGTGATGTCGCTGACCGAGAAGATTCCAATCTGCATGTGTCCCCCTCTGAGATTTATATGCGTATGCATGTATATCACGGCTGTCAAGCCCTGGCTTCTAGGAGGCCGGGCCGGCGCGCCTTATGATGTTCCAAAGGCCTCGCGCGACGCCGGGCCATTCGCGAGGAGGCGGCATGCCAGACGACGGGCCGGCCAGGGCCAAACGGCTCTTCGAACAGCGATTCGGAGCGCCGCCCGACGGGGTGTGGGGCGCTCCGGGACGGGTCAACCTGATCGGCGAGCACACCGACTACAACGCCGGTCTCGTCCTGCCGATCGCCCTGCCGCAACGGACCTTCGCCGCCGCCAGGCCGCGCGGCGACCGTCGGCTGCGATTGGCCTCCGAGAGCATGGAGCCGGTCGAGATCGCGCTGGACGACGTGGGCCCCGGCAACCCGGCGTCGTGGGCGGCCTATCCGGCGGGCGTCCTGTGGGCCTTGGAACGCGCGGGCTGCGCGGTGGCGGGCTTGGACGCGGCCTTCGCCTCGGATGTGCCGATCGGGGCGGGGCTGTCCAGCTCGGCCGCCATCGAGGCCGCCATGGGCGCGGCCGCCTCGGACCTGTTCGGCTTGGGCCTGTTGGACGGCGACGCCACCCGCTCCCGCCTGGCGGCCTGCTGCGTGCGAGCCGAGAACGAGATCGCCAAAGCCCCCACCGGCGGCATGGACCAGGCCGCCGCCCTGCGCTCGCTGGCAGGCCGCGCGCTCTACCTCGACTGTCTCGACGGCTCGGCCAAGCAGGTGCCGATGGACTTGGACGCGGTCGGCTTGGAACTGCTCGTCATCGACACCCGCGCCAAACACGAGCTGGTCGACGGCCAATACGGCTCCCGCCGGGCCGAGTGTGAGCGAGCCTGCGAAGCGCTGGGCGTGCCCAACCTGCGGGCCGTCGCGCCCGCCCATTTGGACGCCGCCCTGGCCGCGCTGGACGGCGTGCTGGCCCGCCGCGTCCGCCACGTCGTCACGGAAATCGAACGGGTGCGGCTGGCTTCGACGGCTCTGGAGTCGGGCGACTTCGCCCGCCTCGGCGAGTTGTTCAACCAGTCGCACGCCTCGATGCGCGACGACTTCGAGATCTCCTGCCCCGAACTCGACCTGGCCCAGGAGACGGCCCTCGACTGCGGGGCGCTGGGCGCCCGCATGACCGGCGGCGGCTTCGGCGGTTCGGCCATCGCCCTGATCGGCGCCGACCGCGCCCAGCCCGCGATGGAGGCGGTCGCCGTCGCCTTCGCCAAAGCCGGCTTCGCCGCGCCCGCGTTCCTGCTGGCCGCCCCGTCCCAGGGCGCCGAGCGGTTGTGGTGAGGCGCTGCGAGACTTGAGGCTCCGATTGGACCACCAGGGCGCGGCGTTACTCAGGGCGCCCGGCGGCGTTGGGAAACCCGACCGTCGGCGGGACGTGGCTTGGCGCGTCGCAGACAGTGGAAGAACCGCAGGCAGGTCCCCGGGGCAATGGCGGTGGCGGTGGGATTTGAACCCACGGAGGGTTGCCCCTCACGCGCTTTCGAGGCGCGCTCCTTCGGCCGCTCGGACACGCCACCGCAGGTGATTGTACCCAAGCCGGCAGGCGGGCGCTAATCGCGGCCGCGTCGCCGCCTAGCGCCGGACACCGCGGCGAAACAGTCGCACAACCGACAAGTGCTAGCCTGTCTCCCGACTGGCCGTGCCGGGCTGGCCTGAATCCAACCCCGATTCGTTTTGGAGGCAATCATGGCTCTGCAACACAAAGGGCGTCTGGCTGCGGCCGCGCTCGCGTCCATCTCCCTGCTAGTGACCGCTTGCGCCAGCACGCAACCAACTGCAACCACGAGTGGCGATTCCTCAAACACCGCCTCCGAGGCGTCGCAAATCGTCATCGACTCAACCTTCGACGTCAAGACCATCGACCCCGGTCGCGAGTACGAGCCGGCCGGACAGATCATCGTCAAAGCCCTGTACGACACGCTGGTCACCTTCGACGACACTGACACGACGACCGTCGTGCCTGATTTGGCCACTTTCACGTCCAACGATGCCCTGACTGAGTTCACCTTCACCCTGGCTGACGGGCGTGTCTTCTCTGACGGCAGCGCCGTCACCGCCGACGATGTCGTCTTTTCGTTGACCCGTCTGCAAGGCATGAAAGGCAATCCGGCTTTTCTGCTCGACGGTGTGACGGTGAGCAAAGTTGACGACAAGACGGTCACGCTGACCACCAAGGACCCCAACCCGGCGCTGCTGGCCACCTTGGCGACGCCTTCAC
>JAISUF010000217.1 GCA_031272195.1 Propionibacteriaceae bacterium
CTACGCCGGGATCCTCTGGGCTAGCGCCGCCGCCCTGCGCACGGACGTCGACTGGCCGCGCCAAGCCCTGGAATTGGTGCTGTGGGTGGTCGAATACGGCGTCGGCTCCCTGCTGGTCAACCCCGCCCTCCGGCGCGAGGAGTCGCGCCAGCAGACCATGGTGTGACCCGCGCCTCCAGGCAGGCGGGCCTGGCCTTCGACGCAGCAGGCGGGTCGTCGCAGGAGGGGGCCGCCGCCCGCGGCGCAAGTGCGGGCGGCCTCTTTGGCTGCCACTCGGGCTTGGGTCGGGAGCATCCGCCACAACTGCCCCTCGTCGTCGCGCCCCGTCGAGGTGGTTGTCGCGGCGTCCTCGCGCGCGTTGGCGGCATCGCTTGGCGGCCGGGGTCAGGATTGCGTAGCACGGCGGACCGTGAATAAGAGTACGCTGGCGTCATCAAAATACTTCGAGGAGACGTCATGACGTACACACTGCCCGACCTGCCCTACGACTACAGCGCCCTGGCCCCGCACATCGCGCCGGAGATCATGGAGCTGCACCACTCCAAACACCACGCCGCCTACGTGGCCGGCGCCAATACCGCCCTTGAGAAGCTCGCCGAGGCGCGCGTCAACAACGATTTCGCCAACATCGCCAAGCTGGAGAAGGACCTGGCCTTCAACCTGGGCGGCCACATCAACCACTCGGTCTTCTGGAAGAACATGTCGCCCGACGGCGGCGGCGAGCCGACCGGCGAGCTGGCGGCCGCCATCGACGAGTTCTTCGGCTCGTTCGCCGGTTTCAAGGCCCAGTTCGCCGCCAACGCCAACGGCATCCAGGGCTCCGGCTGGTCGCTGCTGGTTTGGGACACCCTCGGCCAGCGCCTCAACATCGCCCAGCTCTACGACCAGCAGTCGAACGTGCCGGTCGGCCAGCTTCCCGTGCTGCAACTGGACATGTGGGAGCACGCCTTCTACCTGCAATACAAGAACGTCAAGGCCGACTACGTCAACGCCTGGTGGAACGTCGTCAACTGGAATGATGCCGCCGACCGCCTGGCCAAAGCGCGCTCCGCTCAGATCTTCTGAGCCATACCACCCATCCAGGCTGACGGGCGCCGCCCGGGCCACCCGGCCCGAGGGCGCCCGTCAGCCGCGCCATACGCACATGTCGCGTGGGGGACGTCACCGGGGACGCGGCGCGATCGTCAACATCTCGTCGCTGTCATACGCCCATGACACGCGGGGAACGTCACAGCGCGGCCGGGATGGTGGCGCTCCAGCGCTGGCGCAACTCGTCCAGCGGCAAGGCGAACTGCCCCTGGATTTCCAGCTCGGGAGCCTCCGTGACGGCGCCCAATCGGCGGCAGGGGACGGCCGCCGCTCGGCACAGGGCCTCGAGCGCCTCAGCGTTGGACGGATCGGCCGACACCAGCATCCGGCCCGGTGTCTCGGCGAACAGCGCCACGAAAGCATCGCCGGGCAGTTCCACGCCAGCGCCCAGGCCACGCCGCAGGCACGACTCGGCCAGCGCCTGGGCCAGGCCGCCGTCGGACAGATCGTGGGCCGAGGTCAGCAGGCGCGTCTTCGACGCGGTCTGCAGCAGCCCGGCCAGCGCCTTCTCCAGCGCGAAATCCGGCTGCGGCGGGCGTCCCCCCAAATGGCCGTGGACGGCCTCCGCCCAAACCGACCCCGACAAGGCGGCCTCGTCGGCGTCGGGTCCCAGCAGCCAAATGCCGTCGCCCGCTGCCGCGAAGCCCATCGGGATGCGGTCGGCCACGTCGTCGATGACGCCCATCATGCCGACCAGCGGCGTGGGCAGGATGTTCTCCTCGCCGGTGCGGTTGTAGAAGGAGACGTTGCCGCCGGTGACGGGCGTGCCCAACGCTTTGCAGCCCTCGATCAGGCCCGAGACGGCGCGCTCGAACTGCCACATGACCGACGGGTCCTCCGGCGAGCCGAAGTTGAGGCAGTCGGTGATGGCGACCGGTTCGGCGCCAGTCGCGGCGACGTTGCGGTACGCCTCGCAGAGCGCCAACTGGGCGCCCAGGAACGGGTCGAGCATGGCGAAGCGGGCGTTGCAGTCGGTGGCCAGCGCGATGCCCAGGCCGCTGCCCTCGTCGATACGCAGCACGCCGGCGTCCTCCGGCTGGGCTAGCACCGTGTTGCCGCGCACGTAGCGGTCGTACTGGTCGGTCACCCACGACTTGTCGGCCTGGTTGGGGGAGGCGACCACCCGCAGCAGCGTCTCGCGCAGATCCTCCCCTGAGGCGGGACGAGCCAAGGCGGCAGCCGAGGCGGCGTTCAGGGCGTCGATCCACTCCGGGCGCTCGGACGGGCGGTCGTAGACGGGGCCGTCGTGTGCGACGGTGCGCGGGTCGACGTCGACGACGCGCTCGCCGCGCCAGTCGATGACGAGGCGGTCGCCGTCGGTGACTTCGCCGATGACGCTGGCCTGGACGTCCCACTTGGCGCAAATCTCCATGAATCGCTCGACGTTCTCCGGGGCGACGACGGCCGCCATCCGCTCCTGCGACTCGCTCATCAAGATCTCCTCGGGCGTCAGCGTCGGGTCGCGCAGAGGCACCAGGTCGAGGTTGACGCGCATGCCGCCGTCACCGGCCGAGGCCAGCTCGGAGGTGGCGCAGGAGATGCCGGCCGCGCCGAGGTCTTGAATGCCGATGACGACGCCGGCCGCGAACAGCTCCAGGGTGCACTCGATCAGCAGCTTCTCCATGAACGGGTCGCCGACTTGTACCGACGGGCGTTTGGCGGGTCCATCGGCGTCGAACGTCTCCGAGGCCAGGATGGACGCCCCGCCGATGCCGTCGCCGCCGGTGGCCGCGCCGTACAGCACAACCTTGTTGCCCTCGCCGGTGGCGAACGCCAAGTGCAGGTCCTCGTGGCGCAGCACACCGACACACAGCGCGTTGACCAGCGGATTTCCCAGGTATGACGGGTGGAAGACCGTCTCGCCGCCGATGTTCGGCAGGCCCAGGCAGTTGCCGTAGCCACCGACCCCGGCGACGATGCCGGGCAGCACGCGGGCGGTGTCGGGGGCGTCCAGCGGGCCGAAGCGCAGCGAGTCCATGCAGGCGACTGGACGCGCCCCCATGGCCAGGATGTCGCGGACGATCCCGCCGACGCCGGTGGCCGCGCCTTGATACGGCTCGACGTAGGACGGGTGGTTGTGCGACTCGACCTTGAAGGTGACCGCCCAGCCGTCGCCGATGTCGACGACGCCGGCCTGCTCGCCGATGCCGGCCAGCAGCGGCCCGCGGGGGGTCTGTTTGCCCAACTCGGCGAAGCGCTTGAGTTGGAGTTTGCTCGACTTGTACGAGCAGTGCTCGCTCCACATGACCGAATACATGGCCAGCTCGCAGGAGGTGGGGCGTCGGCCCAGAAGCTGGCGGATGCGGGCGTATTCGTCTTCCTTGAGGCCGAGCTCGGCCCAGGGCTGGGGGGTGTCCGGGGTCGCAGCGGCGTTCACAACTGTATCGAGCACGCCCCCAACGTTACAGGCTGGGCTGGGCGCGCACGCTCCGCGCCCAATCGGTTGACGCCAGAGCCTTGCCGGGGTTGCGACTTCGGACACAGGGGCGTGCTTGCGCCCGGCCAGAGGCTTGCCCGCCACCGGGGTTGCGACTTCGGGGGTACGGGGTAACCCGGTGCGGTTCGGCTCGGCGGCTGTCAACCGCCGACGGTCGCACCTGACCCGCCCGGAGAGGCAACCGGAAGCGGTCTCAGTGAATCCACAAGTTAGAGCCGGAAAAGCGCAATTAAGCCCGTTGAACTACGTAGATACGATTCTCAGCTACGTAGATCGACATCTTTCACTACGTAGATGAGTGTCGATCTACACTTAGCTTGAGATGGAAACGATGCAAAGGAGGAGGTGCACGATGCAACCCAAGACAATCGCGAACCACATGGCGAGGCTAATGGCGGCGGTGCTGATCGCCTGCTGGACGGCTGCGCCGGAAGCGGCCCAAGCGTGGGCGGCATCGCCTGCGCCACAGTCAATCAACGAGGTCGCCGACGACGGCCCTGCGGAAGCCAAGGCGGCGAACCGGGTCAAGGCCGGCGTCGGGTCGGTCAAGCCGCCGTCGTCGGGCCAGGCGGTGCCGGGAGCGATCAAGCGCATCCTCGGCGACGCGCTCTACACGTCCGAGGGGGAGCTGAACACCAGGCCCGTCCACAACGAGAAGACCGACGCCACCGCCCACCCGTACCTCAAGCTGGCCTGGGAAAGCTCGACGGGGACGCTCGTCTTCCACCTGTACCTCAACTTCAAACGGGGCGCCGGCGGCGGGCAGACGTACGCCCGCAAAGTCGCCAACGGCTCCTCCATGACGCCGATCGGCAGCACCGCCAAGGACCGCTCGTTCGCCAAGCTGAAGAAGCTGGCCATCACCGGCGTCCAGGAGGTGTACACCCAAGACGGCTTCGCCAGCAGCTCCCGCGACTTCGGCATGGACCTGTTCAACTCGTTGAGCCGCGGCATGACGTCCGACGAGGAGGGCGGCCTGAAGTACGACTTGTCGCAGTCGTTCACCTTCAACACCCGCCTGGTCGTGCACCAGCCGGGAGAGGCCGGACTGTCCGCCGACCAGCAGTTCTTGACCGTCCAAGTCGGTGGCGACGCCCCGCAGGGCTGCACGAAGAACTGGTACTCGGCTTGCGTCATGGACGATCTGGGCATGCTCGGCAAGTCGAACGCGCTGTTCCTGCCCTGGGACCACCAGGCCAACGACGAGCGCGGCATCGGCCGGGCCGGGCTGACCGTCGGTTTGGAGCTGATGGCGGCCCACGAGTTCGGCCACGCCTTCGGCCTGCTGAAGGACGCCTATCCGTCGTCGACCTCCTCGCAGGTGCCCGACCGCATGTTGGAGAACTCCGAGACCAGCATCAACACAGGCAAGGCGACCAAGATCGGCATCGGCGACGACTACTACATCTACACGGGCGCCAAGTACTCCAACTTGATGAACTACGACGGCAACTTCATCCGCAAAGTCGGCAAGAAGCTGGCCATCCGCGACAAGGTGTTGACGGCCAACGACGTCGAGATGATCCTGTGGGCGTACCGCTCGGTCACCTCGCAGGCGACGGCCGAGCCGCAGCGCTACAACGACTGGGCGTACTGCTTCTCCGGTTTGCAGAACAACGACGACAAGTACTCCTGCGGCGAGGCCTGGCACGATTTGCAGCGCTCGCCGGTGATCGCCAGCCGCACCGACAAGGTGGTGAACGGCCACCGCTGAGGCGCTCCGTCTGGCTCGCTGGGGCGCTGGCCAGGCTGGCGCGATTCGCCACGCCGAGCGTCACGCTGGCCGGGCGGACTGAGGCGGCCTGAGGCGGCTTGGCGGAGCGGCGCCAAGTTGCCAGGCGGGCGGCGTGCAAGCTAGCGCCGCCACGCCGGCTTCGACCGACCGGTCCCGGATCCCCGTACCAAACCCTCCGGGGCCGGTCCCCCCAGCCGACCTCAGCTGGGAGCTAGGGCCCCCAAGTTCGTAGAATGTCGGCGGCACGTTCCCCAGCCGAACTCGGAGCCAGACCGAAACTGGCCAATGGGACTCCGACCGGCCGGCTCCCCAGCCGGACTCGGGAGGCTTCGCTCAGCCGACCAGTTGGCCCAGCAGGCTGGCGAAGAACTTGCGCCCGTCCAGCGACGCGCCGGTCAGCGGGTCGACGTTGTGCTCCGGGTGGGGCATCAGGCCGACGACGTTGCCGGCGGCGTTGGCCACGCCGGCGATGTCGTTGACCGAGCCGTTCGGGTTGACGTCGAGGTAGCGGAAGGCGACGCGGCCGGCGTCCTCGAGCTGTTTGACGGTGGCGGCGTCGGCTTGGTAGTTGCCCTCGCCGTTCTTCAGCGCGATGACGATCTCCTCGCCGGGCGCGAAGGCGCCGGTCCAGGCCGTGTCGACGGTTTCGACGCGCAGACGCTGGTCGCGGCAGACGAACGTCCGCCGGTCGTTGCGGATCAGCGCGCCGGGCAGCAGGTGCGCCTCGCAGAGCACCTGGAAGCCGTTGCAGATGCCCAGCACCGGCAGGCCCGCGCCCGCCTGCCGGACCACCTCGCCCATGACGGGCGCGAAGCGGGCGATGGCGCCGCAGCGCAAGTAGTCGCCGTAGGAGAAGCCGCCGGGCAGGACGACGGCGTCAACGCCGTGGAGCGAGTCCGAGGCGTGCCACAGCGGCACCGGCTGGCCGCCGCACAGCCGCACCGCCCGCAGCGCGTCGGTGTCGTCCAATGTGCCTGGGAAGGTGACGACGCCGACCCTCACTGTTCCACCCGGACGTCGAAGTTCTCGATGACGGTGTTCGCCAGCAGCGTGTCGGCGGCTCGTCCGATTTGGTCGAGGCGCTCCGGCGTCAACTCGCCGTCGACGTCGATCTCGAAACGCTTGCCCTGGCGGACGCTGAACCCGTCGAACCCGAGCCGTTTGAGGGCGCTGGTGACGGCTTTCCCCTGCGGATCCAAGATCTCGGGTTTGGGCATGACGTCGACGATCACTTTGGCCATGCCGAGCAGTCTACCGTCAGGCCGCCGAGCGCCTCGGACCCGCCCAGTTTGGGGACGCCGGTCCGCAACGCCGCGAGCGACCCACTCGGGGGAGGGACCGCGAGCGCGCCAGATGGAGCGCCTCACTGTAGACCCTGAGCGACCCACTCGCGGGAGCGTCCCCCAAGTGTCGACGGCGACCCGTTCGGGGGAGCGCGTGAGGCCCTGCACCCGGAGCGCTCACTGGCCGACCACGGGGCCCGCTCCGCGGGAGCGCGTGAGGCTGCTGGGTGCGGCCAACGCCTGGCCGATTGTGCTGCCCCGCTCTGCGGCAGCGCGTGAGGCTGCCCTCGTCGGCGGCCGGTTTGGCGTCGAGGGCGACCCGTTCGGGGAGGGTGGCCTCCTCGCCATGGACACCCGACGTGCCCGACACACTCTTGAGCGCGAAGTGTGACACCCGGATTCGAGGCCAACCCGGTCAGTGTGCTAGTCTTTCTGGCTGGCTGGCAACAGCCCAAGCGCGAGTGGCGGAATGGCAGACGCGCACGGTTCAGGTCCGTGTGCCCGAAAGGGCGTGGAGGTTCAACTCCTCTCTCGCGCACGATATAACCCCTAGTCAAAGGCACTTTGACTAGGGGTTTGGTGCTTCTCGGCGGCTTATTCGCGGCTTGACTGGCTGGAAATCAGGTGCATCAGGGCTTCGTAGCGGTCCTCTTCGGTGAGGATGGTGCCGTCGCTGTCGACGATGGTGTCATCCGGTTCCGGGTCGTTCCACCAAGCGCGTTCGTCCTGGATGGCTGAAGCCCAGGCGCTGGAGCCGATCTGCGGATCGTTGGTCGGGGCGGGCTGCCGGTCTGCGGCGGCGTCCTGGCGCCGGACGGCCTCCTGAAGCCGCCAGTCGGCGGCAACGGCGGACAAGAGCGTGCGCAGCGACTCGATGGTCTCCAAGACCGCTTCCGGGCTGATCGGGACGGAGTGGTGATCGGCTGTGCGGGGTTGAATGCGGAATTGGGCGGAGTTGGCCTGCCAGCGCCGCTCGGCGTCTTCGGCGATCCGTTGGCGTCGCCGCGGGGGCGCGTACTGGCTGGCGGTCATGAGGCCGATCTGGGCGTCGAGGAGTGTGTTGACCGCCGCGACGAGCATCCGGTTAGCCGTGTCGAGATTGTTCATGGCGTTGGCGAGGGTCACCTCGTTGACGCGGCTCCGGTTGCCCGTGAGCGCGTCCATGGACTGGTCGAAGATCCGTGCGAGGGCGGCGAGTTCGTCCACGCGAATCGGGCGGTAGTGCTCGGAGCCATCGGCCTTGACGCGCGGGACGACGGACTTCTGGAGCGACGAGGCGGAAATGCTGCATCCTTCGCGCGTCATCGCCGCCGCCAGTTGGGCGTAAGACCACTTCAGGTCGCCCATCCCCGCCTTGATGTT
>JAISUF010000224.1 GCA_031272195.1 Propionibacteriaceae bacterium
CGGCAGAGGATGCCGGACGTCTGCGAGCGGCGCTTCACGTCGAGGTGCCAGCGGTTGTGCCGCGCCAACTCCTGGCAGAGCCGACCGACCCGCTGGCCGAATTGGCGGCCCGCTTCGCCCGGACGCACACGCTGTTCGCTGCCGACCAGGTGGCGGCCTGGCTGGGCGTCAAGCCGCCGGGCTTGGACGAGACCCTGCGCCGGCTGGTCCAAGCCGGGAAGCTGGAGCGGCTGGACGACGCCTACGCGGGCCGCTCGCCCTGCGAGAGTCGCGACAGCCACGTCAGCGGCGGCCTCTTCTGCGATCCGGGCGTCTTGCGCCAGCTCAAACGGCGCTCGCTGGCCGCTGCGCGCCAAGCGGTCGAGCCAGTGCCGCAACGCCAATTGGCCAGCTTCCTGCCGCAGTGGCACGAGTTCGGACGCCGTCGCGGCGCCGACGGCCTGCTGCGCACCGTCGAGCAGCTCTCAGGCCTGCCGCTGCCCGCCAGCGCTTTGGAGACGCTGATCCTGCCCGCCCGCGTCGTCGACTACCAGCCGGCCATGCTGGACGAGTTGCTGGCCGCCGGAGAGGTCCTCTGGCAAGGCCGCGGCTCGCTGACGGGCAACGACGGCTGGATCGCGCTGCACGCCGCCGACCTGGCCGATGTCGCCTCGTCGCCACCGGCCCCGACAGGCCAGATGACTGCGCCAACCGCCCGAATGCGGAGTGCCGCGTCCGCCTTTGCGGTGTCCGACCAGCCTGGCCTGGCCCGCCCGACGGCAGCCGGGGATGACGCGCCTCCACTCGAGTGTCGGCCACCCATCCAGCCGACCGACTTGGCCGACCAGGTCCTCGGCCTGTTGCGCGACCACGGTGCGCTGTTCGTCCGCGACATCGCCGCCAGCCTGGGCGAGCCGCGTTCCGAGGCGTCGATCGCGGCGGCACTGTGGGAGCTGGCTTGGGCCGGGCTGGTCAGCAACGACACCTTCGCGCCGGTGCGGGCCCTGCTGCGAATGGGCTCGACCACCCACCGCCGTCCATCCGCTCCCCCGGCCCGGGGACGCTACGGCCGTCGGCTGCCCAGGGCCAGCCTGCGGCCGGCTCCGCAGGCGGCGGGACGCTGGTGGGTGTTGCCAACCGCCCGCGCCGCCAGCCGCTCGTCGGAGGCGGGTGGCCAAACCGACGACGCCACCCGCCAAGCGGTCCTGCAAGCGGAGTTGCTGCTCGACCGCTACCCCGTCTTGACGCGCGGGTCGGTGGTGGCCGAGCAGGTCGAGGGCGGTTTCGCCCGGATGTATCAGGTGCTGGCCGCCGCCGAGGACGCCGGCCGGGTGCGGCGGGGATATTTCGTGGCCGGGCTGGGAGCGGCCCAGTTCGCCCCGGCCGAAGTCGTCGACCGCCTGCGCGAGAGCGCCAAACGCCCAGCTGCGCTGCGACCGCCCGTGGCAGACGCGGCAGGAGCAGCCACCTGGCCCGAACTCCCAGTCGGCGGGAAGCCGTGCGTGGGCGGCGAGTCGGGTCTTGCCACAGCGGCCGAACCCGAGGCGGGCGACCAGGTTGTGGCATGGGCCGAACAACCCGGCGACAGCCGCCCGCCAGGAGTCGCCGCAGAAGGTGGTGTCCAACCTGGACGACCAGGCCCGACGTGGCTGTTGGCCGCCAGCGACCCGGCCAACCCGTACGGCGCCGCGCTGGAGTGGCCCGCCTCGCCAACCGGCCACTTGCCGGGACGCAAGGCTGGGGCGCTCGTCGTCATCGACGACGGCGAGCTGATCCTCTATTTGGAGCGGGGTGCCAAAACCGTCCTCACCTGGGACGCCGGTCCCGCCCGCCTCGCGGCGGCCTCGCGAGCGCTGGCGGCGGCGATTCAAGGAGGCCAGCTCGACACCGTCACCATCGAGCGGATCGACGGCCAGCCCGCCCTCGGCTGCGGCCACCCGCTCGTCAAGGCCCTGGAGTCGGCCGGTTTCAAGCTCACCCCGTCCGGCTACAAGCTGCGCTCACCGCCTGGCTGACAACGCCAGCGGGCGTTCCGAGAAAGCCCCGGCACCAGTAGTGCGAAGACGCCGAAGCGGCCTAAGAGTTGATTCATAAGTATCCGAATATGAATCAACTCTTAGACGATAGTCTCGCCGCTGGCCGATTGGCGTCTTCGATGCGCCATTCATCGTCGACGGGACCAGCCGCTGACGGGCGGTGGTCCGGGCCAGTCGCCCAAGGGGCCGCCCATCCATGGCCACCCTGTGGAACTGCTGTACTCCTGACAGGCCGCGCTCAGGTCGCTCGCGCGCGGACTCGACTCAGCCCCTGGCGGCGGCGTTGTCGACCAACTGGGCGCAGAGCAGGCCGAAGTTCCAGCCTTTGGCCTCGACGGCCAGCGGGACGGTCGAGGTCTCGGTCAGGCCGGGGGCGGAGTTCGTCTCCAGGAAGACTGGCGTGCCGTCGGGCCGGACGATCAGGTCGGCGCGGCTCAGGTCGCGCAGGCCGAGCACGTTGTGGGCTGTGACGGCGGTGTCGGCGCACGCCTTCGCCACCTCGGGTGACAGCTCCGCGGGGATGACGAAGCGGGTCTGGCCGGGGGTGTAGCGGGCGGTGTAGTCGTAGACGCCCGAGTTGGCGTGGATCTCGACGGCCGGCAGGGCGACGGCCTCGCCGTCCAGCTCCACGACGGCGACGGCGACCTCCGTTCCCTCGACGAACTCCTCGACGACGGCCACGTCGCCGTAGGCGTAGGCGCCGACCATCGCGGCGGGCAGTTCGGCGGCCGTGTCGACGCGGGCGCAGCCCAACGCAGATCCGGAGCGGGCCGGTTTGACCATCATCGGGTAGCCGATCTTGGCGCCCAGGGCGGCCACCAGGTGGCCGGCGCCCAGTTCGCGGAACATGTCGTGCGGCAGGGCGGCGCGTTTGGGCGTGACGACGCCGGCGGCGGCCACCAGGGGCGCGCAGACGGCCTTGTCGAAGGAGCGGCGGCTGGCCACAGCCGACGAGCCGACGTAGGGCACGGCGAGCAACTCCAGGGCCTGTTGCAGGCCGCCGTCCTCGCCGACGCCACCGTGCAGCACGGGGAAGGCCACGGGGTTGTCGAGCCCGGCCAGCAGGTCGATCAGTTCGGAGTTGACGTCGCTGACAACGACGTCGCGCCCCTGGTCGCGCAGCGCCTGGGCGACGCGCCCGCCGGAGCGCAGGCTGACCTCCCGCTCGTGGGACAGGCCCCCGGCCAGGACGACGATCGGACCGGGATGGGGCTGCGGCAAAGTCATGGCTTCTCTCTTTCAGTTGAGGTCGGTGGCCAGGCCACTGGACAGTTCGTTGCGGGTGGATTCGGCGGCGCCGACGCCGAAGGTGCGCCGCATGGACAGCTCGCCGGCCAGCACTTCGCCGAGCCGTTTGGTGCCCTCGATGATCCGCTCGGGCGTCGGGAAGCAGTACGACAGGCGCATGTTGCCCGAGCCGAGGCCGTCGGCGTAGAAGGCCGTGCCGGGCACGTAGGCGACGCGGGCGGTGACGGCGCGCGGCAGCATGGCTTGGGCGTCGAGCCCCTCCGGCAGGGTGGCCCAAACGAAGAACCCGCCGCGCGGGTGGGTCCACGTCGTGCCCTCCGGCATGTTTTCGGCCAACCCGGCCAGTAAGGCGTCGCGGCGTTCGCGGTACATGTCTCGGAACTTGCGGATTTGGCCGCGCCAGTCGTAGTCCTCCAGGTATTTCGAGATGGCGAATTGGCCGAAGACGGGCGGCGACAGGGTGGCGGCCTCTTGCAGAAGGACGAGTTTCTCCTTGACGGCGTGCGGCGCCAGCGTCCAGCCGATCCGAAAACCTGGCGCGAAGGTCTTGGAGAACGACCCGAGGTAGATGACGCGCTCGGCGTCGAAGGCGCGCAGCGCCGGCAGCGGCTCGTCGTCGAGCGTCAGGAGGCCGTACGGGTTGTCCTCCAGGATCAGCAGGTCCACCTCGTCGGCGACGGCCAGCAGTTCTTGGCGGCGGGAGACGGGCTGGGTGATGCCGGACGGGTTGTGGAAATTGGGGATGGTGTAGAGCAGTTTGACGCGCCGCCCGTTGGCCCGCAGCGTCAGCACCGCCTGCCTCAACGCCTCGGGCACGACGCCTTGCTCGTCCATGGCGACGTGGACGACTTCGCACTGGTTGGCGTGGAACGTCCCCAGCGCCCCGACGTAGCTGGGCGCCTCGGCCAGGATGACGTCGCCGGGATCGCAGAAGACGCGCGTCACCAAGTCGAGGGCCTGTTGGGAGCCGCAGGTGATGACGACGTCGTCGGCGTGGGCGCTGATCTGCTCCTCGGCCATCACTTCGACGATGTGCTCGCGCATGAACCCCTCGCCTTGGCCGGAGCCGTATTGCATGGCTTGCACGCCCTGCTCGGCGACCAGGCGGGCGAAGGTTTGGCCAAGCTCGGCGCGGGGCAGGTCGGCGATGTTCGGCATGCCGCCGGCCAGCGAGACCACTTCGGGACGGTTGGCGACGGCGAACAAAGCTCGCACGGCCGACACTTGCAGCCCGTTGGTGCGGGCCGCGTACGCGTCGACATAGGGATCGAGGCGGGTATCGGTGCGGCTTGGTTCGATCGTCACCCGCCCATGCTACTCGCTAGCGGACGCCTCGCCGGTCGCGCCGTGCCGCCAGGGCGAGGGCGACCGAGCCAGGGGCCGGGCTGGGTGATCGTGTGGTCCACGTGCCGTCGGCGGCCGGGCGTGATTGCGATCCACGACCACCGTCCTCGCGGCGGGGCTGTGACGGGGGCTTGTGAATCAACTCTTAGACTGGGATGCGATGACCGATTACGCATTCGCCACGACGCCCGCCTTGGCCTGCCCGTATTGCGGCAG
>JAISUF010000050.1 GCA_031272195.1 Propionibacteriaceae bacterium
ACCCGGCCATCAGCGTCATGCGGGACGCCGCCGAGGCGACGGCGCAGTCGTAGTTGAGGATGCTCAGCACGACCGTCTCCAAGACGACCGCCTCGGCGAACGACCCCTCGACGACCAGCAGCGGCGAGCCGGGGAAATACAGCTCGCCGTCGGGATAGCCCCAAACCGAGCCGGAGAAGCGGTAGCCGGACAGCCATTCGGCCAGAGGTCCGTCGATCGCCTTGGCGGCCAGCAGGAAGTCGAGCTGGGCCTCGTCGAAGCGGAAATTCTCGATGGCGTCGAGGACGCGCCCGGTGCCGGCCACCACGCCGTAGCGCCGCCCCTCGGGCAGGCGCCGGCCGAACAATTCGAAGACGGAGTGCCGGAAAGCCGTCTTGGAGCGCAGCGCGGCCTGCACCATCGTGAACTCGTAGTGGTCGGTCTTCAGCGCCGTCCCCAACTGTGTCATATCGGCAAGGCTAGCGCCTGCGGTTGCCGAGATGCGCCAAAATAGTACTTGTGAGCATTGCCGAACCGTCCTCCGTTGTTCTGGACAGGCCCGACGGGGCCTGGCTGGAGCAGGCGCCGTGGGCGACGGTGGTGTGGAACGACCCGGTCAACCTGATGAGCTACGTCACGCACGTCTTCGCCAGCTACTTCGGCTATCCGCGCGCCAAAGCCGAGAAGCTGATGATGCAGGTCCACACGCAGGGGCGGGCGGTCGTCTCGTCGGGCGCGCGCGAGAAGATGGAGTCGGACGTCGACGCCATGCACTCCTACGGGCTGTGGGCCACGATGGAGAAGCAGTGAAGGATTTCTCGCGCGAGGGCCAATCCCTGCGGCTGCGCCTTTCCACCTACGAGGCGGCCATCCTGACCTCGATGGTCGAGCAGGTGGCTGGCCTGCTGGAGGGCGACGCGCCGCTCGGCGGCGACGACCCGTTCGCGCGCTGGCAAGCCGAGTTGGCGCCCCCCGTCGAGTTGGATTTCTCCGATCCGGTGATCGCCCGGCTGTTCCCCGAGGCCTATCCGTCCGACCAGTCCGCCTCCGACGAGTTCAGACGCTTGACGCTGGCCGGCCAGCGCCAGCAGCGGCTTGACGACGCGGCGGTCGTGCTGGAGGCGTTGCGCGGCGCCAACGGGCGGCGGCTGACGATCGCCTCCGGCCAGGCCGAGGCCTGGTTGAAGACGCTGACGGCCGTCCGGTTGAGTCTGGCGATCCGCTTGGAGATCGACACCGAGGACGACGCCCGCCAAGCCGCCCGCTTCGGGCCGGATGATCCGCGCTCGTTCGTCTTCCAGGTGTACGAGTGGCTGGCCTATCTGTCCGAAGGAATTCTTGGATTGTTAGGTTAGGCAATCCTAAGTGGTGTAGGCTGTCGGCCATGATCTTGTTGGATGCGCCATTGCACACCGAACTGACCATGGGCTGCGCCGAGCAGCCCGAAGAGCTGAGCCACCGGCTGGCCTGTCTCGGGTTGCGGCCCGGGGCGCGGGTCAAACTGCTGGGACGAACCTCCGGCGGCGGCCGGATGGCCCAAGTCGGCCAGTCGCGCGTCGCCATCGGCTCGCAGCTCTGCCGCAGTCTGGTGGTGGACGTGGCATGACGGCGACCAAGACCCCGACCGCGTCGAAGCCACTGCCCGTCGTCGCCACGACGTCGGTCAAAGCCTGCTGCCACGGCCCCGCCGACGAGACCGCCGGGCCCGGCGCGCCGGCGGTGGCCCTGATCGGCGCCCCCAACTCCGGCAAGTCGACGCTGTTCAACGCCCTGACCGGGGCCAAAGTGACCATGGGCAACTGGCCCGGCACCACCGTCGAGGTCTCGCGCGGGGTTTGGCGCACGACGCGGGACGCCGCCAGTTGCGCCTGCGAGGTCTGCACCTGCGATCCGACCGAGGGCAAACTGGAGATCACGCTGGTCGACCTGCCCGGCGCCTACTCCCTGACGCCGCTGTCCCCGGACGAGGCCCTGACCGCCGACCTGCTGCTGGGCGTCCCCGAAGACGAGCGCCCCGACGTCTGCGTCGCGCTGGTCGACGCCTCGCGCTTGGCCCACGGGCTGTTCCTGGTGTCCGAGGTGCGCGAGCACCACCAGCGCGTCGTCGTGGCGCTGACGATGCTCGACATCGCCGCCAAACGCGGCATCGCCATCGACGAGGCGGTTCTGGCCGACAAGTTGGGCGTGCCGGTCGTCGGCATCGATCCGAGGCGGCGCAAGGGCCTAGACGAGCTGGCCTCCCGCGTCCGCCAGGCCGTCGGCCAGCCGCTGCCGGCCACACGCCCGATCGGCGAGGGCGGGCCCGGCGACGAGGAGCGGTTCGACTGGATCATGGGCATCGTGCGGGCCGCCACCCGCGAGGCTGACGAGGGCCGCCCCAGCTTCTCCGACCGCTTGGACAAGGTGGTCTTGGCCCCTTGGCTGGGGCCGCTGATCTTCCTAGGCGTCATGTGGGCGGTCTTCCAGATCACGACGACGGTCGCCGCGCCCCTGCAGGACTTCCTCGACGGCCTGTTCACCGGCCCGATCACCGACGCCGCCCTGTCCGGTTTCGCGGCCCTCGGTTTGGGCGGCACTTGGCTGGAGGGCTTGGTCGTCGACGGCCTGATCGCCGGCGTCGGCATGCTGTTGACCTTCGTGCCGCTGATGACGCTGATGTTCATCCTGCTGGCCCTGCTGGAGGACTCCGGCTACCTGGCACGGGCGGCCGTCGTGGTCGACCGGATGATGCGCGTCATCGGCCTGCCCGGCCGGGCCTTCCTGCCGCTGATCGTCGGCTTCGGCTGCAACGTGCCCGCCATTTCGGCCACCCGCATCCTGCCGAACGCCAAACAGCGGGTGCTGACGGCGCTGCTGGTGCCGTTCACATCCTGCACGGCCCGGCTGACAGTTTTCGTCATGATCGGCACGACGTTCTTCGGCGGCTACGCCGGGACGGTCGTCTTCGTCATGTACGTCGTCTCGATCCACCTGGTGGTGCTGTGCGGCTGGCTGCTGCGCCGCACGCTGTGGCGGTCGATGCCGTCCGAGCCGCTGGTGCTCGACCTGCCCGCCTACCAAGTGCCGACCCTGCGCCTGACGGCCTCGGTGACATGGCTGCGCCTGTCGGGCTTCCTCAAGACGGCCTCGGGCATCATCGTGGCGACGGTCTGCGCGGTCTGGCTCTTCCAGTCGATTCCGGCCCGGGGCGACGCCGCCTTCGGCGAGGTGTCCCCAGCCGACTCGGCCTACGGGGTGGCGGCGCAGGCGATCACGCCGGTGTTCGGGCCGGCCGGCTTCGGCAATTGGGAGACCACCTCGACGATGATCGTCGGCTTCGTCGCCAAGGAGGCCGTCATCTCGTCGTGGGCCCAGACCTACGCTTTGGACGAGCCGGAGTCGGAAGACCAGCCGGGGACGCTGGGCGAGCGCGTGCTGGCCGACTTCACGCAGTCCTCCGGCGGACACCCGGTGCCGGCTGCGCTGGCGTTCATGGTCTTCCTGCTTGCCTACACGCCCTGCGTGGCGACGCTGGCGGCCCAGTGGCGCGAGATCGGCGGGCGCTGGACGCTGTTCGGCGTGGCCATGCAATTGGTGGTGGCCTGGGTGCTGGCGGTGGCCGTCTTCCAAGTCGGGAGCTTGATATGTTGACGGCCTCGCGCAGCCCGCTGGCTGTTGTCGCCGAGCAGGTGGCCTCGGGTGCGCCGACGGTGGCCGCCATGGCCGACCGCTCTGGCTTGAGCGAGTCGACGGTGCGCGCCGCGTTGGACCACCTTGTGGCCACCGGCCAAATCCGGCAAGTGCCGCTGGGCGGCTGTCCGAGCGGCGGCTGCGCGGGTTGCTCGGTGGCCGGGGCCTGCGACCTGGCCGCCCCTCGCCGTCCGGTCTTGTTGACGCTGGCCTGATCGGTCCGGGTCGGGCACGGTCGGGGCCGCCGCGAACTTGGCCCGGCCGGGCAGTACCATGATCTGCGTGCAACCTATCGGCGTGTTCGACTCCGGCTTCGGCGGCTTGACGGTGGCCCGCGCGGTCATCGACCAACTGCCGCACGAGGACGTCGTCTACCTCGGCGACACGGCCCGCGCCCCGTATGGGCCCAAGTCGCTGCCCGAGGTGCGCGAATACGCCCTCGAGTGCCTCGACTACTTGGCCGCCCAAGACGTCAAAGCCCTCGTCATCGCCTGCAACTCGGCGTCCTCGGCGGTGCTGCGGGACGCCCGCGAGCGCTATTCGGTGCCGGTCGTCGACGTCATCCTGCCCGCCGCCCGCCGGGCCGTCGGCATCACCAAGACCGGCCGCATCGGCGTCATCTGCACCCAGGCCACCGCCAATTCCGGCTCCTACGACGACGCCGTCGCGGCCGTCCCCGGCGTCGAGTTGGTGACCACGCCCTGCCCGCTGTTCGTGGAGTACGTCGAGGCCGGTGTGACCTCGGGCGCCGAGCTGATGGACGTCGCCCGCGAGTACCTGCTGCCGCTGCGGGCGGCCGACATCGACACGCTGATCCTGGGCTGCACCCACTATCCGCTGCTGTCCGGCGCGATCTCCTACGTGATGGGGCCGGATGTGGCGTTGGTGTCGTCGGCCGACGAGTGCGCCCGCGAGGCCTTCGCCGTTCTCAACGACCAAGGCCTGCTGGAGGAGTCGCACCGTCAGGCCGAGTTGCGGTTCTTGACCACGGGCAGCCCCGAATTGTTCGCCGGCGTCGGGAGGCGCTTGATGGGCGGCTTCGTCTCGCAAGTCGAACAGGTCTACACGACAGCCTGAGCCGAGCCGGGCTCAGGCGGCCAGGCTGGCCAGGATGTTCACCAGGGTGGCCAGGAAAACCGTCCCGAACAGGTAGGCCAGCAAGGCGTGCGACAAGGCCGTTCGCCGGATTCCCCAGGCTTGGACGTCGGTGTCGGAGACGGCGTAGCTCATGCCGACGGTGAAGGCGACGTAGGCGAAGTCGGAGTAGCGCGGCGGGTCCTCGCAGTGGAAGTCGATGCCGGACTCGGCGGCGTAGTAGGAGCGGGCGTAGCGCAGGGCGTAAAGGGTGTGGATGACGGCCCACGACGCCACGACCGGGCACAGCGCGATGACAGCCGACAGGGATCGCGAGCCGGTGGGGGCGGCGATCAGGAAGCCGATGCCGAGCAGGCTGGCCAGGGCGGCCAGGACGAGCAGGGCGTGGAGCACGGGGCCGGCGGGCGATTCCAGTTGGGCGTGGGCACGGGTGGCGTCGGCGTCCATCGGCCACAGCGACAGCCACGTCGCGGCCACGTAGGAGCCGCTCAGGGCCGTCCAGCCGAGCATCAGGGCGTACTGCGGATTCCACCAACTGGTCAGCCCGCACACCGCCAGGCCGACCGCCGTCGCCACCAGCAGCCGCCAGACGGCGCGATGGTGCCAGGGGACGACTTGAGCCATGTCCTCAGCGTAGTACCGCCTCGGCTCGGGCGCGGCCGCGGGCGACCTGAAGACTGTCCGAGGCCCGCTATAGACTGTCCTGCGTGAGTGATTCGAGGATTGACGGCCGCGCCGCCGGCCAGTTGCGCCCGGTCCGGCTGACGCGCCACTGGCTGGACCACGCCGAGGGGTCGGTGTTGGTCGAATTCGGGAGCACGCGGGTGCTGGTGGCGGCGTCGGTGAGTCCGGGCGTGCCGCGTTGGCGGAAGGGCTCCGGCCTGGGCTGGGTTACCAGCGAGTACGCCATGCTGCCGCGCGCCACCAATGACCGCAACGACCGCGAGTCGGTGAAGGGCAGGATCGGCGGCCGCACCCACGAGATCTCGCGCCTGATCGGGCGGTCGCTGCGGGCCGTCATCGACTACAAGGCGCTTGGGGAGAACACGATCGTGCTGGACTGCGACGTGTTGCAGGCCGACGGCGGCACGCGGACGGCCTCTATCACGGGGGCCTACGTCGCCCTCCATGACGCCGTCGACTGGCTGCGGGAGCGCAAGCTGTTGGCCGGCGAGCCGCTGACCGGGTCGGTGGCGGCGGTGTCGGTCGGCGTCGTCAAGGGCGAGCCGATGCTCGACTTGTGCTACGAGGAGGATTCGGCCGCCGACGTCGATTTGAACGTGGTGGCCACCGGCGCGGGCGGCTTCGTCGAGCTTCAGGGCACGGCCGAGGGGGAGCCGTTCGACCGCCAGATGCTGGACGCCCTGCTCGACCTCGGCCTGGGCGGCTGCGCCGAGCTGACGCGCCTGCAGAGCGAGGCTTTGGGGCTATGAGTCCCGCCGATCCGCGAGTCGTGGTGCTGGCCACGCACAACGCCAAGAAGGGCGTCGAGCTGCAGCGCATTTTCGACGCCGCCGGACTGCCCGTCCGGGTGGTCGGCTTGGACGAGTTGGCCGCCTATCCAGAGCCGGCCGAGACCGAGCGCGACTTCGCCGGCAACGCCCTGATCAAGGCCCGCGCCGCTGCCCAGGCGACGGGCCAATTGGCCGTCGCCGACGACTCGGGCATCGCCGTCGACCTGCTCAACGGCATGCCCGGCGTCCGCTCGGCCCGCTGGGCGGGCATCGGCAAGGGCGACGAGGCCAATCTGCGGCTGTTGATCGACCAACTGGCCGACACCGACTACGACCAGCGGACGGCCCGCTTCGTCTGCGCGATGGCGCTGGTCGAGCCGGGCGGCGGGGAGTTCGTGGCGACGGGGGAGATGCCGGGCAGGCTCGTCTTGGAGCCGCGCGGCGCCAACGGCTTCGGCTACGACCCGATCTTCGTCGCCGACGAGCAGCCGCCGGGCCAGCCGCGCACCAACGCCGAGCTGAGCCCCGAGGAGAAGGACGCCATCTCCCACCGCGCCAAGGCGGCAGGCCAAGTCGCCGCCCGTCTGAGAGCGCTGTTGGGGGGTGGGTCGTGAAGCAATATCTGGACCTGCTCGGCCACGTCCTCGAACACGGCGTCGAGAAGGGCGACCGCACGGGCACCGGCACGCGCTCGGTCTTCGGCTATCAGATGCGGTTCGACCTGGCGGCCGGATTCCCGCTGCTGACCACCAAGAAGCTGCACACCCGGTCGGTTTTCGGCGAGTTGCTGTGGTTCCTGCGCGGCGACACCAACGTCAAGTGGCTGCACGAGCACGGCATCACGATCTGGGACGAGTGGGCCGACGCCAACGGCGACCTCGGACCGATCTACGGGCGCCAATGGCGCAGTTGGCCCTTGCCCGATGGCGGCAGCGTCGACCAGCTCAAGGGCGTCGTCGAGTCGATCCGCTCCAATCCGGACTCGCGCCGCCACATCGTCTCGGCCTGGAACGTCGGCCAGCTGTCCGAGATGGCGCTGCCCCCCTGCCACGCGCTGTTCCAGTTCTACGTGGCCGGCGGCAAGCTGTCCTGCCAGCTCTACCAGCGTTCGGCCGACATCTTCTTGGGGGTGCCGTTCAACATCGCCTCGTACGCCCTGTTGACGCACATCGTCGCCCAAGTGGCCGGTTTGGGCGTCGGCGACTTCGTCCACACCTTGGGCGACGCCCATCTCTACTCGAACCACCTGGAGCAGGCCCGGTTGCAGCTCTCGCGCCAGCCGCGTCCGCTGCCCGAGCTGCGCCTTAATCCGGCGGTGGCGGACATCGACGCCTTCACGCTGGACGACATCGAGGTGGTCGGGTACGACCCCCACCCCGGCATCAAAGCCCCTATCGCGGTCTAGGCGGGGAGGTCGTCCGGACATGAGAGTTACGGCCATCGCGGCGGTCGCCCGCAACCTCGTCATCGGGCGCGAGGACGGCCTGCCCTGGCATCTGCCGGAGGATTTCGCCCGCTTCAAGCAGGTGACGCTGGGCGGCAATTTGATCATGGGCCGGGTGACTTTCGAGTCCATCGGCAAGCCGCTGCCGGGACGGCTGTCGATAGTCGTCAGCCGGTCTGCGCACCCTCGCGCCGGATTGGCGCAGGATCGCGAGGGCGGCCCTGATGTGGCGGCTGTTCGCCAGGGGAGCGACTTCGAGCCGACCGGATCTCAGCCCGCCGAGCCTGCGGCGCTGGCGCGCTTTCGTGGCGATTTGGAGGAGCGGCTGCAGCAGCCCGCCGAGCCTGCGGCGCGGGCCTGCGGGCCCATCGAGGGCGTGGTCTGGGTCCGCAGTCTGGACGAGGCGCTCGACGCGGCCGGGGCCAATGGCCGCCCGATCTTCATCGGCGGGGGGGCGCAGCTCTACCGGCTGGCGTGGCCGGTCTTGACCGACTTGGACATCACCCACGTCGACGCCGAGCCGGACGGCGACGCCCATTTCCCCGTGATCGACCCGTCCGAGTGGGAGCAGACCTGGAGCGAGCCGCACGACGGCTTCGCGTTCGCCACCTACCGACGCCGATGAGGAACGCCGCCAGCGTCATGCATCTGGACATGGACGCCTTCTTCTCCAGCGTCGAACAGCGCGACAAGCCCTCGCTGCGCGGCAAGCCGGTGATCGTCGGCGGACTGGGCGCGCGCGGGGTGGTGTCGACGGCGTCATACGAGGCCCGGCCGTTCGGCGTCGGCTCGGCGATGCCGATGCATGAGGCCCGCCGCAAGTGCCCGAATGCCGCCTTCTTGGCGGGCCGCTTCACCGCCTATCGCCAGGCCAGCGACCAGGTGATGGCGATTCTGCGCGACTTGTCCCCGGCAGTCGAGGCGATGAGCTTGGACGAGGCCTACGTCGACCTCGCCCAAGGGCCGCCGCGCGAGTTGGACGACGAGTCGCTGCTCGAGTTGGCCCAGCGGGTCAGACGGGACGTGTTCGACCAAACCGGCGGCTTGACCTGCTCTGTTGGGCTGGGCACGAGCAAGTTCATGGCCAAGGTGGCCAGCGAGCTGGCAAAGCCGGACGGCCTGCGGTTGGTCGCGCCGGGCGCCGAGGAGGAGACCATCGCAGGGTTGTCGGCCCGGGCCATCCCTGGCGTCGGTCCGGCCACGATGGAGCGCCTCGACCGTCTTGGCGTGTCGACGGTCGCCGATATCCGCCAGCTGTCCAAGGCCGAGTTGACCCGTGCGCTGGGCAAGGCGGGGGCGGAGATGCTCCACGACCTGGCCCGCGCCCAGGACGACCGCCCGGTTGAGGCTGTTCGGGAGACGAAGTCCATCTCCGTGGAAGACACGTTCGAACAAGACCTGGTCGATGTCGACGAGATCAAAGCGGTCGTGGCGCGTCATTCGTCATTGGTGGCGGCCCGCTTGGCCAAGGCGGGCCTGTTCGCCAGGACGGTGACGCTGAAGACGCGCTGGCCCGACTTGTCCGGCAGCACGCGCTCGCGCACGCTGCACGGGGCGACCGATTCGGCCGAACAGATCGCCGCCATTGCCAGCGGCCTGTTAGACGGGTTGGACGTCGGCGGGGGAGTGCGCCTGGTCGGCGTCGGCGTCTCCGGGTTGACACAGATCGCCCAGGAGCCGCTGTTCGACTTGGACTCGCTGTCGAGCCTCAAACCGAACAAGATCGTCGAGGAGAACTCTGGGACGCAGCGCCGACCAAGACTATTCCTTCCGGGAGCCGACGTCGTCCACGCCGAGTTGGGGCCCGGCTGGGTGTGGGGCTCAGGCTTGGGCCGGGTGACGGTTCGTTTCGAGACTGCCGCGACCGGTCCGGGGCCGGTACGCACTTTCGCCGCCGACGATCCCGACCTGGCGCTGCTGGATTGATAGCCTGCCGGTGAGAGGAGAGGGCATGGGCGACTTCGACGACTTGCTGGCCGCCAACCGGCGTTTCGCCAATTCGGCGCCGCGGAACTTCGACGGCTACGCCCACGGCGGGCTTCAAGTGGTGACGTGCATGGACTCGCGGCTGCTGCCCTTGGAGATGATCGGCTTGTTCGTCGGCGAGGCGAAGATCTTGCGCACGCCGGGCGGGCACGTCACGCCGGAGGTCGTCAGCGGCTGCGTCATGGGCGTCCACCTGTTGCGGGTCAACCGGATCGTGGTGGTCGGCCACACCCGCTGCGCGGTGGCCAGCCAGGACTCCGCCACGCTGCGGCGCAGAATCGTCGAAGCGGCCGGTTTCGACCGGGGCGAG
Source organism: Propionibacteriaceae bacterium (assembly GCA_031272195.1). Classification (GTDB taxonomy): domain Bacteria; phylum Actinomycetota; class Actinomycetes; order Propionibacteriales; family Propionibacteriaceae; genus Propionicimonas. The sequence continues at coordinate 9,938 of JAISUF010000050.1, forward strand.
TGGGGCGTCGACGGCGACACCGACCAGTTGGGCCGATTGCGCTCGGACGCCGCGTTGCTGCGCGAGCATCCGATGATCGTCGGCCGGGCATTGGTGGGGGCGTTCATGTACGACGTCGACTCCGGCCTGCTGGAGCAGGTCGCCTGACGTCCGGGGCTGCGCCGGGATCGGGCCGCTGCGGCGCGCCTGTGTCGGCGGGCGGGCCGACGTTGACCAGCGGGTGCCGAGCCGGCGCCACACTCGGCTGGTCAGGCGGTCGAACCGCGCAGGATCGAGGCCAGCTTCTTGCCGCGGGCCAGCTCGTCAACCAGCTTGTCGAGGTAGCGGATCTGGCGCATCAATGGGTCTTCGATGTCCTCCACCCGCACCCCGCAAACAACTCCCGTTATCAAGCTCGAATTCGGGTTGGGCTGTGGCGCCTGGGCGAAGAAGGACCGGAAATCGACACCGTCGTCGATCGCCTTCTCCAGCCCGTCGGCGTCGTAGCCTGTCAGCCAGCAGATCACTTCGTCCAGTTCGGCCTTGGTGCGCCCCTTGCGCTCCACTTTGGCCAGATAGAGGGGATAGACGCTGCCGAACGTCATTGCGAACACGCGATTGGCATCCATGGGCCCCAGCCTAGCTGCCGAGAGTTGATTTACCAGCGGGTGCCGCAGAGCGCGGCTGGCGGGCATGGACGCCTCGCGGCTCGGCGGTGTTGTCAATCTGCCCGCTGGCGCGCCTTGGATCGGACGGTCTCGCCGAAGATCGCCCCGCCCAGGATGAGCGCGCCGCCGACGGCCATCGGGGCCGTCATGGTCTCGTGCAGCAGGAGCACGGAGAAGACGACCGCTGCCAGCGGCTCCAGATAGCCGATGACGGCCACGGACTGGATGGGCAGCCGTCCGATGGACGAGTAGTAGAAGTAGCAGCCGGCGCCGGTGTTGACCACGCCGAGCAACAACATCGGCAGCCAGTCGGCGCTGGGGAAGCTGACGGCGAAACCGGTCTTGACGGCGGTGAACACGGCCACCGTGGCGAAGGCGGCGACAAGCTGGCCGGTGGCGTTGGCCAGTCCGGTGATGCCGGTGGCCAACTTGTTGCAGATCACCTGCGAGGCCAAACCCAGCGCCGCCAGGGCGCCGCAGGCCAGCCCCCACACGCTGCCGCCATGGGCCAGCGAGCCGCCGTTGACCAGCATCAGCCCCGCCAGCACCACTGCGAATCCGGCCAATTTCACCCAGGTGAGCTTCTCGCGGAACAACAGGGGCGAGACCAGCATCATGAGCACCGGCCCGAGGTAGTATTCCAGCGTCGCGACCGACACCCCGACCTGCTGGTAGGCCTCGTAAAGGAACGCCCAGCTGGCGCCCATCGAGACGCCTCCCGCCGCCAGGAACGCCAGGGAGCGCCCCGGCTTGGGGAAGGCGAAACCCTTCCGGGAAGCCACCAGGATAGCCGTCAACATCGCCGCGCCGATCAGCGTCCTCCAGAAGACGGTTTCGTAGCTGGACAGCGCGATCTGAGCGGCGACGATTCCGTTCAGCCCGAACAGCAGCAGCGCGACCAGATACTTGGCGTAGGCTGTCCTCACCGTTCCTCCTCGTGGTCGGGCAATGACCAATATCCTCCCATGGGCGCCCCGTCGAGTTTTCCACCGGTGTCGGATGCCGCCGGGGTCGCCCTTGGCTGTGGTCGGAGCGCTGGCGCGGCGGGCGTGGGCGGCCGTTCGGCGTAGCGACGGCTTCCGAGTAATGAGACAGTCGGCGGATGTCGCCGACTGGTCGACGGCGCTGTGACAAGGCCCGCAACATGTTGACAATCGCCAGCCGCGGTTCGGGGCGCAACGGCCCTGTCTTGGCGACATCGGCTCCGATAGGGTCGGTGGTGCGATCTGGGGTCGCCAATTGTCGTTGAGCTTGCTTGGGGGTGGGGGAAATGTATGTCGGACCATGTTTGCGGATAATCGGGCCTGTGCGTCTGGTGGGGGCGCGGGGCCAAATGCCTGATCGCCAGGTGCCGGCCTTGTTGGAGCAGTGCGGGTGGCTTCTGGCGCATCCGAATTGCACCAACGGCGAGCTGGGGGACGCCCTGGCCATGGCTGAGGGCACCAGGCGTTCCAACATCAGCCGCTTGCGGCACTGGCTGGGCCCGGACGGCCATGGCGGCCTGCTGCTTCCGGCGGGACGCTCGGGTCGGCTCCGCCTGGCGCGCGAGGTTTGCGGCGACTGGCAGTTGGTGCACGGCCTGTTGAGTGATCCGACACTGGTCAATCTG
>JAISUF010000061.1 GCA_031272195.1 Propionibacteriaceae bacterium
CCCCAGCGCCGCCCGGTGACGCCCACGCCGCAGAACGGGGAGAGCCATCCGCCAACCCGCCACCGCTCGGGGAGGCCGCTTCGCCGCCGGCCACGGGCGCGTCCCACAGGGCCAGCGCCAGCGGGACGACCCAGACGTAGTGGTGCGACCACGAGACGGGCGAGCCGAGCAGCGACGTCAGCCCGGCCAGGCAGAAGCCCAGGGCCGGGAAGCGCCGCCCCACCCGGATCGCGCCGACCAGGCCGAGGACGATCAACGCCACGCTGAGCGCCAGCGCGATCGCCGACGGGCTGCCCGACAGGCGCGTCCAGACGCCCATTACGGTTTGGTTGGTGGCGAATTGGATGCGGTCGTTGACGCCGGAGTTGCCGGTGGCCAGGGCCGCCCAGTAGTACAACGACGGTTGCCAGAGGGCGAATCCCAGCGCGGTGCAGACCAGGAACGAGCAGAAGGCCACCACGCCGACGCGGCGCCTCCCCGAGAAGAACTCGTAGACGGCCAGCAGCGCCGGGGTCAGCTTGACGGCCGTCGCCAGGCCCGTCAGCCAGCCCTCCCGCCGCCTGACCCGCACGGTGCGGAAACCGCTCGTTCCCCCGGAGCGCTGGACCGCACGTCCAACCGTTTCAGGGCTGGACACTCCGCCACGGCCTCCCGGCCCGGATTCGCGTCGAGAGGCGTCAACGGGTGGGAGCGTCGGTGACGCGGGCGACAGCCCACCTGGTCCGCCCGCCTTGGATCGTCCGAAGCGCGCCCGCATCCTGGGCAGCGAGTCGAGGCAGGCCAGAGCCACCAAGAAGACGCCCATTTGGCCGAACCCCAACGTTTCGCGCACCGGTTCGACGAACAACACGCAGACGGTGGCGGCCGCCGACAGCGGCCAGCCGTGGAAGCCGCAGCGGCGAAGCAGCAGCGCCAACGCCAGCACGCAACCGGCCAGCCACGCCGCCGCGGCGACGTCGACCGGCAGCCACGCCCACCCGACGCTCACCACAGCCGCGCACGGTGGAGAGCTCCACGGCAGTTGGTCGGCGGCGACGTGGAAGAAGTCGGCCCCGGCCAGCACCAGCCGCCCCGTGCGCTGGTAGACCTCGAGGTCCATCATGCCGCCCGGATGCCACGGCCACAGCGTTCCGCCGGGGATCAGCCGCGCCCCCACCACCAGCGCGGCCACCAGCGGCGGGGCCATCAGCCCGGCCCCCCGCAGCAGTCGCCGCCCAAGTCTCACGCGCCCCAGCCTATTGCCTTGAGTCTTGACGCAGGTCACGGCCTGGGCGGCGCGGACGCGGCCGGAGCGTTGCCTGAGATGGGACATGGTTCCCATCCCAGGCTCAGTCGCCGCCTGTTTGGGTATAGGCTTCCGGGCATGAATGGCACATTTTCGAGGGCTGCCGCAGGCGTTCTGACCGTCGCCCTCGTTTTCGGGGGAACTGTCTTGAGCGGTGGAACGCCGGCGGATGCCGCCTCGAAAACTGCCACATTGAAAGTCGGCACCTTCAACGTGCGCCAATACACCGTCGGCTTGGACGCCATCAACGCGGCCAAGAAGGCCGGCAAGAAGACCAATGAGAAGCCGTGGGAGACCAGGCGGACTGTCATCGCCGCACAGATCAACGCGGCCGGGCTGGACGTCGTCGGCATCCAGGAGGCGTCACCCTTCGGCAAGACGAAGGGCTGGACGGCTGTCGCACCTCAGGCCTGCAAGAATGGCGCGTCCACGGTCGGCGTCGTCACACAGCCGGCCTACACCCGCCCCGCCTACCAAGACGTCCGCTTCTTCGTCTACGACTATTACGAATCGAAATGGACTTGGGACGAAACGACTCAGACATCAGTCGAGACGCAGACGCTGGTTCCAGGCCACTACGACGAGGACATCGAGGGGCAAGAGGGCTACTGGAACGGCGATTGGGTGGAAGGCTATCTAGACAGCAAAGGCGTCTACTATGCCTCGCACGAGGAATACAAGACTTGGGTGCCACCGAAACCCAATAGCAGGACGACCGACTATGACGGAAATCCCGGCTTCTGGGAATATGGTGCCTACGTCAACGGCGTCTGGACGCCGAGCGCGTGGAATCCCGAGCAGGCCTTCCCCGAGGCCACCGAACAGTGGAAATGCAGCAACTACACCTTCTGGACTATTATCAGCCAGCGGCAAGACCTCGTGAACCAGCTAGGCGGCACCTGGAAAGACACCGGCGGCAACGGGGCTGATTTCTTGGTCTACAAGTCCAACAAGTTGGAGGTTGTGAAACAGGGTTGGAAGGATATCGCCACCGAGAAGATCAAGAGCCAGCAGTTGGCCCGCGGCGTCTCGTGGGCGGTGTTCCGCCAGAAGGCGACAGGCCGACAGTTCTTCGTCATCTCGACGCATCTGAATCCGTACAAGTCGGCCAAGATCCGCAAGCAGCGCGTCAAGCAGGCCAAGCAGATCCTGGCGTTGATCAAGAAGAACAACACCGGCAACCTGCCCGTCATCTTGACCGGAGACCTCTCCGAGACCGCCCGAACGCATGCCGACGACGCGGCGCACATGTTGATCAGCAAGCTGAAGTGGACCGACGCCATCAGCAAAGCGAAGAAGAAGGTCAACCCCAATCTCTGCTCGGTGCAGGACTGGCGGCGCAAGCCTTGGAGCTGCGGCAATCAAGGCCATGTCGACTACGTGCTCTACAAGAAGGGCAACGCGAAAACGGTGACCGTCCTGAAGTGGGCCAACGTCATGAATCTGAAGAACGGCAAAGTTGTCGGCGTAATTCCGTCCGATCACACGCTGATCACGGCGACGCTGAAGTTCAGCTACTGACCGCCGCCTGACAACGACGGCCTCCCGCTGCGATCAAGCTCCGGGAGGCCGTCGTCATTCAGCGCGTTGGAGAACCGCCTGGCAAGTCCCAATCGAAGTCGGCCGGCCAGCGCCAATCGCTGGCCGCAGCGTCATTTCTTGATCGTGATGGTGCCCCCAGCCAGGGTGCGGGGGGCGTCGCCGCGAACATTGCCGCTCAGCTTGCACTTGACCATCGTCACCTTGGCGCCGGTCTGCGATTGCAGGCCGTACCACGAGTTCTTGGTGATCTTGACCGATTTCGAGATGGTCGCCGTCGTGCCCTTGTTCTGGAAGAACAGGCCGTGGTTCTTGTTCTTGGTGACGACGTTGCCCGAGCCGGTCACCTTGAATTTGGAGCCGTTGGAGACGATGATGCCTGTCTTCTTCGACCCACTGACGGTGTTCTTGGACTTGAGCGTCAGCGTCGAGGCGTTGGCCGTCAAGCCCTCCTGGCCGGAGTTCTTGACCGTCGAATGGTCGAGGACGCCGGTCGCCTTCTTGGAGAAGGCCACGCCGTAGCCTTTGGGCGCCGAAATGGTGGAGTCGTTCAAAGTCAAGGTGGAGCCCTTGTCGAAAACCGACGCGCCGTTGCCTTTGGCGCCGCTGACGGTCGTCTTGCCGAGGGTGGCCTTGGAGCCTTTCGAGACGATCAGGCCTTGCAGGCCGGTCTTGGACAGTTTCACCTCGTCGGTGGTCAATTCGCTGGCGTCGGTGACGAGAATGCCGTATTTCTTGACGTCCGACAGCGACAGCTTGGCCAGTTTGACGCCGGTGGCGTCCTTCAGCATGACCAGCGGGACGTCGCCGCCCGAGCCGTCCCAGTCGCCCTGGTAGACGCCCGCGCCGGACAGCGAGGCGATGTTGATCATGGCCGCACCCTTGCCCTTCCAGGTGACAGTCGCGCCGTCTTCGGCGACAACGTAGACCGACGGCTGGGCCAGCCGCAGCGGGGCGGTCAGCTTGTAGGAGCCGGCCGCCAGGTGGACGACCAGCGGTGTCAGAGTCTTGCGCTGCTTGACGGCCTGGGCCACCTGGGCCGACAGCTCGGACTTGGCCTTGACCTCGACCACCGTGTAGTCGCTGATGCCGAAGTAGGCGGCTGCGGCGGTGAGGGCGTCGACGGGTTCGGTGGTCTCGGTGGTCTCGCCCGTGGCCGTGCCAGTGGCAGTGGGCGAGGCCTGCGGCGTCGCCGTTGCGGCGGCTGTGGGTGTGACCGTGGCCGTTGGCGACGCCCCGGCGGTGACCGTCACGGTCACCGTCACTGTGGGAGTGGCGGTGGCCTCCGTCTCGCCCCAAGCCTGGCTGATGGGCACCAATCCGGCGGCCAGCAGGCCGACCAGTGCGGCAGTGGCCCCAATTTCGAATTTGCGCATGATTTCCCCTTAGAGATTGGCGATACCGGCAGGCTAGCTCTGCCCAGAGTCCGCCAGGGGGAGGCTTGACGCGGGCCGCGTGTCCCTCAATGACACCTTGAGAGATAAGCCAGGCGTGCGACACGGCGGTGTCGAGGCCCAGTCGGACCGTCACCGGAGTGGCGGGCAGTACAGTGGACGGGTGCGTTTGGGGGGACTGGTCGAGGCTTTCGCGGGCGACCCGGCGGTGGCGTCATGCCTGGAAGACCGCTCGGCCAACCTCGATGTGACGCTGCCGCTGTCGGCCCGCCCCCTGCTGATCGCGGCCCTCGCCAACCGGCGGCGCGGCCCGCTGTTGGTGGTCGCCTCGACCTATCGCGAGGCCGAGGCGTTGGCCAGCGCTTGCGCGTCGGTCATGTCGGAGGACGCCGTGGCCTACTATCCGGCCTGGGAGACGCTGCCGCACGAGCGACTCAGCCCGCGCTCCGACACCGTCGGACGGCGTTTGACGGTGCTACGGCGACTCGCAGGCAACGACGAGCTGGCGGCGCCGGCGGTGGTCGTCGCGCCTGTGCGGGCTTTGCTCCAACCGCAGGCCGCCGGGCTCGGCGCGATCCGTCCCGTGTACCTCCAAACCGGCGCCGACTACGACATTTCCACCCTGGCCCGCGACTTGGTGGACGCCGCTTACGCCCGCGTCGACCTGGTGGAGCGGCGCGGCGAGTTCAGCGTCCGCGGCGGTATCGTCGATGTCTTCGCGCCGACCACCCCCCACCCGGTGCGCGTCGACTTCTTCGGCGACACCATCGAGGAGCTGCGGCCGTTCTCGGTGGCCGACCAGCGCTCCATGGACGAGACGCTGGACGAGGTGCTGGCCTCGCCCTGCCGGGAGCTGCTGATCACCGACGCGGTGCGGGAGCGCGCCCGCCACTGGGCGCAGGTTTACGCCAACGACCCCGGCACGCTGGGCGAGATGTTCGACAAGATCGCCGCCGGGCAGGCCGTCGAGGGCATGGAGGCGCTGGCCCCGGCGCTGGTCGACCGCCTCGAACTGTTGATCGACGTGATCGGCCCCGGCGCGACCATCCTGCTCAGCGACCCGGAGAAGATCCGCGCCCGCTCGCACGAGTTGGTGGCCACCTCCGAGGAGTTCCTCCACGCCTCGTGGACGGCCGCCGCCGAGGGCGGCCAGGAGCCGATCGACTTCGCCGCCTCGGCCTACCGCCCGCTGCGGGAGGTACGCGCCCGTGCCCTCGAGTTGGGCCAGCGTTGGTGGGCGATGAGCCCCTGGGAGGCCGCCTCCGGCGACGGGGAGGCGCCAGCCGAAGGCGGCATCGCCGACGGCTCCTCCCCTGAGGGCTCCGCCGGCCCCCGTGACGCGGCCAGCATCGCCATACCGGCCCGCGAGGCGACCGTCTGGCGCGGCGACACCGCCGCAGCCGTGGCGGCGGTGCGGGAATCTGTCAAGACCAAAGCCCACACCGTGCTGGTGGCCGACTCGGCCGGCCTGGCCAAACGGCTGGCCGAAATCCTCGCCGACGCCGACATCCCCGCCCGCGAAACCGAAGACCTCGAAACCATCCCGGCCAGCCAACCGGCCGCCGGCGCGCCGCCCGCCGCGGCTGTTTCCACAGCCGCGGGAGGGGCTGGCCGAGACCGGCGTAAGGCCTCGATTGCCAAGGCCGGCCAAGCCAAGAAGGGGGCGAACTGGCCAGACGGCCCGGCGTCGGGCGGGGTGGTCGAGATCATCGTCGCCGACCTCGTCCACGGCTTCACGATGCCGCAACTGGACGTCTTCACCGCCGGCGACCTGTCGGGGCGCAAAGACGCCGACAAGTCGTCGCGGCGCATGCCGGCCCGCCGCAAGAACCAGATCGACCCGCTGGAGCTGTCCCCCGGCGACGCCGTCGTCCACGAATTGCACGGCGTCGGGCGCTACGTCGAACTGGTCCAGCGGACCGTCGCCGGCGCCACCCGCGAATACGTCGTCATCGAATACGCCGCCTCGAAACGCGGCCAGCCGGGCGACCGTCTGTACGTCCCGATGGACCAACTGCACCTGGTGACGCGCTACGTCGGCGGCGAGCAGCCCACCCTGGACCGACTGGGCGGCTCCGACTGGAACCGCCGCAAGTCGCGCGCCCGCCGGGCCGTCCGCGAGATCGCCGCCGAACTGATCAAGCTGTACGCCGCCCGCCAGGCCTCCAAAGGCCACGCCTTCGCCGCCGACACCGTCTGGCAGCGCGAACTGGAGGACGCCTTCGCCTACGTCGAGACGCCAGACCAGTTGGCCGCCATCACCGAGGTCAAAGCCGACATGGAGCAGACCGTGCCGATGGACCGCCTGATCTGCGGCGACGTCGGCTACGGCAAGACCGAGATCGCGGTGCGGGCGGCGTTCAAGGCCGTCATGGACGGCAAACAGGTGGCCGTGCTGGTGCCGACGACGCTGCTCGTCCAGCAACACCTGGCGACCTTCTCCGAGCGCTACGCCGGCTTCCCGGTCAAAGTGGCGGCCTTGAGCCGCTTCAACACCGCCAAAGAGGCCCAGCATGTGGTCGACGACCTCGCCAGCGGCAAAGTGGACGTGGTGGTCGGAACCCACCGCCTGCTGTCGCCGGAGGTGAAGTTCCACGACCTCGGGCTGGTTGTCATCGACGAGGAGCAGCGCTTCGGCGTCGAGCACAAGGAGGCCCTCAAGAAGCTGCGGCTAAACGTCGACGTGCTGGCGATGAGCGCCACGCCGATTCCGCGCACGCTGGAGATGGCCGTCACCGGCATCCGCGAGTTGAGCGTCATCGCCACCCCGCCGGAGGAGCGCCACCCGGTGTTGACGTTCGCCGGGCCGTACGACGCCTCGCAAATCCGGGCCGCCATCCGCCGCGAGCTGGCCCGCGAGGGGCAGGCGTTCTACATCCACAACCGCGTCCAGTCGATCGACAAGACGGCCGCCCGGCTGCGCGAACTGGTGCCGCAGGCGCGCATCGGCGTCGCCCACGGCCAGATGAACGAGCACGCCCTCGAACAGGTCATGATCGACTTCTGGGAACGCCGTTTGGACGTGCTGGTGTGCACGACGATCGTCGAGTCCGGGCTGGACATCGCCACCGCCAACACCTTGCTGATCGAGCGGGCCGACCAGATGGGGCTCAGCCAGCTCCACCAGTTGCGCGGCCGGGTCGGACGCGGCCACGAGCGCGGCTACGCCTACTTCCTCTACCCGCCGGAGAAGCCCCTGACGCAGACCGCCCACGACCGGCTGGCCACCATGGCCGCCCACACCGAGCTGGGCGCCGGCATGCAGATCGCCATGAAAGACCTCGAGATTCGCGGCGCCGGCAACCTGCTGGGCGGGGAGCAGTCTGGCCACATCGCCGAAGTCGGCTTCGACCTGTATCTGCGCCTGGTCGGCGAGGCCGTCGCCGACTTCCGGGGCGAGGACGTCGAGCCCGAGCCGGAAATGAAAATCGAGCTGCCGGTGGACGCCCACCTGCCGCCCGACTACGTCGAATCGGAACGCCTGCGGCTGGAGGTCTACAAGCGGCTGGCAGGGGTGCGCAGCGACGCCGACATCCAGGCCGTCCGCGAGGAGCTGGTCGACCGCTACGGCGAGCCGCCGGACGTCGTCAACGCCCTGCTGGCGGTGGCCGGTTTGCGCCTGCAAGCCAAAGCCGCCGGACTCCACGAGGTGATGGCGGCCGGCAACGCCATCCGATTCGGACCCGCCGACCTGCCCGACTCGCGCCAAATGCGCCTGACGCGGCTCTATCCGGGCTCCGTCTACCGCCACACCCAACGGCTGGTGCTGGTCCCCGCCCCCAAGACCGCCCCCATCGGCGGCCAGCCGATCACCGACGAGCCCCTCCTCAAATGGGCCTCCGACGTCATACGGGCCATTTTCACAGATTGAGAGACTGGGGTGGGCAACCCGGCGGACGCGGGGCACGCCCCAGTCACGCTAAGATGGCTGGCGGACGAGAGGGGTCGACGATGAGACGAGTCTTGGGCGTTGCGCTGGCGGCGGCGGTGCTGCTGTTGACCGGCTGCTATGGCAACGATCAGAATATGGCCGCGAAAGTCGGCCAGACCGTCATCACCGAAACCGAGGTGACGCAGGTGGCGCAGAACTTCGTCGACGCCATGCCCGACTCCGGCTACACCGTCGAGCAGCTGCGCACGACCGTCGTCAACTGGGAGGTCGGCATCCAACTGGTCAAGCAGTCGCTGGGCTCCAACGAGACGCTCGACGCAGCCGTCACCGACGACGCCAAAGCCAGCTTCATCGCCCAATACTCCGACGTGACGGCCCTGTCGACCAACCCGGAGACCGCGTCCTGGACCCAAGACCTGGCCGCCTACGGCGTCGGCTCGGCGGCCCTCGGAGCCACCGGCATGAACGAGCTGGCCCAAGAGCTCGGCGTCGAGCTCAACCCGCGCTACGGCGAGTGGAATCCGGCCACCGGCCAAATCACCGGCACCGGATCGCTGTCGACACCCTTCCCGACCGCCACCGCGGCCACCGCTTCGTGAGCCGGACGCCTGATCTTCGCGCCAAGTCGGCTGGGGCCAACTGCCCTGCTGAGGAGGCGCCGACTGGTTCTGATCGCTCTGACCGCACGGCCACAGCCGGGACGCTGAGCAGCGCAACGGCATCTGCGACCGGCGGCAACTCTGGGGAGACTGCCGCGCAGCGGACTTCGTACCCCCAAGTGGCGCGGCTGTTGGGCGTCATGCGCCGACTGCGCCGCGAATGCCCGTGGGACGCCGAGCAAACCCACCTGACGCTGGCCAACTATCTGGTCGAGGAGACCGGCGAGCTGCTCGACGCCATCGAGGCCGGCAATGACGCCGACCTGGTCGAGGAGTTGGGCGACGTGCTGCTGCAAGTCGCCTTCCACTGCGAGATCGCCAGCCAACAGGGTCGTTTCGACATCGAGGACGTGGCTCGCGGCGTCGCCGACAAGCTGATCTCACGGCATCCGTACATCTACGCCGACGGCGACGTGCCCGCCGACCTGATGGTCACTTGGGAGCAGAACAAACAAGCCGAGAAGCGGCGCACCTCGGCCCTCGACGGCATCCCCGAGCGAATGTCAGCACTTGCCCGCGCCCACAAGGACTTCAGCCGCGCCGTCAACCACGGCCACGACCTGGCCTGCCTGGGCGTCGTCGCCGCCGACGCCGACCCAGCCGAGATCGGCCAACGCATCCTCGCCCTGGTGGCCCTCGCCCGCGAGACCGGCGTCGACCCCGATCAGGCCACCCGCCAAGCGTTGCGCGCCTTCGAGACCCGCCTGGTGAACGCCGAGAGTGACGCCGATCCCGCCAAGGCGGCCCGCTGACGAGGACCGTGGCGGCTCGGCTTGGGCGGGGCCAATCCCGTAGCGGTCTTGCTTGAGCAGGACCAAGCCCGTAGCAGTTTGGGCTTGAGCGAGGCGTCTCGGGCCTGGCTCGCCTGGCTGGGCTGTCTTGATTCGGCCCGCCTGGCACGGCGAGACTGCGTCAGCTTGCGACCGAATGGCCGAAACGCTGGCGCCACAGCTCTTTGAGATCCCAGGCGTTGTCGGCCTGCACGCTGACGCCTTTCGCGCCGGTGCGCCTTGTCTTACCCGCCACGACCAGCAGTTTCGTGCCGAACAGCAGCGGCCCGGCCCGCTGTTGGGCCTCGTCGAAGAAGGCGCAGTCGGCGCAGCCCGTGCCGTCGTCCAAACTCAGGAAGACGACCCGCTTGCCCGAGCGCGTCGGCGGGGTCTGCGTGGCCACCCGGACGCCCGCCACCAGCACCTCCGTTTGGCTGCGCACAGACAGCAGCTCGTCGGCCGGCGTCACGCCCAGTTCGTCCAACAAGGGGCGGTACAGCTCGACGACGTGCTCGTCGATCTCGGTCGAGAGGACGTCCAACTCCGAGCTGACCCGCTCCAGGCGGCTTAGCTGGTGGCCGGTCTCCAGCCGGTCGGCGGCAAACAGCGGCAGCGGCGGCTCGTCATCCGCCCGGGGACGGGCCGGGCTGGCCGTCAAACGCCGCACGTAGGCCACCACGTCGCCCCGGCTGGCCCGCTCGTCCACCAGCGAGTCCAACGCCCCGACCGCGCCCAGCCGCGTCAACAAGCGGCGTGACGGCGCCGCCCGCAGGTAGAAGTCGCCAATCGAGCGGTAGGGACGCCGCTCGACGATCCGCTCGACCTCGGCCGCCGTGATGCCGTGGACGTCCCGCAGCGACAGCCGTATGCCCTTGGCGGGACCGCCGATCTTGAGCGTTGGCGGCGAGTCGGCGTCGGCGGGCTTGGCCCATCCGCCGGGCTCTGCGTCGACGCCGCGCTTTGCCGTTGACCAAGCCTGTCTGGTCGTGGCGTGGGCGTCAGCCATGCGGGACGAGGGGTAGGCATTGCCAGAATCGCCCACTGCGGTGCTTGGCAGATCCGAGTCGGCGGGCAGCAGTTCGACGCGATACTCGTCTTGGGAGGCGTTGACGTCCAACGGCAGGATGCGCACCCCCAGGCGGCGGGCCTCGGCCACCAGCAGGCGTTTCGGATACATGCCGGGGTCGTGTTCGAGCAGGCCGGCCATGAACTCGGCGGGGTAGTGCGTCTTCAGCCAGGCCGACTGGTAGGTGGCGACGGCGAAAGCGGCGGCGTGCGCCTTGCAGAAGCCGAAGCTGCCGAAGCCCTTGACGACCTCCCAAATCCGGGCCACCTGGCGCGGCGCGAACAGCGGCCGCCCGTGCTGGTCGGTTTGGGCCGCCGCCCTGGCCTTGAAGACCGCCTCGAGCTGGTCCGTGCCGTCGGCCATGGAGCGTCTGATCTCGTCGGCTTGGGCCAAGCTGACGCCCATGCACAAGCTCAGAATCCGCAGCAGGTGCTCGTGGTAGATGACCACGCCGAACGAGTCGCCCAGGAAGCCTCGAAACAGCGGGTGCAGATAGTCGGGCGGTTTGAGGCCCAGCTTGGCCTCGACGAACGGCGTCACCAAATTGGCTTTCATCGGGCCGGGGCGGAACAGCGAGATGTCGGCGATGAGATCGGCGAAGCGGTCGGGCTGCATTTTGCCGACCAGTTCGCGTTGGCCCGGCGACTCGATTTGGAACATGCCGAGGGTGTGGGTGGTGCGGATGTTGGCGAAGGTCGGCTCGTCGTCGTGCGGCAGGGAGTCCAAGTCAATCTCGCCCTCGGGGGAGACGTAGGGCGCGTCCAGCGGCAGGCCGCCGACCAGCGCCGCCGTCGGCCCGTTGACGCGGACGATTTCGCGCACGGCGTGGGCCATCGCCGACTGCATGCGCACCCCGAGGACGTCCAGCTTCAGCAGGCCCATGTCGTCGATGTCGTCTTTGTCGTATTGGCTCATCGACAGGCCCAGGCCGGAGGGTTGGACGGGCGTCACCGAGAAAAGGTCGGCGTTGCCCAAGATGACGCCGCACGGATGCATGGAGATGTGGCGGGGCAGGCGGTCGAGGCGTCCGGCCAGCTCGACCAGGCGGGCCAGGCACGGGTCGGCGGCGATTTCGGCGGCGGTGTCGCGCAGTTCGGGGCCGGATTCGAGTCGCCCGGCGATGTCGCGGGCGTTCAGCCGCCACAGGGACGACGCCAGCTTGTCGATTTGCTCCGGCTCCAAGCCGAGGGCCAGGCCGGCGTCGCGGACCGCGCCGCGGGCCCGGTAGGTGTTTTGCATCGACAGCAGCGTGACGCGGTGCTCGCCGTAACGGGCGAAGATTCGGCGGTAAATCTCGTGGCGGCGGGCCGATTCCACGTCGATGTCGATGTCGGGCAGGGTGGATCGGCGCACCCCAAGGAAGCGCTCGAAGAGGAGGTCGTGTTCGAGAGGGTCGACGTTGCTGACGCGCAGCAGGTAGTTGACCAGCGAGCCCGCCCCCGAACCGCGCGCCTGCACGCGCACGCCCATGTCGCGGATCAGTTTGGCGACGTCGGCCACCGTCAGGAAGTAGCTGGCGAAGCCGAATGCCGCGATGACGGCCAGTTCGTCGCGCAGACGGTCGTCGATGGCGTCGCGCTGTCGCCCAACGGCGTCTGGATAGCGCTCGGCCAGGGCGGCTTGGCAGGTTTGCGACAGGACCTGTTGCGGGTTGCCGCGCACGCCCAGCACGGACAGCTCGGGCACCTTGGGACGCCGCCAGCCCAGGTCGGCGGCCGGGTCGAGGCAGCAGCGGGCGGCCACCCGTGAAGTCTGCGCCAACAACTCGTTGACGGCGACTTTCCCCAGCCCAGCGAAACTGGCCACCCGTGCGGCTGTCTTGGCCATCTCCAAGCCGGGTTTGAGCCAGGCTTGGGCGTTCGGCTGCGGCTCGAAAGCGCCCAGGGGCAGCAGCAGGCCGGCGGCGTCCAGCACGTCGCCGGTGTAGGCGTCGTCGGGACGCAGGTAGCGCGCCTGGTTGGCCAGCACGGCGGGCACCTCGGCTCGTCGGGCCGCCTGCCACAGCGCTGCCGCGTCGGGCAGGGAGCGGGCCGTTCCGGGTTTGGTGTAGTGGCAGACGACTTCCACCACAACCTGCCCCGGCAGGCGTTGCCTCCAGTCCAGCAGCAGTTTGTGGGCGAGGTCGGAACGCCCGGCGGTGACGGCCCGGCCGACGTCGGAATCCGGCCCCAGCAGGACCGTCGCGCAGCCGCCGCCTTCGCCATCGCCGCCGTAACCGCAGCCTTCGCCTTCGCCGTCACCGCCGTCGCCACCCCGCAAGAGCCTTGCCGGATCATCGGGCCGCAGCACGGCCTCGCGGTGGGCCGAGCCTGCCCGCCGCCTGCCCGCCGGCCGCCGCTTGGGCGACCATGCCGCCGAGATCAACCGGCACAGCGCCGCCCAGCCCCGCCCGCCGTTGCCCCCGTGCGCCAACACCGTGATCGACGCCGGGGTGGCCGGGCTCGACGCCCCACCACCGGCCAGTCTCGACGCCACACCACCGGCCAGGCTCGACGCCACACCACTGCCAGCCCCGTCCCCGCCTGACGGGGCGATTTGCAGCTCGACGCCGGCTATCGGCTTGACGCCGGCCTCCAGACAGGCCCGGACGTGTCGGACGATGCCGTAAAGCCCGTCGCGGTCGGTTAGCGCCGCCGCTGGCGCACCCTGCTCGGCGGCCGCCCGCACCAACTCCTGCGGCGAGGCCGTCCCGTAGTGCGCCGAGAACGCGCTGGCCACCTGCAAATGCACGAATCCATCCATCTCCCCTTCGTTCATATGTTCGATTATGTGCTATTATAATCACACCCTTAGACAAGAGCAAGGAGTAGCCGCCCGTCAAGGTTGTCCCAAGGTTGCACGCGCCAACCATGCTGCAGCCATCGGCGCAAGAAGACCAGGCCCCCGTGCCGCGGCGCGGCCAAGAGGCGGCCGACGTATCGGTGAATGCCTACGTCTGGCCCACGAGGCCCTCGTGGCGCGCAGTCGAGAGGGGCAAGCGTCATTGCGTGAGGCGCCGCGCTGCAACGTGGCTGGCGCAAGTTCGCGCCACCACCAGCCCTCAGGCTTCGAGGATCAGCGTGACGGGGCCGCGATTGACCAGTTCGACGTCCATAGTGGCCCCGAAACGGCCGGTCTCGACGTCGGCTCCGAGGCGGCGCAGGGCCTCGGCGAAGGCCTCCACCAAGGGCTCGGCCTCGGGGCCGGGGGCGGCTGCCGACCAGCTTGGGCGGCGGCCCTTGCGGGCGTCGCCGTAGAGCGTGAATTGGGAGACGACGAGGATCGGCGCGCCCAAGTCGGAGGCCGACAGCTCGCCCTTGGGCGGCACTGGCCCGTCACTGCCGACCCCACCCGATCCCCCCGCACCAGGGACAGGCTCCGACGCGACGCCTTCGGGAGGATCAGCCGCCGCGAAATCAGCGGCGTCGAAGACGCGCAAGCCCCACACCTTGTCGGCCAGCTTCTCGGCCTGGGCCGGGCCGTCCCCGCGGGCGACGCCGACCAGCAGCACCAGCCCCGGCCGCGACAGCCGTCCGACGACTTCCCCGCCGACGCGGACCTCGGCCCGCGCGGCCACCTGCAACACGACGCGCATTCCGGGCAGTCTACGCCGTTTGGCCGACCACTCATAGCGATGAAGCATCGCCCCGGCCGTCGGGCGACGTCAAAGTTGAACCTGGCGACCGCCCTCGGCGCTCGCTGGAGCGAGCCAGTCTTCAACCGACAGGCCGTCAACGCGCGAGAACTCCCTGACGTTGTTCGTCACCAACACCGCGCCCAGGGCCAGGGCGTGCCCGGCGATCTCAGAGTCGTAGGGGCCGATCTCCAACCCGGCCTTGATCAGCCGCGCCCGCACCTCCCCGGCAACCCGAGCCGCCGCCTCGTCGAACGGCCAGATTTGCAGGCGCGCCAGCACACGGTCCACCTTCGACACGGTCGCCGCCGGCGAGCCGGACAGGAACACCCCGGTCTGCAGCTCCATGACGGTGACGGCCGAGACGCCCAACTCGCCGCTGTGCTGGTCCATCCGACGGGCCAACCAGGCGCCGGCCCGCCCCCGCATGATCGCGACCAGCACGTTCATATCTAAGAGGTAGCCCGCCAAGGCTCACCACTGCCTGGCGTCCGGAACGCCTTGGCGGCGATCGGGCAGGAAACCGTCATCGACCGGCAGGTCGGCCAGGAAAGACTCCCACGACAGGCCGGGCTCGTCCACCGGCGTCAGAATCCGCGTGTCGCCCAACACCGACACCGTCACATGCTTGACGCCGGACGGCAACGCGACCTCTTTGGGCAGACGGACAGCCTGGCTGCGATTGTTCTTGAACACGGCCGCCAACATCCAGCCCCCCAACGTAGTTACCGTCAAGTATATACGCATGACGCAGACCAAGCGCCGCCCCGACCTCGCCGCTGCCGCCCGCCGGGAAGACGCCCGCCGAATTGGCCGGGCAGCGCCGACTTGGCCGGGACTCTGCGCCCCTGCGCACCCAGCGGCCCTCGCTCAATCGTCCAACTGGAGTAGGGGCGCTCATCCCACGGAGGCAGGGCCTCGCCCGGGCAGTCGCCCCGGCGGGCCGAATCCGTCCCGCCAGCCACTGACTCGTCCCTGAAAACCCGCCACGCCAGTCCCGCGCGCCCGTAATCTCTAAGGCATGACACACGCAGGGGACAGCATGGTGAAAACAGTCAGCACGGCGCCGACGGTCGACGTGATCGTGGCGGCCCACGATTTGGTGAAGGTTTACGGCGACGGGGACGCCGCTGTGACGGCTTTGGACCGCGTGCGGGCCGAGTTCCATCGCGGCACGTTCACGGCCATCATGGGGCCATCCGGCTCGGGCAAGTCCACCCTGATGCACTGCCTGGCGGGGCTGGACGCCGTGACGTCGGGACGGGTGTACCTGGGCGGCGTCAAGTTGACGGGCCTGCCGGATCGCAAGCTGACCGCCATCCGGCGCGACCAGGTCGGCTTCATCTTCCAGCAGTTCAACCTGTTGCCGACCTTGACCGCCCAGCAGAACATCCTGTTGCCGCTCGACCTGGCCGGCAAGCGCGTCGACAAGGCGCAACTGCAATCGATCGTCGACTCGCTGAACCTGTCGCAACGCCTCAAGCACTTGCCCTCCCAGCTGTCGGGAGGCCAGCAGCAGCGCGTCGCGGTGGCCCGCGCCCTCGTCACCAATCCGCAGGTGATCTTCGCCGACGAGCCGACCGGCGCCCTCGACTCGCGCAACTCCCAACAACTCCTCGCCTACCTGCGCCACTGCTCGAACGATTTGGGCCAGACGATCATCATGGTGACGCACGACCCGAACGCCGCCGCCTACGCCGACCGGGCGCTGATCCTGTCCGACGGCCACATCGTCGGCGACATCGACCGTCCCAACGCCGACCAGGTGTTGGCCGCCCTGCGGGGGTTGGGCGCATGATCGCCACCGGGGAACTCCGACACCACAAGGGGCGTTTCGTCGCCACGCTGCTGGCGGTGGCCATCAGCGTCGGATTTATGGCGTCGGCTTCGATCATCGTCGCCACTATGCAGGAGTCGATGGCCCAACGCCAGACGGCCTACCTGGCCCACGCCCAGGTGGTCGTCGAAGCCTACCGGGAGACGGACGCGCCCGTCTCGGCCGAGCAGTTCGCCAAGGTGTTGCGGGCCATCCCCGGCGTCACCGCCACCCAGCAGCTTCGCGATATGACTGACGCGGTGAAGTTCGGCGACCGCTCGACGATGGTCGATTTCCAAGCCTTGCCCGAACCCGAGTTCCGTTGGTCGAAGCTGGTCGAGGGCACCCTGCCACACTGGAGCGGAGAGGCGGCCCTGTCGCAGAAGGCGATGGCCGAATTGGGCGCGCATGTTGGCGACACGTTGCGGCTGACGGGCTACGCGTTGGACGTCAAGGTGGTCGGCGTCACCGACGACCCCAGCACGCTCTATTCGGCGGTCGGCTACGTCAGCGCCGAAGGCTTCGCCAAAGCATTCCAGGTCGACGACCAACTCGACGGCCGCTGGCTCGTCCGGACCGACGCCGGCGCGGCCGAGTCCGTCGTCAAAGTCGTCAAGGCGGGCTTCGCGGGCATGGACTTGAAGCTGTCGGCCAAGACCGCCCAAGCGGCCATCGACGCCTCGCGGCAAAGCTTCCTGGGGCAGTACCAGGTCTGGAAATGGATCTTGTGGACGTTCGCCGGGATCGCAATGGTCGTCGGCATGATCACCATCTCGAACACGTTCTCCATCTTGTTGGCCCAGCGCCGCCGCCAGATCGGCCTGCTGCGGGCCATCGGGGCCAGCGGGGCGCAGGTGCGCCACTCGGTGTTCGCCGAGGCGGCCGTGTTGGGCGTCGTCGGCAGCGTTGGCGGAGTGTTGCTGGGGGCGCTAGTAGCGCTGGTTGGCTGCGCGGTGTTGGACGTCTTGTCGGTCGGGCTGCGCGTGCCCTGGTCGGAGGTGGCGACGGCGGCCGCGCTGGGCGTCGTCATCACGCTGGCGGCGGCCGTCCTGCCGACGCTCCGCTCGACGCGGGTGGCCCCGTTGGAGGCGCTTCGCCCGGTGGCGGCCGCCTCGCAACAACGCGCCTCGGTGCTGCGCGGCGTGGTTTGCGGTCTGCTGTCGCTGCTCGGCGCGGCTCTGATCTACTTGGGGCTGTCCGGCACCGAGAACGTCCTGTTGACGGCGGTGGCCGGCTCGGCGCTGCTGGCCGTCGGCGTGCTGTTCGCCGCCCCGCTGTTCGTGCCCTGGCTGCTGCGGGCCGTCGCGGCGCTGGTCGGCCTGTTCGGGCCGACGCCCCGGCTAGCGGCCAAGAACGTCACGCGCAATCCGAAACGGGCCGCCGCCACGGCCACGGCGTTGATGCTGGCCATGGGATTGATCGTCACGCTGCAAGTCGGCTCGGCGTCGGTCCGCCAGACCGTCATGGACCAGATTTCCACCAACTACCCGATCGACATCCAGGTGACGGGATCCGAGGCGTCCGCCGAGGGCGCCCTGACGAAAGCCGTCCAGGCTGAGGCCCGGCAACTCGACCAAGTCGAGGCCGGCGTCGTCCTGCAAGGCGGCAACGCCAAGGACGCCGACGGCGATACGCGCACCGTGTTGCGCTACGATCCGGCGATCCCCTCAGTCGTGCGCTCGGCGCCGGGCAGCATCCCCGACGACGTGGCGCTGGTCCGCTCCGGCGTCGCCAAGAACGGCGAGACGCTGACGCTGGGCGGGGTGAAGCTGACTGCGCAGGTCAGCGCGATGGCCCAGGCGGCCGACGCCATCGTCAGCCCCGCCGTCTTCGACAGGATCGTCAACAAGGCCTATGACAAGGTGATTTGGCTGTCGGTGCGGGATCAGGCCAACGTCTCGGCGGCCTATCTGGCCGAGCAGGAGTTCGCCGCCGCGCATCCCCAGTTGGCCGTCGACGGGTCGCTGATGATGTCGGCCGGAATCGAGGAGGCCATCTTCATGGTGATGGCGTTCGTCTCGGCGCTGCTCGGGGTGGCCGTGCTGATCGCGTTGGTCGGCGTGTCGAACACTCTTACGCTGTCGGTGTTGGAGCGCAAACGCGAGTCGGCCCTGATGCGGGCCCTCGGCTTGCAGAAGTCGGGCCTGCGCCTGATGCTGCTGGTCGAGGCGCTGCTGCTGGCCGGAGTCGGAGCGCTGGTCGGCGTCGTGGCGGGCTCCTTCTACGGCTGGGTCGGCGTGACGGCTCTGTCGCGCGACTCGCTCTCGGCCGGCGGCGACGCCAAAGCCGTCTTCAGCGTCGATTGGGGCTGGACGCTGACGCTGATCGCCGCCGCCGTGTTGGTGGCCGCGTGCGCCTCGATTCTGCCGGGACGCCGGGCCGCCGCCGCCCCGCCCGTCCAAGCCCTGCAAGACATCTGAGCCCCGCCGGTTCTCGACCACCGAGCGGGCCGGGCGCGTCTGCGGCGTTGGCGACGCTCCTTCGCCTCGCCGCCTTGCCATCACACCCGTGCCGCTCGCCACATCGTCGGCGGGCTGAACCCCGTCGGTGCGACGTTCACGTTGCGTCACCCGCCTGGCACGCTCTCCGCCACGTAAACCACCTTGTCAGGGCATGATTGCGGAGTGTCGGGGGAGCGACTCTGGTAGCGCTTCCAGTTCTCGTATTATGATGCGGGAGTGGACATCCTCTCGTTGCACAACGCGGACTTCCGCGTCGAACTCTCCCCCTTCGGCGCAACCCTGCACCGACTGATCATGCTGCACGGTCCGGGCAACATCCTCGTCTCGCGTCCCGACCCGTTCCAGACCGTCAAAGGCTACCTTGGGGCCAGCGTGGGGCGTTACGCCAATCGCATCGACGCGGGCGCCTTCGAACTGGACGGCGTCCGCCACCAGCTCGACGCCAACGAGCCGCCCAACACCCTGCACGGCGGCGCCGGG
Organism: Propionibacteriaceae bacterium; assembly: GCA_031272195.1. Lineage (GTDB taxonomy): Bacteria > Actinomycetota > Actinomycetes > Propionibacteriales > Propionibacteriaceae > Propionicimonas. The sequence goes on from JAISUF010000061.1 coordinate 18,977, forward strand.
GGCTTCTCCGAACGGGTCTGGGAGGTCCGCGCCCACACCGACACAGCCGCCGTCATGGCTCTGACAAGCGATGACGGCGATCAAGGCTTCCCCGGCCGCCTCGAAGTCGAGGCCGAGTTCAGCCTGCTCGACGACGGCCTCCAAGTGGTCTACCGCGCCCAGACCGACGCTCCGACCGTCGTCAACCTGACCTGCCACCCCTACTTCAACCTGCGTGGCGGGCGCGGCACCGTCTCCGAATACGTCCTGCGCATGCCGGCCGGCCACTACACTCCCCTGCGGCCCGACGGCATCCCGACCGGCGTCGTCGCCGACGTCACGGGGACCGCCATGGACTTCCGCTCGCCCCGGATGATCGGCACGGCGCGGTCCGAGGCCATCGCCCAGGGCATCGCCCAGAGCGGCGGCTACGACCACAACTTCGTCATCGACGGAATGGGCCTGCGCCAACACCTCGAGATGCTCTGCCCCGACGGGCCGCGCCTGCGCGTCTTCTCCGACGCTCCGGCCGTCCAGCTGTACGACGGCGCCCACTTCGACGGGACGCTGATCGGCGCGGCCGACCTGCCCGTGCCCGAGCGCGGCGGCATCGCCATCGAACCCCAGAACTACCCCGACGCGCCCAATCACGCCAACTTCCCCAGCAGCGTCCTGCGCCCCGGCCAGTCGTACAGCCGCACCATCCAGTACCGACTGTCGTGAGTGCGGACGTGACATCGGTTCTGTTGTCACGTGCCCCAGGGTTGGCTGCCGCCGATAACCACGTGCCAAGAGAACCGATGTCACGTGGCACAGGAACCGATGTCACATTGCAGGGGCGTCACTGGGCTTGCTTGCAGCCGCCGCCGGGGTAGTAGTCGAAGCCGGCCAGCACCTGGAGGGTTTCGTCGTTCATGTAGGACGTCCACTCGGCCTTGTCCATCGGCATGGCCTCGACCGGCAGCAACTGCATGTCCTGCTCGACGCGGGGGGCGATCGAGGCTATGTCGAAGGCCGTCGTGCCGTCGTCGATGGTGACCGCGCCTGTGCCGACGAAGGCTATCTGCTGCAGTTTCACCGGGTCGCTGGCCACCTGCTTGAAACGCTCGACGAACGAGTCGACCAGCTCGCCCGAATAGCGGGCCCGGGCGGCGTTGCCCTCATCCTCGGTGAAGGGTATCCACTTGCCGTCGATCTTGCGCTCGGCCGTCCTAGCCCGCAGCAAGCCGAGCGCGTCGGTGCCGTCCAGCAGCTGGTGGCCGGCTTTGGGGATGTCGAGGCCCTTGTCGTCGTCGTGCATCGGGTACTCGATGTCCATCCACACCCCGCCGACGGCGTCCACCAAATTGACCATGCCCGACATCGACACCATCGCGACGTGGTCGACGGGGATGCCCATGCCCTCGCACAGGCCGCCGATCAGCGTGTCGATGCCCGGCTTCAGCAGCAGCGTCAGGCGCTCCATGTGGCCTTCGGCGTCGTAACGGACGGTCAGGTTGCGGGGAATCGACAAGATGCGGGCCTGCCCGCCGTCGTCGGGCACCTGCACGACGATGATGACGTCGGCCCGGTCGCCGACGGTTTGGTTGGTGGCCGGGTCGATGACCGGCTTGTCGTCCACGCCGACCACCAGCCACGTCTTGGAGTACGTCGACGACACCGCTGCCGACTTGCGGACCGGTTCGCGCTGGACGCGCTGCGACAGCACGGCGATGTCGACGGCGATGGCGGCCACGGTGGCCAGCAGAATCGTGCCGACGGCTTTCAACACCGTCACAAACGGGTTGCCGCGTCGGCCGTCTTCGGGAGCCTCAGAGCGCACGGGCGCCCTCCACGTGCAGCACCGCCACCAGGTTGTCCTTGGAGTAGCCGTTGGAATACTGCGGGCCCGCCTGGTCGCACGACACCAGCAGCAGGCGGCCCGGCGTCTGTTCGGTGATCTTGTCGGTCTTGGTGTATTCGTCCTTGGGGATGTAGAGAAGCTCGTCGACGACGTAGGTGATGACGCCGTAGTCGGTCTCGACTTCGGCCTTGTCGCCCTTCTTCAGCTTCGGCAGCTTGTCGAAGACGCCAGTGCGGGTGGTCGCCGAATGGCCGAAGAAGTAGACCGTGCCGCCGGCGTTGACGCCCGGATTCTCGCCGTAGGCGACGCCGTCGACGCCGCCGATCTGCTGGTAGACGAGGTTGAAGTCGGGCGGGTTGACGCAGCGGATGGCGCCGTCGCGATAGCAGGACTGGCCGTTCGGGTCGGTGCCCTGTTTGGCGTCGGCGGCGGTGTACGGGACGACTTCGGCGTTGACGCCGATCGAGGAGATGCGAAGCCGGCGTGGCGTGGCGCTGATGCCCGGATCGGGGGCTTCGGTGCGGTCGGGGATGGCGTAGCTGGGCTCGCCGGTCGGCAGGGCCGGCGGCGAAACTTGTGAGCCGGCGTTGACGCCTGGAAGCAGCGTGATGGCCAACCCGACCGCCAAGGCGACGGCCAGCACGGCGACGACCACCCGCCAGGTCCATTTCACAGCCCGTGTGGCCATGCTCACCTCCACAAAGTCATATGGCCCCCGCCTGAGGCAGAGGCCATATGTTAGTCGATCTTTCTGTTCACGCCACCCGAGGCTTGACGCTGTTGGGCTGTGGAACCAGCTCGAGTCAGCCGATCACGGGGAGGGCCGGGGCCACCTTCTCGCCTGTGTTGGCGGCGGGCAGACCGTAGACCGTGGTCGTCGACGTCGCCGTGGTAGTGGCGGTGTCGCTTGACTCCGGGCTGGGGGTGTCCGCAGTGCCCTCGTCGGTCGGGGTCGCAACGGTCGCGGCAGTCGTGGTGGCTGTGGTCGCGGCGGTGGTCGCCGTGGTCGCGGCGGTCGTGGCTGTGGTGGCCGCCGTGGTCTGGGTGGTGTCACCCTGGATGACAATGGTGTAGCTGGCGGTGCGACCGCTGCTGACGCCGGTGCCGACGATGGTGTGGTTGCCCGGCGTCAGATTGGACGGCAGCGTCACCGACGTCGTCACCGTGCCGGTGCCGTCGGCCACGACCGTGCCCGGTCCGAGCGGCTGCGGGTCGGAGTAGATAACCAGCCTGACCGTCTCGTTGGGGGCGAAACCTTTCAGGACGATCTGAATGGCCACGCCAGCCCTGGCCGTCGTCGGCCCGGAAATGGTGGCGACGCCGTTATAGGGCAAGTTCTCGGCACTGGCGGCTGCGGCTAGTCCAAATAGCGCGCCCAACGAGAGCGCTGCGGCCAGGACGATGCTCGAGATTCTCCTCATGGCCCTTCCTTTCGTCTGGGGGTGAAACATAGTGGCCCCTTGATGTTTCAATAGCACGCTACCACACCGGTTCACCTGCGGCCAATGCGGGTGAACCAGTCTCAAGGGCTGGCTCATGGGTTGGCGCCGCTGCGACGACGGGCGGTGGATCGCCACCATGAGGGGCAGGCCTCGTGCTGGTGGCACGCGGACGCGCCCGACGACGCGACGAGGCGCCGCCAGGCGGCCGCCACGGCAGGCACGGCCCCCTGAGCCCGGATCCGCCGATTCTCGACTACCGAATGGCCCCACACGGGCGCGCTGGCCGCGTTGGCGCCGCTCACCCCTGAGCCCCCTGGCGGGCTCAGGCGGCGGCCACGTCCAACTCGATGTGGGCGACCACGCCGGAGGTCAGCTTGACGCCGACGGTGTGCGAGCCGACCACCTTGATCGGTTTGGCGATCTCGACGCTGCGCTTGTCGATGGCAGGACCGCCGGCCTTCTTGACGGCCACGGCGACATCGGCCGGGGTGACCGCGCCGAACAGGCGCCCGGAGGCCCCCGCCCGCACCTGCAAGCGCACCTTCAGCGCCTCGAGCTGCTCGCGAATCTCGGCGGCGTGCTCGACGGAGCGGATCTCGCGGGCGTCGCGGGCCCGCTTGATGCCGTCGATCTGCTTCTCCGCGCCCTTGCTCCAGGCGATGGCGTAGCCGCGCGGCAGCAAGTAGTTGCGGCCGTAGCCGTCCTTCACCTCGACGATGTCGCCGGGAATGCCGACGTGGTCGACGTTGGATGTCAAAATGAGCTTCATCTGGATTTCCTGCCTTCCTCAGCGGGCCGTCGAGGCGTACGGCAAAAGGGCCCGCTCGCGGGCGTTCTTCACCGCGATGGCGACTTTGCGCTGCTCCTGGACGGACAGGCCGGTGACGCGGCGGGCGCGGATCTTGCCGCGCTCGGAGATGAAACGCCGCAGCGTGGCGATGTCTTTGTAATCGATATTGCCCACGTGGATGGCTTTGGCCTGTGGGATCTTCTTCTTGTTGATGGGCTTGCGTTGTTGGGCCATCGTGGTGCTCTCCTTTGGATTGAAAGCCCGGCTTGCGGCCGGGATGGTTTGGTTCTCTCAGGTTTGGACGCCGACCGGCGCTTTGGCCGCTCGGGTGTGGGCGCCGACGGGCGCGGCTGGGCTCAGAATGGCGGCTCTTCGGCGGACGAGGAGTTGGCCCACGGATCTTGCGCGGCCGCGGCGGGCGCGGCGGCCGGAGCGGCCCACCCCGACGACTGGCCGCCGCCGTAGTTGCCGTGGCCCGAGGTCGTGCGCGTCACCTTGGCGGTGGCGTAGCGCAAGGCCGGGCCGATCTCGTCGACGTCGATCTCGAAGACGGTCCGCTTCTCGCCTTCGCGCGTCTCGTAACTGCGCGAGCGCAGCCTGCCGACGACGATCACGCGCATCCCCTTCTGCAGGGATTCGGCGACATTCTCGGCCGGCTGGCGCCAAATGGCGCAGTTGAGGAACATCGCCTCGCCGTCTTTCCACTCGCCCGACTGGCGGTCGAGGGTGCGCGGAGTTGAGGCGACGGTGAAATTGGCCACGGGCGCCCCCGAAGGGGTGAAGCGCAGCTCTGGGTCGGCGGTCAAGTTGCCGACGACGGTGATTTGGGTTTCGCCTGCCATGTTGTCTCTTTTCGTTGGTGCCTGGCATCTAGTCTGACACGCCCCGCCGACAAGAACGGCGGTGGATGTCATGCCTAGCCAGCGGGCTGATCAGTGCAGATCGGGGCGAATCACCTTGGTGCGCATGATTTGCTCGTTGAGGGTGAACTGGCGGTCCAGCTCCTTGACGACGGCCGGTTCGGCGGTCAAGCTCAAGACGGCGTAGATCCCCTCGGATTTCTTGCGGATGTCGTAGGCCAGGCGGCGCCTGCCCCAGATGTCCGTGTTGTCGACGACGCCGCCGGCCTTGGTGAAAGCCTTCAACGGCTTGTCCAACAGCCCGGCGACCTGACGGTCGTCCACGTCGGGGTCGATGATGACCATAACTTCGTACTTGCGCATACGCGAACTCCACCTCCTCTGGTCTAGAGCGGCTATGGGCGCTTCCCATAGCAGGAGGGCGTAGCGGCCGGATAACCGACCAAGGGACCACTTTACCGCCCCGCGCCGCTTTGGCGAAATCGCTGTGCGGCGGCCACCGCCTTTCGCCGACGATGGGAAGGGAGGGGCCCGGCCGGCCCGAAGCCGAGCGGGCCAGCGGCCGCGCCCGTCACGCCTGCGTATCGTCGCGCGGGCCCAATCGAGTAGGATCGCGGCTAAGAGCTGATTCGACGCGTATCGTCACGCCGATTGCCGAATCGTCGCCGCCACACGAAGGAGTGCCCCATGGACGCCACCGCGCGAGCCATCGCCGAAGGCCAAGCCGTCATCGGCATCGAACTGGGCTCGACCAACATCAAGACCGTCCTGATCGGCCCGCGCCTGGAGCCGTTGGCGTCGGGTTCGCACCAGTGGGAGAACCAGTTCGTCGACCGCACCTGGACCTACGCCCTCGACGACGTCTGGGACGGCCTGCGCGACGCCTACGCCAAACTGGCCGACGATGTCCGCGCCCGCCACGGGGTCGAGCTGACAGCCGTCGCCGGGCTGGGCATCTCGGCGATGATGCACGGCTACCTGGCCTTCGACGCCGACGACCAGCTACTGGCGCCGTTCCGCACCTGGCGCAACACCATGACGGGACCGGCGGCGGCCCGCCTGACCCGGGCCCTTGGCCACAACATCCCCCAGCGCTGGAGCGCCGCCCACCTCTACCAGGCCGTCCTCAACGGCGAGCCGCACGTCGCCGACGTCCGCTACCTGACGACGCTGGCCGGATACGTCCATTGGCGCCTGACCGGCCAGAAGGTGATCGGGATCGGCGACGCCTCCGGCATGTTCCCGATCGACACCGCCGCCAAGGATTTCGACGCCGCCATGCTGGAGAAGTTTGACGCGCTGGTGGCCGAGGCGGGGCTAGACGCGCCCTGGCGCCTGGGCGGCATCCTGCCCAAGGTGCTCGTGGCGGGCCGACCGGCGGGGGTCCTGACGCCGGAGGGGGCCGCGCTGCTCGACCCGGCGGGCCGTTTGCTGCCCGGCGCGCCGCTGTGCCCGCCCGAGGGCGACGCCGGCACGGGCATGACGGCCACCAACTCGGTGCGCCGTCGCACCGGCAACGTGTCGGCGGGCACGTCGGTCTTCGCCATGGTGGTGCTGGAGCGTCCGCTGGCCGAGGTGCACGAGGAGATCGACATCGTCACCACGCCAGCCGGTGACGCCGTGGCGATGGTCCACTGCAACAACGGCGCCTCCGAACTCGACCAGTGGTGCGGCCTGTTCGGCGAGTTCGCCGCCGCGCTGGGCGCCCCGGCCGAGGCCCCTGTCGTCTTCGAGACGCTGTTCCGCCGCTCGCTGGATGCCGCTGGCGACTGCGGCGGCCTGCTGGCCTACAACTATCTGGCCGGGGAGACGATCACGTCCCTGGACGAGGGCCGCCCGCTGACGCTGCGCACCCCCGACTCCGACTTCACGCTGGCCAACTTCATGCGCGCCCAAGTCTTCGGCGTCTTCGCGACGCTGGCGCTGGGCATGCGCATCCTGGACGTCGAGGGTGTCGAGGTGGACGCCATGTTCGCCCACGGCGGCCTGTTCAAGACGAAGGGCGTCGCCCAGCGTTATCTGGCGGCCGCTCTGAACACGCCGGTGACTGTCGGCGAGATCGCCGGACAGGGTGGGGCCTGGGGCATCGCCCTGCTGGCGGCCTTCGCCAGCGACGGCGGCGGCGACCTCGACGCCTGGCTGTCCGAGCGAGTCTTCGCCCAAGCCGCCCTGGAGACTGTCGCCCCCGACCCGGCCGACGTGGCCGGCTTCGCGTCCTACCTGACGCGCTACGAGGCAGGCCTGGCCGTCGAGCGCGCCGCCGTCGGCGCGATCTGAGCTGCGCCCCATGACAGAGGGACGGTTCTTTCGTCACGTTAGCGCGTGACGACCATGACGAGGCCAAAGGCGGGGAGCGCACAGGGCGGGGCTGGATGGGTGGCGTAGGGTGTAGGGGTGGCTGAGGAGAAGGCGCGCGCCGCATTGAGCGCCAAGACTGGGAACCCCGAACGCCCGTGGTCGATTTGGCTGGCCTTGCTGGCCAGCTACGCCGCCGTCGCGGTGCTGGGCGTCGCCCTGGGGCTGTGCTACTGGACGGCCGTGGACGATTTCGCCCACGCCTCCTGGCTGATGGGGCTGTTCCCCACCGAGGTCGGATCGGCCGAGCGGGTGTTGCTGGCCGTGGCCGTCACCTTCGCCGCGCTGATTCCGGCGATCGCCTGCGTCATCAGCGGGTTTTACGGCTGGTCCGGCTACCGCTGGGCGCGCTGGGCGGCCCTCGTGACGCTGGTGCTGTCGTTCGCGGGCTGGTTGATTAACGTCTGGACGCTGGCCGCCTGCGCGCTGACGCTGCTGGCGCTGCTGGCTTTCCTGCTACCGCCGAGCGCCCGTTTCTTCCGCGCCTGGCACGCTTTGCGCCATCCCGAATCGCCCTACGCCGACGCGCCCGCAGGCGTCTATTACGGGCCGCTGCCCAAGTATCGCGAGATCGCCCCCGAGGCTGTGGCAATCAGCAGCACGGACCCGACGCGGCCCCGCCGCCAGGCCGACACCGCCGACCAGGCGGTCGAGTACCAGGAGACTTACAGTGCCTGACTACGCGAAACTCCTCGGCCAGGTGGCCCGGGCCGTCTTCGACGCCTACGCCAAGTCGAAGCCGTCACAAGGCGGCCGCACGACGTCCTCAACGGCCAATGCCACCGGCTCCACGACAAGCGCGACGGCCGGCGCCGCGCCGACCGCGACGCGCGGCCAAGCGCCGTCGAGCGCGTCCACGGCGGGTTCCGGCGCCTCCCAATCGACGGCCAAAGGGCGCAAGACGGCCACGCCGCCGCTGTCGATGAACTACCCCGGCGACTATCCGGGCGTGCCCCAGTTGACCTACGACCCGCATTCCGACAACCAGCCCGATCCCGGCGAGGTGGTGTGGGCCTGGATTCCCTATGAGGAGGATTACTCACAGGGCAAAGACCGCCCGGCGCTGGTCGTCGGCAAGGACGGGGCGTGGTTCTTGGCGTTGATGCTGACCAGCCAAGACCACGACCTCGACCGCGCCCAGGAGAACCGCGAGGGACGCTATTGGGTGGAGATCGGCTCCGGCCCGTGGGACAGCCAGGGGCGCGTCTCCGAGGCCCGCGTCAATCGGATCGTCCGCGTCAACCCCAACACCGTGCGCCGCATCGGCGGGCGTCTGGACGAGGCCGTCTTCGACAAGGTCGCGGCCGGCATCCGCGCCCACCCGCCCACCGCGTGACATCCACGTCGCCACCCATCCCCGGGACTGCCGCAGGCGGGTAGTATCGAACGGGTAACACTCCCCGCTTGAGGGAAATGAATCGAAGGAGAATCTGATGGCGACATTCACGGTGCCTGGGCTCAGCGCCGAACAAGGGGCCAAGGCGGCCGAAATCCTACAGGGCCGGCTGGCGGCCTACAACGATCTGCATTTGACGTTGAAGCACGTCCACTGGAACGTGATCGGCCCGAACTTCATCTCCGTCCACGAGATGATCGATCCGCAGGTCGAGCTGGTGCGCGGTTTCGCCGACGAGGTGGCCGAGCGGATCGCGGCTCTGGGCGGCTCGCCGAAGGGCACCGTCAAGTCGATCACCGACCCGATCGATTACCCTCTGGGCATCGGCGGAGCGCTCGACCACCTGAAGGCGCTGGACAAGGTTTACACGACCGTCGTCGAGGGCAACCGCCGCGCCATCGCCGACTTGGAGTTCGACCTGCCCAGCCAGGACATCTTCATCGGCGCCACCGCCGAGCTGGAGAAGTTCCAGTGGTTCATCCGGGCCCATCTGGAATACCAGGCCTGAGCGACGACTGACCCCGCCTGAGGGCGGACGCAACTGGGCTCGGCCCGCCAAGCGTTGAACTGGCGGGCCGAGCCCAGTTGCCGTCTGGCGCCCTGAGCGCTTACTTGCGCAGCAGGTTCAGCGTGGTGGGACGGTTGACGTCGGCGAAGAAGTCGTTGCCTTTGTCGTCGACGACGATGAATGCGGGGAAGTCCTCGACCTCGATCTTCCAGATCGCCTCCATTCCCAACTCGGGATATTCCAACACCTCGACGGACTTGATGCAGTCTTGGGCCAGGCGGGCGGCGGGGCCGCCGATCGAGCCGAGGTAGAAACCGCCGTGTTTGGCGCAGGCGTCGGTCACCTGCTTGGAGCGGTTGCCCTTGGCCAGCATGATCATCGATCCGCCAGCCGCCTGGAACTGCTCGACGTAGGAGTCCATCCGCCCGGCCGTCGTCGGCCCGAAGGAGCCCGACGGCATGCCCTCGGGGGTCTTGGCGGGGCCGGCGTAATAGACCGGGTGGTCCTTCATGTATTGCGGCATCGGCTGGCCGGCGTCGAGGCGCTCGCGCAGTTTGGCGTGGGCGATGTCGCGGGCGACCACCAGCGTGCCGGTCAGCGACAGGCGCGTCTTGATCGGATACTGGCTCAACTGGGCCAGCACCTCCTTCATCGGGCGGCGCAGGTCGACGGCAACCACGTCGCCGCCCTCGATGGACGGGTCGATGACGTCGGGCATGTACTGGGCCGGATCGGTCTCGAGCTGCTCGATGAAGACCCCGTCGGCGGTGATCTTGGCCAGGCATTGACGGTCGGCCGAGCAGGACACGGCGATGGCCACCGGCAGCGACGCGCCGTGGCGCGGCAGGCGGATGACGCGCACGTCGTGGCAGAAGTACTTGCCGCCGAACTGGGCGCCGATGCCGTTGAGCCGCGTCAGTTCCAAGACGCGCTCCTCCAGTTCGATGTCGCGGAAGCCGTGGGCGCTCGGCGATCCGGAAGTCGGCAGCGAATCCAGATATTTCGCCGAGGCGTATTTCGCCGTCTTGAGGCAGAACTCGGCCGATGTGCCGCCAATGACGATGGCCAAATGGTACGGCGGACAGGCGGCCGTGCCGAGCGAGCGGATTTTCTCGTCGAGGAATTTCATCATCGAGTCGGGGTTGAGGATTGCCTTAGTCTCCTGGTAGAGATACGACTTGTTGGCCGAGCCGCCGCCTTTCGCCATGAACAGGAACTTGTAGGCCTGCTCGTGGCCGGGCTGGGTGTCGGCGTACAGCTCGATTTGGGCCGGCAGGTTGGTGCCGGTGTTCTGCTCGTCCCACATTGTCAGCGGGGCGTTCTGCGAATAGCGCAGGTTGAGGCGGGTGTAGGCGTCGTAGACGCCTTTGGACAGCGCCAATTCGTCGGGGCCGTCGGTGATGACGCGCTGGCCGCGTTTGCCCATTATGATGGCTGTGCCGGTGTCTTGGCACATCGGCAGGACGCCGGCCGCGGCAATATTGGCGTTCTTCATCAAATCGAGGGCGACGAATTTGTCGTTGCCGGAGGCCTCCGGGTCGTCAAGAATCTTGCGCAATTGCTGCAAATGGGCGGGGCGCAGGTAGTGGGCGATGTCGTGCATGGCGGTTTCGGCCAGCAATTCCAGCGCCTGGGGGGCGACTTTCAAGAATTTGCGCCCGTCGGGGCCGTCGACCAACTCGACGCCCTCGCCGGTCAGCTTGCGGTAGGGGGTCGGGTCGTCCCCCAGCGGAAGCATGTCCTCGTACAGAAATTCGGCCATCGCACTACTCCTTCGCATCGTTGCCGTTTTCATCTTTCCACAATCCGCCGCCGCGCGGCCCGGCGCCGGTGGAAAACCTCACCCTCCCGAAGGCCCAGTCACTCGCCCGCCCCCGCTTCGGCCCGCTCGCGGCGGTCGGCTCGGGCCGCCTGGGGCAGGCCTTCCTCGACGCCCGACTCGAATCCCCGCGTCTGGGGCGCGTCGCCTGGCAAGTCCGCTCCCAGCAGCGCGGCCCGCAGCCCGGCGGCGTCGTCCAGCAGTGCCAACGGCCGCTCGGCGGCCAGTTCGTCGGCCTCGCCGGCGCCGTAGGTGACGAGCAGGCAGTCCATCGCAGCGGCCCGGGCGGCTTGGGCGTCGAAGACGGAGTCGCCCACATAGACCATCTCAGACGGGTCGGCGCCCAGCCACCTGGCGGCCGCCAGCAGCGGCTCGGGGCGCGGCTTGTGGAAGCGCGTCGACTCGGCCGTCGCCGCCAACTCGACCAACCCGTCGATGCCGACCACCCGCAGGCTGGTCTCGGAGGCGGCGCGGCGTTTCGACGTCGCCACCCCCGCCCGCGCCCCCGCCGCCCGCAAGTCTTTCAGCAGCGCCTTGACGCCGGGGAAGGGCTTCGTCATCGCCTCGGCGTTGGCCTCGTTGAACTCCAGATAGCGCGCCTCCAGCTCCCTGGACTGCTGCGGAAACTCCTCCACATAGCACTCCGTCAGCGGCAGGCCGATCCAGCTCAGGTAGGTCTCGCGCGGCAACTGGCGTCCGAGCACGGCGTCGAAGGCGTACTCATGGGAGGCCACGATCAGGCCGATGGTGTCGGCCAGCGTGCCGTCCAGGTCGAACAGCACATAAGGCCAGCGAGGTTTGCGCACCTACCAAGGATAGGGGAGGTTGCCGACGCCTTGAGTTATGGTTGTTTGGTGAACACGCGCGTACCCACCACAATCGACCGACTGGCCGACGATTTCCTGGCCCGCCAGGCCGCCCTCGACCCGCTTGAGGCCACCGCCATCGGCCTGCCCGGCCACGACGACGAGCTGACGGACTTCTCCCCCGACGGCCACGCCGCCCGCGCCGAGCTTTGCCGCGCCACGCTGCGGGAGTTGGACTCGGCCTGCCCGCAAGACGCCGCCGACGAGGTGACGCTGGCCGCGATGAGGGATCGTCTGGCGTTGGCGGTCGAGGTCTACCAGGCCGGCGAGTGGGCCGCCGACTTGAACGTCATCGCCTCCCCGCTGCAGGCCTGCCGCGACTGCTTCGACCTGATGGCCTGCGACACCGACGAGGATTGGCACAACATCGCCTCCCGCCTGGCCGGCATCCCCGCCGCGCTGGCCGGCTACCGCCAAAGCCTGGCCGAGGGGGTGCGGCGCGGTCTGGTGCCAGCCGCCCGGCAAGTCGCCGAGGGCGTCAAGCAGGCCGCCGAGATTGGCGATCCGACAAGCTCGTTCTTCCTCGAGCTGGCCGCCAAGCGCCCCGACGACGAGGCCGTTCGCGGCCTGGCCGAGAAGGCCGCCGCCGCCTACGCCGAGCTGGCGTCCTACCTGCGCGACGAGGTGGCCGGCGCCGCCCCCGCCGAGGACGCCGTCGGCCGGGAGCGTTACGCCCTCGCCTCGCGCAACTTCGTCGGCGCCGTCGTCGACCTCGACGAGACCTACGCCTGGGGCTTGGAGGAGTTGGACAAGGTGACGGCCGAGCAGGAGGCTTTGGCGGCCGAGATCGCCGGGCCGGGCGCCGGCGTCGAGCAGGCGGCGCAGGTGTTGGACGCCGACGCCAACGGCGTCATCCACGGCACCGGAGCGCTGCGCGAATGGATGCAGGCCAAGGCCGACGAGGCCATCGCCGCCCTGCACGGCAAGTATTTCGACATTCCCGAGCCGGTGCGGACGATCGAGGCATGCATCGCCCCGACCCAGAACGGCGGCATCTACTACACCAACCCGAGTGACGATTTCAGCCGTCCCGGCCGGATGTGGTGGTCGGTGCCGCCAGGCATAACCGAGTTCTCGACCTGGCGGGAGTTGACGACGGTCTACCACGAGGGCGTGCCAGGCCACCACCTGCAGATCGGCACGGCCGTGGCCTTGAAGGACCGCCTCAACAGTTGGCTGCGGATGGGTTCGTGGACGTCCGGCCACGGCGAGGGCTGGGCGCTCTACGCCGAGCGGCTGATGGAGGAGTTCGGCTTCTTGGCCGCGCCGGGCGACCGGCTGGGCATGTTAGACGGCCAGCGCATGCGGGCCACCCGCGTCGTCCTCGACATCGGCCTGCATTGCGGCATGACGGCGCCCGCCAAGTGGGGCGGCGGCCGCTGGGACGCCGACAAGGCCTGGAACCTGCTGGTGTCGAACGTCCACGAGAACGAGGGCTTCCTGCGGTTCGAATACAACCGCTACCTCGGCTGGTTCGGCCAAGCCCCCAGCTACAAGATCGGGCAGCGCCTGTGGGAGCAGGCCCGCGCCCACGCCGCACAAGCCGCCGCCGCCCGAGGCGAGGCCTTCGACCTCAAAGCCTTCCACACGCGCGCCCTGGAGTTGGGCTCGGTGCCGTTGAGCGTCCTGGAGCAGGCCCTGGGCCAGTAGCCACTGGTGTCGGCTCCGCCAGCGCGGGTCTGCGTGGGCCTGGTTGCCAGCGGCGAGCCTGCGCTGACTTGGCGTTACGCCGCACGCGCCAACGCCCGACGGTCAGCGTTGCGGGGTCAGCCGGGGCGGGCGGCCGCGCCGGGCCTGGGAGAGCAGGTGCGTGGTGACGGCGGTGACGGCCGGAGAGCGGTTCAGCTCGGCGGCGATGAAGCTGCGCAGGTGGACGGCGCTGGGGAAAGCCGCCCACAGCGCCAACCCCTCGTCGCGGGCCAGCACGAACACCCGCAGGACCCCGTCGACGCGGGCCAGCCGTCGGGCCTCGGCGGCCGCCGCCGCCTGGTTGATCGTCCTCAGCAACAGCAGCGCTTGGACGCCAAGGCCGACCGCCGCCCAGTCCAACTCCGCGTGCACCCCCTTGACGACGCCCCGCGCCGACAACGCCGCCAGGCGGGCGTGGCAGGTCGACTCGGCCACGCAGACGCGCGAGGCCAACGAGCGGTTGGTGAGACGCCCGTCCTCCATCAACGCCTCCAGCAGGGCGCAGTCGACACTGTCCAGTAAACGTTTGGCCATGCCGTCGAGACTATGGCCCGCCGTCGGCCGCTGAGTACCCCTGTCGCGCCAACCGTGCGTCGCCACTGCGACCCCTGCCAGGCGCCGATGCGCCATGACAAGCGGAAGGCGGCATGTCCGCAACAGGTCGGCGGGCGCTGGGATGCTGCCGGCTCTCCGTGACCGGCTCCCGGCGGGGCCGAGAGCGACTGCTACCCGCAGCGTCCGAACCGAGCCGACGACGGCCTGTCTTGGCTCAAGACGCCGCCAGGCTCTCCTTCACCTGTTTGCGCAGGACTTTGCCGAGCATCGAGGCGGGCAGCTCCGAGACGGCCTCGAAGCGGCGCGGCACCTTGTAGGCGGCCAGGCGCTCGCGGCAGTACGACCGCAGGGCGTCGGCGTCCATCGTCGCGCCGGGGCGCATCAGCACGGCGGCGACCACCGTCTCCCCGCCGCTGGGTGCGGGCAGTCCGACGACGGCGGCGTCGGCGATGTCGGGATGGCTCCGCAAGACGGCCTCGACCTCCGATGGGGCGACGTTGAAGCCGCCGGTGATGATCAACTCCTTGACCCGGTCGACGATGGTGGTGAAACCGTCGGCGTCGACCGTCACCACATCGCCGGTGCGCAGCCAGCCGCCGGGCAGCAGCGTCCGCTCGGTCTCGACGGGGTTGTTCCAATAGCCGCTAAACACCTGCGGGCCCTTGATCAGCAGCTCGCCGCGCTCGCCTTGGGCGACCTCTTTGGTCGGGTCTTCGATGTCGACGACTTTCATGAGCGTGCTGGGGAAGGGGACGCCGATCGTGCCGGTCTTGCGGGAGGGGAAGAACGGATTGCCCAGGCAAACCGGCGAGGCCTCCGTCATGCCGTAGCCCTCGACGAGCAGGCCGCCGGACTGGGCCTCCCAAAGCTCGACGGTGGAGTCGGGCAGGTTCATCGCCCCGGAGATGCAGAAGCGGGCCGACTTGAGGGAGATGCCGCGCTCCTTGGCCCGGCGGGCGGTCGCCTCGAAGATCGGCGGCACGGCGTGGTAGACGGTCGGCGGGCTCTTCTTGGCGGCGTCCAGCACCATGTCGACGTCGAACTGCGGGAACAGCACGATGCGGGCCTGCTGCAGGATGCCGTAGGTGAGGAACAGCGTCATGCCGAAGGCGTGGAACATCGGCAGGATCGCGTAGAACGTCTCCTTGCGGTATTCGGCGCCGTGCATCCAGGCCATGCCCTGCCGGGCGTTGGAGTAAAGGTTGAAATGGCTCAGCATCGCGCCTTTGGGCGACGACGTCGTGCCGGAGGTGTATTGGATGACGGCCAAGTCGTGGACGTTGGGCCGGGGGTGGCTGTCGGCGATCGGCTTGGACTTCAGCAGCTCCTCCCAGGCGATGGTGCCGGGCGCGGGCTGGGTCAGTTTCTTGCGCGTCGCCCGCAGGCTGGGCACCGGCAGGGCCAGCGCCAGCCGCTTCAGGCGTGGGAAGGCCTTGAGCAGGTTGACCGCGACGATGGCGTCCACCTCGATGTCGTCGGGCTGGTGGCGCAGCTTCTCGACGGCGGCGTCCCAGGCGATGACGACGCGGGCGGCGTGGTCCTCGAACATGTGGCGCAACTCGCGGGCGGTGTAGAGCGGGTTGTGCTCGACGACGACCGCGCCCAGCCGCAGCACCGCGTAGAAGGCGACGATGTGCTGGGGGCAGTTCGGCAGCACCAGCGCCACCCGGTCGCCGGCTTTGACGCCGAGGTTGCGCAGGCCTTCGGCGACGCGGTTGATCTGGTCGCCGAGTTGGGCATACGTCATGGTTTGGCCGAAGAACTCGGTGGCGACGCAGGTCTTGGCCTCCCGCACGCTGCGTTCGACCAGGCCGATCAGGGATTCGGTGGGCAGTTCGATCTCTTCGGGCACGCCGGGCTGGTAATGCCGCGTCCACGGGGCAGAAGTCATAGAACCATTCTGGCGGACTTTCGGCGACTTGGCTACGGTACCGTAGGTTTTTGCGCCTGTGAATGTTTCGCCGGCGTCACAGGCGGGGGGCTAGTGTGTGCCCTATGCGTTCGTGGCTGCGTCAACCGATCTGGCTGGTGGTCGGCGCGATCGTGTTCGTCCAGCTGGGCGGGGTTTGGGGGAAGTGGCTGTTCGGGCTGGCCGATCCGGCGACGGTCGCCTGGCTGCGCATGCTGTTCGCCCTGCCGGTGCTGATGCTGGTGGCCAGGCCGCGTCTGCGGGGACGCCGCTGGGTCGAGTGGCAGGCCGTGCTGGCCTACGGGACGGCGTTGGGCGTCATGAACTTCTCGATCTACCAGGCGCTGGCCCGCATCCCGGTGGGCATGGCCGTCACCATTGAATTCTTGGGGCCGCTGACGGTCGCCTTCCTGGGCGTCCGCCGCCCCCGCGACGGACTGTGGGTTGTGTTGGCCGGGACGGGTGTGGCCGTGTTGAGCTGGTCTGGGCTGGTGCTCGACTGGGCCGGGATCGGCTTCGCGTTCCTGGCGGCGGCCTGCTGGGCGGCGTACATTCTGCTGGCCGTGCCGACGGGCCGGCATTGGGACGGCGTCAGCGGCGTGGCGGTCGGCTCGCTGATCGGCCCGGCGCTGTTCGCCGCGCCCGGCGTCCTGGCCGATCCGGCGGCGCTGCTCGACTGGCGCGTGCTGGGCGGGGCGTTCATGGTGGCGGTCTGCTCGTCGGTGCTGCCGTACGCCTTCGAGATGACGGCGCTGCGGCGCATCGACTCGGCGCCCTTCGCCATCCTGATGAGCCTGGAGCCGGCGGTGGCGGCCGGTTTGGCGCTGGCCATCCTGGGCGAGGTGTTGACGCCGCTGGAGTTGGCCGCGATGGCTTGCGTGATCACGGCGTCGGTCGGCGCGACGCTGACCATGGGACGGCCCAACCCCGAGGCGACCCGGCCGTCAGCGGGTGAAGAGGGTGCCTTGGACGGTGGTGACGAAAGCGCGCAGGCTGGCGGGCAGGTCTGACAGGTTCCACGTCTCGGGGGCGTGATACCAGTAGACGTCCTCCGGGTCGGGGGCGGCGTCGTCGTCCTCGGCCGCCAGGGCGTCCAGCCAGCGGGCGGCCCCTCCCAGCACGACGGCGTACGGCAGAACCGACGAGACTTGGGCGATCCGGTTGCCCTTCGGCAGCTCGTCGACCGGCTGCGTGGCCAGCACGCCCGTCAGCGCCCCCATGCCGCCCAGGACGGCCACGCCGGCGGCGGTCCGGGCGGGCATCTCGGCGGCGACGAAGATCAAACCGAGCGACACCGCGATCAACGCCACCCCCGTCATGCCGAAGCTGCTGAAAGCCGCCAGCAGAACAGTCGCCACCAGCGAAACCCCGAGGAGCGCCCAGCCCAGTCGCGCCCACAGGCCGCGGGTCTGGTCGGGGCGGTTGGCGAACCAGCCGCGGGCGACGACCTCGTCATAAAGCTGCGACTGCACCTGGTCGATGACGCCGCCGACCGTGCCCGCCAGCGCCGACACGGCGACCGCCTCGCCTTGGCGCGGGGCGACGGCGTCCAACAGCGTCAATTCGAAATCGGACAGTTTGGCGTCGGCGTTGCCGACCCGCTCGAACGTCCACTCGGCGAAGGCGTGTTCGGCGGCGCGCGGCAATTCGCGGATGACGAGATGGCCGCGGACTGCCAAGTCGAGCAGGGTGGCGGTGACGTCGACCGGGTCGACGCGCTCGTCCAGGACGGTGCCGACCAGGCCGGGGCGGATGTCGTCCAAGACGCGGAACTCGACTTGGCCCTCGCCGACCGGATGGAACTCGGCGACGCGCGTCGGCGGCACGGCGTCGACGTCGCGCCCGAAGCGGCGGTGCAGCAACAAGACGACAACACCGCCGACCACCAGCACGGCCAGTGCGGTCAGCAACTGGGCCGGGGCGACGGAGAACGCCCGGTCGAACGTCCAGCGCTCGCGGATCGTCTGGTTGGCGGCGATGCCTTGCGGGAAGCGCAAGGTGGCCCGCACCACCTGGCCGGCGGGCAGCCCGTCGTGGTGGAACTCCGGCACCGGGTCGGCCTGGGTGGCGCCGGCGTACCACGTGCAGGCGCCGGGGGACTGTGGATCGCCCGCAGCGCAGTCGACCAAGTCGAAGCCGGCCGGAACGTCGGGCGCCATCGTGCCGGTGAAGGAAGCGACCGGCACGGACAGCCCTGCCACCAGATCCCACGTCACGACGGTCGCGCCTTCGGGCGAGAGGGTGGCCGCCCCGACGACCGCGTAGGAAAGGGTGTAGGAGGTGTGGCCTTTCGGCAGCGTGACGACGAGCGCGTCGGCGGTCTGGGTGGCGGCGACGGTCTGCTCGGCGCCGTCGGCGGTCAGCGTCAGACCGGAAATCGTGTAGACGTAGTCGCGCCGGTCGGTCGTCTCTTGCAGGGTGGGTATGGCCTGCGTCAGGTCGGCGGACGCGGCGGCGTCCAGCGTCAGCGAGCCCTCGACTTGGACCGCGCCGCTGGCGTCGACGACGGCCGTGACGTCGTACTCGGCGATTTCGTCGGCGGCCTGCGCGGGCAGCGAACCCAGGCCCAACAGCGCCACGGCACCCAAACCGGCGGCCGCAATTCGACGGGCGAATCTCATGGTGGCAACCCTTCGCATCGGGGACCCCCTCAGCCTAGCCGAATCACTGGCCAGGCAGGGACGCCGGACGAGCCATGGGTGGCCCAAAGCGGCTACACTGGCTGGCGGGTTCCCCGCGCGGCGGCAACTCGCCCAACTCCCCCAGGGTCGGAAGGCAGCAAGGGTAAGCGGGCTCTACCGGGTGCGCGGGGGCCTTTTTCTGTTTCCGGGCGGTGTCTGAGAAGGAAAGCAGCCATGACCCACCGCCGCGCCAATCGACCACTCCGCCCACCACCTGCCGTGCGGCCAGGCGGAACAAGTCGACAACATCGATTCTCCCGGCCGGGCCGTGTCGGCGCGAACCCATGGCATACTGGTGGCGACGTGGAGCCAGCGCCCGGCCCGCCGAACGAGCGCCCCCGCCGCCCGACACCGCCCCCACCCCATCAACCTGTTCCCCATATTCGTTTCCTTAGTAATGATTGCTGTGGCGACCGTTGCCTGGCTGCCCGATGCTGCTGCCGACGTCACCGTCACGAACGACTCGGCAATGTCCGCGAATGTGGTGCTGATCGGCGACTCGTATTCGGCTGGCAACGGAGCCTGCGCCGACGGCGAGTACGACCCGAAATCAGATCCTGCCGATCCAGCCTGGCGCTGCAGCAAGCGGAACTGGGCTCGCCTGTACGTGGACTGGCTGCTGTCCCAGGGCGTCCACGCCACGCTCACCAACCGGTCGGCGGCACGCTGAGGCCGCGTCATGGGCCGTCGGGCTCGGCGGCCGCCGCCATCGGACTCGGGCCTGACCGACCGCTTCAGGGTTTGTCGTCCAGCCAATTCATCGACTTGGCGACGGCTTTCTTCCACAGGCGGTAGTGGCGGGCGCGCTGGGCCTCGTCGGCGGACGGCAGCCAGCGCTTGGCCTGCGACCAGTTGGCGGCCACGTCTTGCTCGCCGGACCACACGCCGACGGCGATGCCTGCGGCGTAGGCCGCGCCCAGGGCGGTCGTCTCGGCGACGGCCGGGGCGACGACTGGCACGCCGAGCTGGTCGGCCTGGAACTGCATCAGCGTGTCGTTGGCGACCATGCCGCCGTCCACCCTCAGCTCGGCCAGTTTGACGCCGGAGTCGGCCTCCATCGCGTCGACCACCTCGCGGGTCTGGTAGGCGGTGGCCTCCAGCGCCGCCCGCGCCAAGTGGGCTTTGGTGGCGTAACGGGTCAGGCCGACGATGGCGCCGCGAGCGGTCGTGTCCCAATGCGGCGCGAACAGCCCCGAGAAGGCAGGCACGAAATAGACCCCGCCATTGTCCGGCGCGGCCAGCGCCTCGACCTCGGGCGCGGAGGCGATGACGCCCAACTGGTCGCGCAGCCACTGCACCAGCGACCCGGCCACTGCGACCGAACCCTCCAGCGCATAGACCGGCGCTTGTTGGCCGATCTTGTGGGCCACCGTCGTCAACAGGCCGTGGCTGGACCAAACCGGCTCCCGGCCGGTGTTCATCAGCAGGAAGCAGCCCGTGCCGTAGGTG
>JAISUF010000105.1 GCA_031272195.1 Propionibacteriaceae bacterium
TGGGCGCCGCCCACGCCCGCGCGCCCCTGGCGGTGCGGATGCGCCCGCGCAGCCTTGACGAGTTGGTCGGCCAGCAGCACCTGCTCGGGCCGGGCTCGCCGCTGCGCCGTCTGGTGGCCTCCGATCAGCCGATGTCGGTCTTCCTGTGGGGCCCGCCCGGCGTCGGCAAGACGACCATCGCGGCCATCGTCTCGCGGGCCGGCGGGCGGCGTTTCGTGGAGTTGTCGGCCGTCACAGCGGGGGTCAAAGAGGTGCGCTCCGAGTTGGACGTGGCCCGTCGCGAATTGGCCAAGGGCCGCCCGACCGTCCTCTTCGTCGACGAGGTCCACCGCTTTTCCAAGACCCAGCAGGACGTCCTGCTGCCGGCCGTTGAGAACCGTTTGGTGACGCTGATCGCCGCCACCACCGAGAACCCGGCGTTCTCCGTCATCTCGCCGCTGCTGTCGCGCTCGCTGCTGCTGACGCTCAAGCCGCTGGCCGACTCAGACATCGCCGACTTGGTGCGGCGGGCCGTCGCCGACGAGCGGGGTCTGGGGGGCCACCACGCCTTGGACGACGACGCGCTGGCCGCGCTGGTGCGCTTGGCCGGCGGGGACGCCCGGCGGGCGCTCACCTATCTGGAGGAGGCGGCGGCGGTGGCCTCGGCCCGCGCGCGGGAGGCCGGCGGCGGGGGCGCGGACCCGCTGGCCATCGGCGTGGCCGACTTGGAGGCGGCCGTCGACCGGGCGGCCGTCCGCTACGACCGGGACGGGGACCAGCACTACGACGTCATCAGCGCCTTCATCAAGTCGGTGCGCGGCTCCGACTTGCAGGCGGACCTGCACTATCTGGCGCGGATGATCGAGGCGGGGGAGGACCCGCGTTTCATCGCCCGGCGGCTGATCATCCTGGCCTCCGAGGACATCGGCATGGCCTCCCCGGCGGTGCTGCAGACCGCCGTCGCCGCCGCCCAGGCCGTGCAGCTGATCGGCCTGCCGGAGGCCCGCATCAACCTGGCGCACGCCACCATCGCCGCCGCGATGGCCCCGAAGTCGAACGCCGTCGTCAACGCCATCGACTCGGCGCTGGCCGACGTGCGGGCCGGGAAGATCGGCCAAGTCCCGCCCCACTTGCGCGACGCCCACTATTCGAGCGCGGGCGAGCTGGGGCACGGCGTCGGCTACCGCTACGCCCACGACTTCGAGCACGGCGTGGCCCGTCAGCAATACCTGCCCGACGCGCTTGAGGGGGCCCGCTACTACGAGCCGACCGACCATGGCGCCGAGGAGCAGATGGTCGGACGGCTGGCCGCCTTGGAGGAGCTGCTCGGCCGGAAGTGAGACCCGCCGGTCTGCGACGACTCGTCGGCGCCGTTGGGGCCGGTCGCGTCGGAGTCGCGCAGGGGGCGTGGGGACTTCGCCCGGGTCGCGCCCGGATCGCGTCGCCTGGGGCGTCTACGGCGTCAGGACGCCGGTCAACAGCAGCGCCGCGACGAGCGCCGCCAACCCCAGGCGATACCAGACGAAGACCTTGAACGAGTGGTTCGAGACGTACTTCAACAGCCAGTGGATGACGGCCAGGCCGATGCCGAAGGCGATCACCGTGGCCAGGGCGATCGGCCCCCAGGCGGGGTTCGGGTCGGTCTCGGCCAGGTCTTTCAACTCGTACAGCCCCGAGCCGAAGACGGCCGGGACGGCTAGCAGGAAGGCGTAGCGGGTCGCCGCCGGACGCTGGTAACCCAAGAACAGCCCCGCCGAGATGGTCGCCCCGGAGCGGGAGACGCCGGGGATCAGGGCGCAGGCCTGGGCCAAGCCGAGCAGGACGCCGTGCGGCCAAGTCAACTGCGACAAGTCGCGCTGGTGCTTGGCCAGCGAGTCGGCCGCCAGCAGGATCAGGCCGACGACGGCCAGCATGGCGACTGTGATCCACAGGTTGCGCAACTCGTGCTCGATCTGGTCTTTGAAGACCAACCCGAGCACGACGATCGGAATGGTGCCGACGATCACCAGCCAGCCCATGCGGGCGTCCGGGTCGTTGCGCGGCGCCTTGCCGACCAGCGACAGCGCCCAGCGCGAGACGATCCGGCCGATGTCGCGGGCGAAATAGAGGATGACGGCAGTCTCGGTGCCGAGCTGTGTGATCGCGGTGAAGGCCGCGCCAGGATCGCGCCCGGCGAAGAACAGTTGGCCGACGATCGACAGGTGTCCGCTGGAGGAGATTGGCAGGAACTCCGTCAACCCCTGCACGACGCCCAAGACAATTGCTTCAATCCAATCCACGCTGCGATAGCTTACTGTCACGATCGCCCCAAGAGGTGATTTGAGTCGGCACCGACTCATGAATCACCTCCTAGTACGCTGGCCGGGTGAGGTCTTGGGAGAGTCGCCCGGTCGAACCGGCGCCCGGAAGGGGGCCGCGCCCCCGGCTGAGGATGGCCGACGGAACGCTGCGCCAGGTCGGCCCGGACACCGGCGCGGCGCGGCTGTACGCCTGCGGGATCACGCCATACGACGCCGCCCACTTGGGCCACGCCTTCACCTACGTCTGCGTCGACTTGCTGCACCGGGCCTGGCTGGACGCCGACCTGGGCGTCGTCTACGCCCAGAACGTCACCGACGTCGACGACCCGCTGCTGGAGCGGGCCGCTGCCACGAGCGTCGATTGGCGGGCCCTGGCGCAGGCCCAAACCGAGGTCTTCCGCCACGACATGTCGGCCTTGGCGGTGCTGCCTCCGACTGCCCTCGCAGGCGTGGTTGAAAGCCTGGACGACGTGGTGGCGATGGTCGAGCGCCTGGCTGAGGTCGGGCGGGCCTATCGCGTGGGCACGCCGGACGAGAACGGTCAAGGGGCCGACGACTGGTACTTCGCCTTCGACGAGTCGGCGGCCGGGCTGGGCGCCGGCGACGACTTGATCGCGTTGTTCGCCGAGCGGGGCGGCGATCCGGACCGCCGGGGCAAGCGCCACCGGCTGGACTCGCTGCTGTGGCGGGCCGAGCGTCCCGGCGAGCCGGCCTGGGACACGCCGCTGGGACGGGGGCGTCCCGGCTGGCACGTCGAGTGCGCCGCCATCGCCGTCAAGGCCTTGGGGTCGGACTTCGACGTCCAGGCGGGCGGCCGCGACCTGGCCTTTCCGCACCATCCGATGAGCGCCCAGCAGGCCGAGGCCGCCACCGGGCGGCCGTTCGCCGAGGCGTTCATGCACGTCGGCATGGTTGGGTTGGACGGCGTCAAGATGAGCACGTCGCTGGGCAATCTGGTCTTCGTCCACCAACTGCTCGACGACGGCGTCGATCCGATGGCGGTCCGGCTGCTTCTGCTGTCCCACCACTACGCCGCCGATTGGGACTACTCCCCGGCCCTGTTGGCGCGGTCCCGCGAGCGCCTGGAGCGGTGGCGGGCGGCTTTCGCCCGACCGGCCGGAGCGTCGGCGGGGCCGGTCTTAGAGGCGGTCCGATCGGCCATTGGCGACGACCTGGACGCCCCCGCCGCGCTGGCCGTGGTCGACCGCTGGTCCGCCGAAAACGGCGGGGACGCCGACGCGCCAAGAGCCGTCGCCGGGCTCGTCGAGGCGCTGCTGGGCGTGCGCTGAGAGGGGGCCACTGTAGAGTGGTCGCTTGTGAACAAGTCGTTTGAGGAACTATTCGAGTATCTGAAGGTGCGCGCCGCCACCCGGCCGGAGGGCTCCGGCACGGTGCGGGCGTTGGACGCCGGCGTCCACGCCATCGGCAAGAAGGTCGTCGAAGAGGCGGCCGAGGTCTGGATGGCCGCCGAGCACGAGGGCAAGGAGCGGGCCGCCGAGGAGATCAGCCAGTTGCTCTACCACACCCAAGTCATGATGCTGGCCCTCGGCCTGGACCTCGACGACGTCTACGAGCACCTGTGAGGACGCCATGGAACTGCTGCGGGTAGCCGTCCCGAACAAGGGCTCGCTGTCGGAGGCCGCCGCCAAGATGCTGCGCGAGGCCGGATACCGCCAGCGCAACGACCCCAAAGAACTGGTGCTGGTCGACGAGGAGAACGCCGTCGAGTTCTACTACCTGCGCCCCCGCGACATCGCGGTCTACGTGGGCGAGGGCACCCTCGACATCGGCGTCACCGGGCGCGACATGCTGCTCGACTCCGGTGCCGAGGCGGTCGAGGTGCTGGCGCTCGGCTTCGGGGCGACGCGGTTCCGTTTCGCCGCCCCCGCCGGGCAGGGTCTGGCCATCGCGGATTTGGACGGCAAGCGGATCGCCACATCCTATCCCGGCTTGGTGCGCGCCTTCCTGGAGCGGGAGGGCCTGACGGCCCGGCTGATCCACCTCGACGGCGCCGTCGAGTCGTCGATCCGCCTGGGCGTGGCCGACGTCATCGCCGACGTGGTGGAGACGGGCTCGACGCTGCGGGCGGCCGGCCTGGAGCTGTTCGGCGGGCCCATCCTGGAGTCGGAGGCGATCCTGATCCAGCGCGCCGGGCGGGCCGCGCCCGCCGGTCTGGACCAGCTCGTCCGCCGCCTGCAAGGAGTCATCACGGCCAGCACCTACCTGATGGTCGACTACAACGTCCCACTCGACAAGCTGGACGCCGCCTGCGCGATCACGCCCGGCATCGACTCGCCGACGGTCTCGCCGCTGGCCAACAAAGACTGGGTGGCCGTCCGCGCGCTGATCCCCAAACCGGACGCCCAGCGCGTCATGGACGAGCTGTGGCAGGCCGGGGCCGAGGGCATACTCGTCACCACAATCCACGCCTGCCGCCTGTGATGCGGGTCCTCGAGCCGCCGTCACCGGCCGAACTGGGCGCGAGATGTCGATTTGCCCCGGCGGGCGGTTTGTGAGAAGCTAGTCCGGTTGCTCCGACGAGGAGCGCCCTTGGGCGTGCCTCTCGGGTGCCAGGCGCGTAGGTGCCGGGCCCAACCAACACCAACCAACAAGAATCGGTGTTGTGCGGCCCAGAACAGGCCCGACACGCCCGACCTCGGGGGTCGGAGCAAACGCTGGTCCGAGATGCTGCGGGCCGGTGGAGAACGAAAGGACGAACCAGTGGCAACACAGAAGATCCGGATCAGACTCCGGGCCTACGACCACGAGGTCATCGACTCCTCGGCGAAGAAAATCGTCGACACCGTGACCCGTACTGGTGCCAAGGTAGCCGGGCCCGTGCCCCTGCCGACCGAGAAGAACGTGTTCTGCGTGATCCGTTCCCCTCACAAGTACAAAGACAGCCGCGAGCATTTCGAGATGCGCACTCACAAGCGGCTTATCGACATCCTCGACCCCACGCCCAAGACGGTTGACTCGCTGATGCGCCTCGACCTGCCGGCCGGTGTCGACATCGAGATCAAGCTTCCGTGAGGTGTGGGCAATGAGTGAGAGAAATGTCAAGGGCCTGCTCGGCACCAAACTTGGAATGACCCAAGTCTGGGACGAGAGCAACCAGGTCATACCGGTAACTGTTATCCAAGCCGGGCCGTGCGTCGTCACGCAGGTCCGCACGCCGGACGCCGACGGCTATTCGGCGGTTCAACTAGGTTTCGGCGCTGTTCGCGCCAAGTCGGTCACCAAACCCCAGGCCGGGCACTTCGCCAAGGCCGACGTCACCCCGCGCAAACACCTCGTCGAGTTGCGCACCGCCGACGCCGCCAACTACACCCTCGGCCAGGAGCTGACCGTCGAGACGTTCGCGGCCGGCGAGGCGGTCGACGTCACGGGCGTCACCAAGGGCAAGGGCACCGCGGGCGTCATGAAGCGCCACGGTTTCGGCGGTCTGCGCGCCTCCCACGGCGTGCACCGCAAGCACCGCTCGCCGGGCGGCATCGGCGCCTGCGCCACTCCGGGCCACGTCTTCAAGGGCACCCGGATGGCAGGTCGTATGGGTGTCGAGAAGGTGACCGTGCAGAATTTGACGATCCACGCCGTGGACGCCGAGCGGGGGCTCATCCTGGTCAAGGGCAGCGTGCCCGGGCCGAAGGGGGCCCTCGTCGTGCTTCGCAGCGCGGCCAAGAAGGCGGTGACGGCATGAGCCAGGTGACGCTGTTGGATGGCAAGAAGAAGGCCACCCTGCCGAGCGAGTATTTCGACGCCCAGACCAACGTTGCGCTGATCCACCAAGTCGTGGTGGCCCAGCTCGCGGCGGCCCGCCAGGGCACCCATTCCACCAAGACGCGCGGCGAGGTGTCCGGCGGCGGCGCCAAGCCGTGGCGCCAGAAGGGCACCGGCCGGGCCCGCCAGGGATCCAGGCGCGCCCCGCAGTGGACCGGCGGCGGCACAGTCCACGGCCCCAAGCCCCGCAACTACGCCCAGCGCACGCCCAAGAAGATGGTCGCCGCCGCCTTGCGCGGCGCGCTGTCCGACCGGGCCCGCGACGGCAAGGTCCACGTCATCGGCTCCATCGTCTCCGGCGAGACGCCCTCGACCAAGGCGGCGCTCAAGGCGCTGGCCAAGGTGGCCGAGTCGAACGTGCTGGTCGTCTTGGACCGCGCCGACGACGTGTCGTGGCTTAGCCTGCGCAACGTCCCTAACATCCACGCATTAGCGGTCGACCAGCTCAACGCCTACGACGTGCTGGCCAATGACGAAGTGGTGTTCACCGCGGCGGCGCTGGCCGATTTCGTCGGCGGCGAGCCGGTCGGCGAGGAGGCCCCGCAAGCCGAAGACGACGCCGACGCGGCCAAGACCGCCGACGAAGCCGCTGTGGCCGTGGCGGACGCCGCTGGGGCCGACGCGGTCGAGGCCAAGCCGAAGAAGCGGGCCGCCAAGCCCGCCAAGTCCGAGGC
>JAISUF010000123.1 GCA_031272195.1 Propionibacteriaceae bacterium
CCGGCAGCAAGACTGTGCGCTATATGGTGACGAACTTCCCCGGCGTCGACGACAATCGCTACATCGAGCTGGCCCCCTACTGGTACACCTGGCCATGACGGGCGGCGCTCGGCGCGGAAAGGCCTGCAACTCTCAGGGACCAAGGTCTGTGGCGGATTGACCTTTGCCCCTTGTGGGGGACGCTTGGCCCGGGTCTATCATCGGGTGTGTCGGCGCAGGTGTTGCATTGGAGGAGGACTATGCGAGAACGGCAAGTCTCTTTTGGTCGGCCAATGGTCCCCGAAATGGTTTGGCTGACGCGCCCAAGCGTCAAGGCGTGGGACGTCATCTTCGGGGTCTTCGTCGCGGCCGGTCTGGTCGGTGGGTGGCTGCGCGGCTCGTTGGTGATGGAAGTCGGCATGGTGGTGCTGGGGGCGTCGTACGCGCTGCTGGGGCGGGCCTGCTTGAAAGTCCGGCATCCCAGCGAGCTGGACGGCTGGTTCATGGCCGGGGTCCTGGCGGGCGTCGCGCTGGCGGTGGCCGGCTGGGTGGTGGCCGCCCTGTTGCAGATCGTCGCCATGCCGGTGCTGTGGCTGGTGGCCCGCGACCGGCCGAGGGCGGTGGCCGCCAACGCCGCCTTGGCCCTGGCGATCGTCGGCGCCGACTACTACCGCTTCGTCGACTCCCGCGGCCTGTTGTCCTTCGACATCTTCCTGGTGTGCGCGATCATCGAAATCTGCGCCTTTCTGGCGTCGATGATGATCGGCTATTGGATCACGGGCATCGAGTTGCACATGGCCTCGCTCGTCCTGGTCGCCCCTAGCGCCGCCGCGCCAGCGCTGGACGGCCCCCTCGAAGTGTCGACCACACCGGCGGACAACCCGATGAGCACGCGCGAACTCGAGGTGTTGGCGCTGGTCGCGCAAGGCATGGCCAACCCGGAGATCGCCAGCCAGCTCTACCTCTCCCCGGCCACCGTCAAGACGCATGTGTCCCGCATTTTGGCCAAGCTGGACGTCCCCAACCGGACGGCCGCTGTGACGCTGGCGACCGCCCGCGGCTGGCTGTGAGGGTTCGACGACCGCACGACGCGCCCGACTTGGCGCATGACAGCGGGGGTCGGGCCCGGCGTCGTCATGTCGGCGTGGCGCGGTAAAGCGCGGGTTGGCGTCGCCCAGGGCCTGGCATCCGGTCGCGCTGCGGCGTCCGGAGCCGTTCCAGGCTGGCTGGGCGGCCTTTGACGGTATTGTGTGAGGCGTGTCAGTAGTCGAGGCGTACCGGCGTCATCCGGCACTGGCACACCACGACGAGCTGCTGGGCCCGGCCGGGGCCGACTTGGCCGCCTTCTGCGACGAGGCGGGGCTGGGCGGCCTGCGCTCGGCTGCGGCCGAGGCCGACAAGCTGGTCGGCGCCGACGGCATCGTCTACGGCGCGGCGGCCAGCGACGACGTCCGGCCCTGGCGGCTCGACCCGCTGCCGGTGGTCATCGGCGCCGACGAATGGGACCAATTGGAGCGCGGCCTGCGCCAACGGGCCCGCCTGCTCAGCCTGATCCACTCCGACGTCTACGGCGGGCAAGAATTGTTGCGCTCTGGGGACTTGCCGGCGGCGGTGGTGCTCGGCCACGGCGGCTACTTTCGCGGCTGCCGCAACCCCGGCCGCCTGTGGACGGTGGCCGCCGACCTGGGGCGCGGGCCCGACGGGCGCTGGCGGGTCTTGGCCGACCGCAACGAGGCACCTTCGGGCATCGGCTACGCCATGGCGGCCCGGCGCGTCGTCAGCTCGGTGCTGGGCGGACTGCACAGGCACAGCGATCTGCGCCGCCTGCGCGGCTTCTTCCACCGCATGGCGGCCACCCTCCTGGCCGCCTCGCCCAACCGCACCGAAGAACCGCAGGCGGTCGTGCTGAGCGCCGGAGTGAGGGCCAAGACGGCATTCGACGAGGGCTTCCTGGCCACGCTGCTCGGCTTCACCCTGGCCGAGGCCGACGATCTGGTCACCCGCCAGGGCCGGGTCTGGCTGCGGGCGGGCGACGGCCTGAATCCCGTCGAGGTGGTGATGCGCCGCATCGAGGGCGGCCAGGCCGACCCGCTGGAGTTCGACACCGAGTCGGTGGTCGGCGTGCCAGGCCTGGCCGAGGCGGTCCGCACCGGCGGACTGACGCTGGCCAACCCGCTGGGCTGCGGCGTGTTGAACTCGCCCGCCTTGGGCGCCTGTCTGCCACGCCTGGCCGAGCGTCTGTTGGGGGAGACGCTGGAATTGGACGGCTGGCCGACGTGGTGGTGCGGCGAGGAAACCTCCCGCGCCCACGTCTTGGCCAACCTCGACGGCCTGGAATTGGTGGCGGTGGACGGCAACGGCAAGCCCGTCGACGCCGCTGTGGACCGGCGGCGGGCCATGGTGGCGGCCCGCCCCGAGGCCTGGTGCGCCCGCCTGCCGCAAGAGCTGTCGACCGCCCCCGTGGTCGCCGAGAACGGCCTGGAGCCCAGGCGGTTCGTCTTGCGGGCCTTCGGCCTGGCCGGCCTGGACCAGGCGGACTACTCGTTCTTGCCGGGCGGTTTCGGGCGGGTGGCCGGGTCGACCGAAGAGGCCTTCGTGTCGAGCCTGGGGGCGCTGGCCAAGGACGTCTGGGTGCCGCGCGCGGACGCCGAGCGCGCCGCCGCGCCCCAGCAGGTCGAGTTGGCGGCGCGACCGGCCCACCACGGTCCGGCGCGGGTGACGCCGCGCGTGGCGGGCACCCTGATGGCGATCGGCCGGTTCGCCGAGCGGGCCCAGTCGAAGGCGCGGCTGTTGAAGGTGGCCGACGATCTGGCCTCCGACTACGCCCTGCATCCGCTGTCGGAGGGCTACGCCGTTCTCGGCGTGATGCTGGGAGCCGTCGAGGCCGTCACCAGCTTGTCGGCCGGCCCCGACCCGTCGGCTTTCCTGCGCGGCGCCCTGGCCTCCGAGCAGCCCGGCGGTTTGCGCTACGACCTGTTGCGTCTGACGGCCAACGCCCAGCAGGTCCGCGACGTCATGAGCGCGGACGCCTGGAGCGTGCTGGCGCGCCTGCTGGTCAGCGACACCGCCGAGCGGGCGGCCCGCGACTTGCCGGGCGTCCTCGACGACGTGTTGACGGCCCTGCTGGCCTTCTCCGGCATCGTCGCCGAGTCGATGGTGCGCGACGCCTCTTGGGCCTTCCTGGACGCGGGCGCGCGCCTGGAGCGGGCCCGCCAAACGCTGTCCCTGCTGCAAGTCACGCGGGGTTCCGGCCCGGTGGCCGAGCGGGTGGCCGAGGCGGTGTTGGCGGCCTGCGAGTCGGGGATCACCCATCGCCGCCGCGCGGCCAGCGGCCAAGGCCCGGCCAGCGCCGCCGCCTCGGAGCTGGAGCTGTTGGTGGACGACGCCGCCAATCCCCGCTCGGTGGCCCACCAGTTGCGGGCCCTGGCGGCAGACTTGGAGCTGGCCGGCGACGCCGACACCGCCGAACGCCTGCGCCGCGGGTTCGTCTTCGAGCGCTCCGACGACATCGACGCCTGGCTGGCCGACCGGCTGGCCGGACTGTCCAGGGTTGAGGCCGCCATCGCCCGGCGCCACTTCTCGCGGCAGGCCTCCCGCCACGCCACCTGGTCGGGGGAGGGCTCGTGAGGTACCACGTCGGCCACGTCACCCGCTACGCCTACGACGACGCCGTCGAGGCCTGCTACAACCGCGCCTATCTAACCCCGCGCGACACGCCCGTCCAAACGGTGCTGGAGCACCGCATCACGGCCAGCCCGGCCCTGGCCCACCTGGCCGACCACCTGGACGGCTACGGCAACACGGCCACCTACCTGGAGATCGTGCCGGGGGACGCACGGGAGCTGTCGATCAGCGCTGAATCGGTGGTCGAGGTGTCACGGGTCGCGCCGGACGCGACCGCCTTGGATCGTTGGACGGTCGCCGAGGTGGCCGCCAAGGCCCGCCAAGTGCTCGACAAGGTGGAGCACACCGATTTCACGCTGCCCTCGCCGCTGGCCATGCTGGCCCCTGGGGCCTATGCCCGCGGGGCGCTGCCGGATGATAGCGGGTTGGGGCTTGGCCTGACGGGACTGTTGGACCAGGTGGCCTCCGACTTCAGCTATCGGCCCGGCGCGACAAGCGTGCGCTCGACGCTGGACGACCTGTTGGCGGCCAGGGCCGGCGTCTGCCAGGACTTCGCCCACCTCGTCATCGGCGTGCTGCGGGCGGCGGGCCTGCCCGCCCGCTACGTCTCCGGCTACTTGGAGACGGTCGCGCCGCCCGGCCAGCCGAAGCGGCGCGGCGCCGACGCCTCCCACGCCTGGGCGCAGGTGTGGACCCCGGACGGCTGGCTGGACCTCGACCCGACCAACCACCGCTTCGCCGACCACGGCTACATCACGACCGCCTGGGGGCGCGACTTCTCCGACGTCTCGCCGCTGCGCGGCATCGTCCTGACCGAATCCGAGACCTCGACGCTGGATGTCTTTGTCGACGTCACCCCACTGGAAGGCTGACGAAGGCTAGGACTTGGCCGCTTTGGCCTTCACCGCTTTGGTCGCCTGCGAGGTCTTGACGGTCTTCGTCTTGCCCTTCTTGGTGACGGTGACCCGCACCGACAGCTTGTGGCCGACGTCGGCCTTGGCCAG
This sequence comes from Propionibacteriaceae bacterium, assembly GCA_031272195.1. Taxonomy (GTDB): domain Bacteria; phylum Actinomycetota; class Actinomycetes; order Propionibacteriales; family Propionibacteriaceae; genus Propionicimonas. The sequence goes on from JAISUF010000123.1 coordinate 4,608, forward strand.
CTTGCGGCTGGACTTGGTCGCCTTCTTGATCGCCTTGCCGTCGCGCAGCCATTGGTACTTGGCCTTCCAGCCCTTGGGTGCGCCGGACGCCTTGAGCGTCTTGCCCTGTTTGGCGGTCCCCTTGACCTTGGGCGTGAAGGCGACGGCCGTCTTGCTGATCGACAGGGCGGTCGTGGCGAAGGCCTTGGCGGCGTAGTCGGGTTTGGACAGCGTCACCGTCGCGGACAGCTTGTGGCCGAGGTCGGCTTTGGCGACGACGCGCGTCGCCTTGGTCGCCTGGCCGATGGCCTTGCCGTCGCGCAGCCATTGATAGGCGGCCGTCCAGCCCGCCGGGACGCCCGTGATCGACAGCTTCGTCCCCTTGGTGGGCGTGTCGCCGCCCGGTGTGGCGATCTTGAGGGTCGGCGTGATGGCGACGGGGTAGGGGTAGGTCTGCTGGCCGTTGACGGTCACCACGGCGCCCTTGGTCGTGCCCGTGCCGGCCAGTTCGCCCCAGACGGTGACCGTCCCGCCGCCGTCGATGGTTCCCGAGTTGTAGAGCGAGCCGCCCGCCGCAACGTCGATGGTCCCGGCGTTGGCGATGACGCCGTAGTTCTTGGCCGCTCCGGCGATGGTGATCGCGCCGTTGTTGGCCAGCGGGTCGATGTTGACCAGCGTGCCGCCGGCCGCGACGGTGATGGCGCCGTTGTTGGCGTCCTGCCCCGAGAGTTTGACCGCGCCCGCGACGATCAGCGTCCCGTTGTTGGCGAACGGCCCCTCGATGGTCAACTGGACGCCCACGGGCACTGTCAGCGTCGCGCCGGGATTGATCGTGAACGACTGATCCGAGTCGGTTTGGATGTCCTGCGCCATGGTGTAGGTGCCGTAGACGGTGTAGCTGGCGGTGTCGTACAGCAAGCCGCTGGCCATGTCGATGTCCGGCAAACTGGCGTCCCCGGCCTTCGTGCGCACCGTCGTGTTTCCGTTTACGACGAGCTTCGGGTTGGACGCCGGGCCGCGGTCGAAGACCTTGCCGTAGGCGCCGCTGACCTGGAGGGTGCCGCCGCTGGCGACGACTCCGGCGGGACTGCCCGCCAAGACGGAGGCGTAATCGCCTTTGGCGGTCAACGTCCCGCCGGTGACCGACACCGCGCCGTCGCCGCGCACGGTCGCAGAGTCGTTGGCCCCGGTGGCGTTCAACTCCCCGCCGCTGACCGTCGCCGTGCCGCCGCTCACCTTGACGGCCGTGCCTTTGGCCGAGATCGTTCCGCCGCTGACGACGGAGTTGCCGCCGGTGACGACGATGCCGTCGTAG
>JAISUF010000144.1 GCA_031272195.1 Propionibacteriaceae bacterium
GGACGACCCCGCCCGGCCAAGCCGCTCTCCGCGCTGGCCGCGCTCGATCCCAGCCGTGCGGCACGATCCCGCCCGGCCAGGCCGCTCGCGCAAGAGGTGGGCGGCCACGGCGACCAACCCGGCCAGCAGGATCGGGACGCCCGGCGGGACCAACGGCACCGCCAGGATCGTCGCGGCGGCCGACACCACCGCGATCACCACCGGGTCGCGGGCCTTCAGGTGGGGCCACGTCAAGCCGACGAAAGCGGCCACGGCCGCCCCGTCCAGCCCCCAAGCTCGGACGTCGCCCACCACATTGCCCGCCAGCGCGCCCAGCAGCGTGGCCAGATTCCAGCAGACGAAGACGCCCAACCCGGCCGCCCAGAAGCCGCTCCACCGCTCGGCGGGCTCGTCCTGGGCCGTCGAGACGGCCATCGACTCGTCGATGGTGAGCTGGGCCATCGCCGGGACCGCCGCCGCCGTCGGCCGCAGCCAAGCCTTCAAGCGCATCCCGTAGACGCCGTTGCGCACCCCCAGCAAGGATGCCGCCGCCCACGCCGCCACACCGGCGCCGCCGCCCGCCAACACGCCGATGAAGGCGAACTGCGAGCCGCCGGTGAACATCAACAAGCTGAGGGCGCAGGTCTGCCAGACGTCCAAGCCGGACGCCACCCCGAGCGCGCCGAAGCTGACCCCGTACAGACCAGTCGCCAAGCCAACCCACAGGCCCGTGCGGACACCGGGGGATGTCGCCACGTCACACCGGCTCAGGCGGCGGTGCCGCGCAGGCGCGCCAACACCCGCATGGCGTGGAACAACACCAGCGCCGTCACCGTGCCGACCGCCACACCGCCGAAGGAGACGTCGCCGAAGCTGAACGTGAAGTTGGCGATGCCCATGATCAGGCCGACGGCCGCCGGGACGAGATTGACCGGGTTGGCGAAATCGACTTTGTTCTCGATCCAGATCCGCGCCCCCAGCAGGCCGATCATGCCGTAGAGGACGGTGCCCGCGCCGCCGATGACACCGGTCGGCACCGTCGCCACGGCTTGGCCGAATTTGGGTATGAAGCTCAACACCAGCGCCGTGAACGCCGCCACCCAATACAGCGCCGTCGAATACACCTTCGTGGCCGCCATGACGCCGATGTTCTCCGCGTACGTCGTCGTGCCCGAGCCGCCGCCCAGCGCCGCCACCGACGTGGCCAAGCCGTCGGCCAGCAAAGCTCGGCCCATCACCTTGTCGTAATTCTTGCCCGTCATCAGCGCCACCGACTTGACGTGGCCGACGTTCTCGGCGATCAACACCAACACCACCGGCAAGAACATGCCCAACACCGCCGGATTGGGCGTCGGCGCGTGGAACTCGGGCAGGCCGATCCAAGCCGCCTGGCCAATGGCCGCGAAATCGACCTGGCCCTGGACGACGGCCGCGACATAGCCGACCGCCACGCCCAACAGAATCGACAAACGGCCGATCAGGCCCCGGAACAGCACCGTGATCAGCACGATGGCGATGACTGTGATCCAAGCCGTCAGCGGCGCGGAGGCGAAACCGCCGGTGATGGTCGTCTGCACGACCGGCTGGCCCGAATCGTCGAGGACGGCCTCGGTGCTCGACGACATCCAGGCCGACGACGCCAGGTTGAACCCGATCAGCATGACGATGGCGCCCTGCATGACCGGCGGCATCAGCTTGTCGATCCACGACGAGCCCGCGAAGTGGACGATCCCGCCGACCACCGCCAGCGTCACACCCGTAATGAGAACGCCGAACAAGGCGTCGCCGAAACCGCCCTCGTCCATCGCCTTGGCGGCCAGGATCGGCGCGATGAAGGCGAACGACGAGCCCAAGTAGCTGGGCAGGCGGTTGCCCGTCACCAACAAGAAGATGATCGTGCCCACCCCGGAGAAGAACAGCGTTGTGGCGGGCGGAAAACCGGTGATCAGCGGAACGAGGAAAGTGGCCCCGAACATCGCCACCACGTGCTGCATGCCCATCGAGACCGTGCGGCCCCAGGCCAGCCTCTCGTCGGGGGCGACCACCGCGCCCGGGGCTATAGTCTTGCCGTCGCCGTGAACCTGCCACAGTGCCATCGAACTTCCTTCCAGTCGGCTTCGGGCATCATCGTATTGCCCCCTTGTGACAAATTCGTGACCGCCCCGCCGAGACCAGCCAGCCGCCCAACCCTCCGCCAGTCCGTGGTTCAAGTCCCTGTCAGCCCGACAAGTGTCTTGGCTTGTCAACGCCGCCTTGATGAATAACATGCGTAGTTTCATGCTGTGTCCGTGCGGGAACGGGACACTCGGGGCGAGTTGCGCGTGGACTTCCTGTCTGTATATAGATACCATTTATCTGTAAGCAGTTAGGAGGCAGCGCGTGGCAGAGCCGGTTTTGACCTTGAGCCAGGCCCGTGCGGCGGGGCTGAGCAAGGATCAGGTGTACGCCCAACTCCGGGCCGGGGCGCTGGAGCGGGCCGGTCGTGGCGTCTATGTTCGCGCGGGTGAACTCGACCCCGCGTGGGAGGCGTTGGCGGCAGCCACCGCCAGGCGGCCCGAGGCCACGCTGTGCCTGACCAGCGCCCTGGTCTACCACGAGTTGAGTGACGCCATCCCGTTCGC
>JAISUF010000159.1 GCA_031272195.1 Propionibacteriaceae bacterium
AACCAACCAGTAGAGGCTGCGTAGGAATCCCCTTCCGTAAGGGAGGGGAGGAAGTCAACCGTCCCACAAGCCGCCGGACGGCAAACGGGCCCGACGCAATCGGGACGACTAATGCCCGAATACCCGAATACCCTAATGCCGTCCCGCCAACCCGCCACCGGGCGCCGCGAGGGGCTCGCACCCAACGCGGGCGCGACGCGAGGCGGGCGTCGACCCAGTGCGCGACCCGCCCAATATGGCATTCGGGCTTTACAGCATTCGGGCATTCTGTTATTATGGCATTCAGTAGCGGTTTGGCGTTGGGAGGCGTGTTGAAGACGATCTGTCTGTGCAACCAGAAGGGGGGAGTGGGCAAGACCACGACTTGCTTCCACCTCGCCGACGCGGCCCGGCGGGCCGGGCTCCGCGTCCTGGTGGTCGATATGGACCCGCAGGGCAACATCACCCGCGCCCTGTCCCACGACGAGCTGTCCGAGGACGCCCCGTCCATGCCGCAGGTTCTCTCCTACCGCACACCGCACACCATGCCCGCGGTGATCGTGGCGGGCGAGTGGCCCGGCGTCGACGTGGCCCCGACCGTGGGGGACTCTCTGGCGGTCGTGCGCGACGAGCTGCTGCTGCGCGGGCAGCGAAGCGAGCAGCGCCTCGCCGACGCCTTGAAGGACGTCGACCGGTCCGCCTACGACCTGGCGCTGATCGACTGCCCTCCCGCCATCGACCTCCTCACGCAGAACTCGATGACCGCCTCCGACGCCGCGCTGATCATCACCCACTCCCGCTACTTCTCAATCACCGGCCTCTCCCGCCTGCTGAACACGCTCTCGGTCGTCAAGAAGTACTACAACCCAGCCTTGGCGATAGCCGGCATCGTCGTCAACCAGCACGAGGACGTCACCACCCAGGGCAGGTACTTCGCCGACGAGCTTCGCGACTTGGCGGCGGCCGAGCGCATCCCGATCTACGAGCCGCTCGTGCCCAAACGGGTCGTCATCGCCGACGCCGCCGAGGGCGGGCACTCCCTGACCGAGGCCAAGACCAGGGAAGACCGCCAGCTCGCCGAGATCTACGACTCCTTCGTCCGCTTGCTAATGGAAGGCCCGACATCGTGACCAGCTTCGCCCCCCGCTCGACGCGCTCCTACACCGAGCAGACCCGCCTCAAGTCGCACCCCTTCGAGCCGGACCCCGAGCCGCCCGCGCCAAGCCACTCGGCGAGCCCCTCGCCGAAAAGCAAGTGCACCTTCTACCTCGACTCGTCCCTCGTCCAGCAGCTTCGAGGCGCGCTTCCCACGATCCAGGACCCCGAGGGCCTCAACTCCATGAGCCACGCCGTGGAGCGAGCCATCCGGCTGTACCTGGAAGACCTGACGGCCAAGTACAACGACGGGTCGCCGTTCGCCTCGCTCCGGGCGGGTCTGGCGACCAAAGGCCGCCCCGCCCGACACCAAGGCTGACACCGCGCACAAGCACCGTCGGCGGCCGCCGACAACCAAGCGAAAGGCTCGAAATGGCCAAACCGAAGGGTCTGACGGGGGTCGCCCTCAAGCGCCGCGACCCGACCGCCGCGAAGTCCCTCGCAGACGCGATCCGCGAGCGCGACTCGCTGTCCGGCTACCAGACCGCCCCCTTGGCCGCCGTCGCGGCCAACCCTCGGAACCCCCAGGCGCGCTCGATGTCGGGCATCGACGAGCTGGCCGCGTCGGTCGCCGAGGTCGGCGTGCTGCAGCCCGTCTTGCTGGCCCCGGCGGGGGAGTGGCTGGCGACCTACCCCCAAGACGCCGACGCCGTCGGCGCGGCCGAGTGGGTCGCCCTGGACGGCCACCGCCGCCTCGCGGCGGCCCGCCGGGCGGGGCTCTCCGAAATCCCCTACGTCGAGCGCTCCACCGCCCTCGACGAGACCCTCGTCCGCCTCCACACCAGCGGCCACTCCATGCGCCTGACCCCGCTGGAGGAGGCGCGAGCCTACCGGCACCTGATCGAGCAGCGAGGCATCAAGCGCGTCGACATCGCCAAGCACGCCGCCGTCTCGCCGTCCCACGTCACCAAACGCCTCAAGCTCCTCGACCTGCCCGACGCGGTCGGCGACGCCGTCGACGCCGGCCTCGTCGACATCAACGAGGCCCTCAACCTCGCCGCCGCCGAGCCAGCGGTGCAGGACCGCGTCGCCCGGCAACTCTCCAGGAACCTGCGCACGGGGGAGCGGCCCTCCTGGACCGCCCTCCTGCGCGACGCCCAGGCCCGAACAGCCGCGCCCGCGCCCACCAGGGCGCCCGCAACCCCGCCCGAGCCCGAGCCGCCCACACCCGACGCCTCCGCGCCGCCCCAACCCGTCCGCGACGCGCTCGCCGCGGCCCTGGCCGCGAACGCCTCGCCCGCCCAGGTCCAGGACGCCATGGCGACCGCGCTTCTGCACGCCACCCGCCGCAACCGCCGCGTCCGCGCCGCCGCGCGCCAGGCCGGCCTGCCGGCCACGGCGGGGGAGTGGGAGGCCCTGGCGAAGAAGTCCGACAGGCTGCGCGCGGGATGGATCGCGGCGCTAGTGCTGATCGACGAGTGGGTCGAGGCGGGGGAGAGCGGCCCCTTGACGGAGCGCTACCTCGGCATCCTCCACAACACCGGCGGCTACACCCCCTCAACCGAGGGAGGCCAGTCGTGAGAACCATCGCGGTCGGCAACATGGCCGGCTCGGCCGGCAAGACGACAACAGTCGTCACCCTCGCGGCACTACACGCCCAACTCGGCCGCAAAGTCCTCGTCATCGACGCCGACGCCCAGGCCAACGCCACGCAGTGGCTCGGCGTCGACCCAGACGCCGCCGCCGCGACAACAGGGTCCGTCCTGCTCCGCCGCGCCTCAATACGGGACGCCGCCACCGGCACGAACACGCCCAACATCGACGTGGTGCCCTCGAATCGAACCCTCGACGCCGACCTCTTCCACCTCGCCACCGCCGTAGGGGCCCACAACCGGCTGCGATCCGCCTTGGCGGACCTCGACGGCTACGACCTCGTCCTCGTCGACTGCCCCGGCTCCGGGTCGACGATGACCGTGGCGGCCCTCGCGGCCGCCGACCAGGCC
>JAISUF010000188.1 GCA_031272195.1 Propionibacteriaceae bacterium
CCTGAGGCGCGTGTGAAGAAGGTTTCGGCTTCGGCTTTGCGGGTGTTGTGGGGGAGGGTTGCTGGGGCGGACGGCTATGTGGTGTATCGGTATTCGGCGAAGGCGAAGCGGTATTTGTCGGTGGAGACGGTGAAGGCCCTGGGTTGGACTGATAAGGGGTTGAAGAGGAACACTGTTTACAAGTACAAGGTGAAGGCTTTCGCGAAGTCGAATGGCGAGAGGGGCTGGTCGGGGGCTTCGTTGTGGGTCAGCGCGATGACGTATAGTAGCGACTCGCGGAAGGGTAATGCGGGCCGGGTTCGTGTGCAGCCGGTGACGATGGGTTTGTGGACGCGGAGCCTCATCTCTACGGCGGATGCGATTTCCAGCGCGGCCGACCTGGAGAAGGATGGGTCGGATGTGGGCTTTGGCGTGTGGCATGACTCGACGAATTGGTTCCGGTATGTGTTCGATACGAGGGTGAGGTTTGTGCAAGTCTCCGGCGGGGACGTGGCCAAGGTGACATCGTCTGGGTGGGTGCGCACGTTTGGCAATGCGGGCACGGTTCGGGTGCGGGCGGTCCTTCACAATGGGAATTCTGCGGTGATGACGATCACTGTTGACGATTTTGCTCGAAAGAGTCCTCTGATGACGTCTGACTTTGTGGCGTTGGGGAATCGCGCGATGTCGTTCATGGTCTCTCAGCGCTGGGCCGAGGTGGGCGAGGTTGCGAGTTGGCTGATGGAGCATCGCGTGGTCGGCCATATGTCGCTGGGGGAGAACCTGGCCGTCGTTTCAGACGTCGCCCTGGGCGCGGAGGGCGAGGAGATGATTCGTTCGTTCTTGGACTCCGTGCCGTACGATGTCCAGATCCAGGCGACGGGTGGCGCCAGTGGCATGGTGATCTTCACGAGCACAGCCGTGTCAGACTTTCTGGGCTACCAGGGCAAGAATCTCAAGGCTCGCCTCTCATACCATTCTGCGGCCTGGAACCCCACTTACCTGAGCCAGTCGGGCACGATAGCCGCCCATTGGAGGGTGCTCGTAAACCTGCCCCTCACCTGACAGCCGGCGAGTCTTGCTCACCTGGCGGGTGTGAAGCCGTGGGCCCGTCCCAGGAAGTCCAGCGCCGCCTGGGCGGTGATGGCGATGCTGGACGTTTGGCGCATGCCGTGGCCAGTCGGCGCGCCAACCCGCTGCGAGCGCGGGCCGGTGGCCTTCGGGGTGGCGATGCCGCACAGGCCAATTCCGAGGAGAGGGGTTCAAGGGCGGAGGCCTGCCAGTGGTATAGTAAGTGGCCTGCTAATGGTGTCAATGAGAGTCTGCTAATGGTATAGTAGGGACGTGGAATACCTTGCCAGGGAAGTGGACTCGCTTCTCGACGAATTGCTTCTTGAGCTTCCTGCCATCGCCCTTGAAGGCGCGAAGGGGGTGGGGAAGACGGCCACGGCCCAACGTCACGCCACAACGTCCTTCCCGCTCGATTCGCCTGGAGCCTACTCGACGGTCTTGTCCGACCCGACGCTTGTGGCCACTGGGACCGGGACCGTGTTCGTCGACGAGTGGCAGCGGGTTCCGAGCGTGTGGAACGTCGTCAAGCGGGCGGTCGACGACGGGGCGCCGTCAGGGAGTTTCCTGCTGGCGGGCTCGGCGGCTCCCAAGGTTGACGTGGACATCCACTCGGGGGCTGGCAGGATCGTCAGCCTGGTGATGCGGCCGTTGAGCTTGCCGGAGCGGCAGCTCGAACAGCCGACGGTCTCGTTCAGGCGACTGCTGTCAGGTGAGAGGCCGAGCATTGCCGGGAGCAGTCGCGTGACGACGGCGCAGTACGCCCAGGAGATCGTCCGCTCGGGCTTCCCCGGAATCCGAACGGCCTCCGAACGGGCCCGCCGCTTGCTGCTTGACGGATACATCCGCAAGATCGTCGAAAGGGACATCCCCGAGGCCGGCGGGACGGTGCGCCGCCCCGAGGCGCTGCTCGACTGGCTTCGGGCATACGCGGCCGCCACGGCGACGACGGCGTCGTATGCCAGCGTAGCCGCAGCCGCGACGCCTGGAGAGGGCGGCATTCCAGCCCGCAACACGACAAGCTCGTACAGGGAACTATTGCGGCGCATCTTCGTCCTGGACCCCATCCCGGCATGGCTTCCGGCGTTCTCGCACTTGAGGCGCCTTGGGCAGGCGCCGAAACACCATCTTGTCGACCCGGCGTTGGCCGCGCGGCTGTTGGGAGTTGGGGTGGATGGGCTGATCAGAGGAGACGGCGGCGAGGGCTTCCGGCGGGGCGGGACTCTCTTGGGGGCTTTGTTCGAGTCGCTGGCCGCCCAGACTGTGCGTGTGCTGGCGGGTGAAGGGTCGGTTTTCCACCTGCGCGACAAGAACGGCGAGCGGGAGGTCGACCTGATCGTTGAACGCCCGGATATGCGCTTCCTCGCCATCGAGGTCAAGCTCTCGACGGTTGTCCGCCCGCAAGACGTCAGGACGCTGAACTGGCTGGAGGCCGAGTTGCCCGACCGGATCATTGACAAGGTCTTGATCAACACCGGGGAGTTGGCCCACCGGCGTCCGGACGGGGTGGCGGTGGTGCCGCTGGCGCTGCTGGGGCGGTGACGGGCGGCGTGGGAGCGTCGTGGGAGTTGATGGCGCGGCGCGTCGGGCGCGGACTCTGTGTCACACCTCAACGGGTGTGAAGCCGTGGACCCGTCCCAGGAAGTCGAGCGCCGCCTGGGCGGTGGTGGCGATACTGGACGCTTGGCGGAAGCCGTGGCCCTCGCCTTCGAAGGTGATCAGCGTGACGGGCAGGCCTTTGGCCTCCAGGGCGGCGGCCAGCTCGTAGGCCTGCGAGGGGGGGACGACTTTGTCTTCGAGCCCTTGCAGGATGAGCATCGGGCAGTTGAGCTGGTCGAGGTGGAAGATCGGCGAGCGGTCGAGCCAGACTTGGCGCCGGGCGGGATAGGGGGCGATCAAGCCGTCGAGGTAGCGGGCCTCGAACTTGTGGGTGTCGCGGGCCAACGACTCCAGATTGCCGATGCCGTAAAGGCTGATCCCGGCGGCGAAGACCTGCGACGTCGTCAGGGCGCGCAAAGTGGTGTAGCCGCCGGCCGAGCCTCCTCTGATGGACAGGCGCTCCCGGTCGGCCAGGCCCTGATCGGCCAGCGCCAGGGCGCCGTCGACGCAGTCGCGCACGTCCAGCACCCCCCACTGGCCCTTCAGGCGCTCTCGGTAGCCGCGTCCGAAGCCGGCCGAGCCTGAGTAGTTGACGTCGAGGATGCCGATGCCGCGCGTCGTCCAGAATTGCACCGACCGGCGGTATTCGGGCGACGAGAACGCCGTCGGCCCGCCGTGGCTCCAGACCTGGGCCGGGGGCAGCTCGCCGTCCGGTGCTTGGAAGTCGTCGGAAGCGGGGGGGTAGTACCAGGCGTGGACCGTCCCGGCGGGGCCGTCCCAGCTGATCGCACGGGCGCGCGACACCGCATGGTCGGGAGTCGGCCCCTCGGACGCCAGGACGCTCGCGCGGCCGCTGGACCACTCCATCGAGGCCAATTCGACCGGGCGGTCGGCGTGCCCGAGGCGGAGCGCCGAGCGCGGTCCGTGCCCCCAGACGGTGACCGCGGCCGCGTCGACGTCGACTTCCTCCAAGCGGGCCGGGCCGCCGTCCGAGAAGCGCAGCAGTCCGAGGCGGGCCAAGCCGTCGTCCAGCCAGGAGCAGGCGATGGTGTGCTCGTCGACGACGGCGTACGGCACCGGGTCGGGGTTCCACAGCGGCTGGCAGAAGTCGTGCGGGGCCTCGAACAGGGGCGAGCCGTCGCGGTGGAAGTTCCAATAGCCACTGGCGTCGCTGAGATAGAGCAGCGCCCCTTCCGGCGTCCAAGAAGGATAGACGATGGACGCTCCCTCGGCGACAACCTCGCCGCCCGCCACCAGGCGGGTGGAGTCCCAGGGCATGTTCGGGTGGTCCCATTCGATCCAGGCGGCCAGGCCGTCGTCGCGCAGCACGGGGTTGGCGTAGAAGTCCGCCCCCGAGGCCAGGATTTCGACGGCGGGCAGGCCTGTCTGGACGCTGGGCGGCAGCGCGGCATCCAGGCCAAAGGCCTCCGGGCCGGGCTGGGGCGTGTGGGAGTCGGGTTCCGCATCGGCGGGGGAGTCGGATTTCGCAGCGTTGGCAAGGCCGATGCCGGTCCGGCGCTCGCCGGGAATGGGCTGCGCAGCGTCTTCGCGGGCTGGGGCCTGTGGGCTCGCGTGGGGGGAGAGGGCGATCCGGAAGACGGCGTTGACGGCCTCGCCCGGTCCGGTGTGGTCCTCCAGCACGCCGACGACGCAGTTCTGGGCCGGGCAGTGCGACAGGCTGCCGTAGCGCAGGCGGTTGCCGTCCCCGCTGGCCAGCAGGCGGTCCTCGCCGTCGACGACGGCCCGCAGGTCGCCGGAGGGCCAATCGGAGTAGACCGCGACCTCCCGGCCGGACGCGTCCTGGCCGACGGTCCAGGCCCCGCCGCCGTACTCGTACAGGCCGGTGCGGACGCAACGCCCCGGCGTCACCTCTTGTGTCGAACCGTCGGGAAGGCGGCGCCACAACGACACCCGGCCGCCGTCAGAAGCGTCCGACCGCGTCCAATACGCCCGCTCGCCAACGCACAAGCCGTAGGAGTGGCTGATTCCGCCGCCCGGTCCGGCCAAATCGGCGGGCTGGATCGGGGAGGCCCAAGAGCCGTAAGGGGCGATACGCATGCCGCCCATTGTGCCATCGCTCGGCTCAGCCGACGGCCAGCTTCGTCGTCTCGTCGTGGATGTTGAGCGCCACTTGGTGCAGCTTGTCGGAGTGGGCCTTGGAGTGGTGGGCGCAGAAGTAAAGCTCCAAACCCTCGCCCAGCGTCACACGCACATAAGCCTGCGCGCCGCAACGGTCGCAACGGTCGGCAGCAGTCAAAGGGAGCACTTCAGTCATCGTCAACCTCCTGGCCTGGTAAACACCCACTCGCTTCGGTCTATTCCGATTGTATGCGCTGCCGGTGACGATGGCGTTAAGGCGTCCGGACTGTCTCACGTCGCGGCCGACCAGCGCGGCGGCCAAGAGGACGCCAGCCGAAGCCGTGTCCTGTTCCGCCAACCCGGCCCGGAAGAGGTAATGTTCCCCCGATGGCTACTGCGAAAACTGGTGGGGGACACGACTACGAGGCCCGGCATCTGCTGGTGCTGGAGGGCCTGGAGGCTGTGCGGAAACGCCCGGCCATGTACATCGGCTCGACAGACACGCGCGGGTTGATGCACTGCCTGTGGGAGATCATCGACAACGCCGTCGACGAGGCGCTGGCCGGGTTCGGCCGGTTCATCGACGTGCGGCTGGCCGCCGACGGTTCGATCAGCGTGGCCGACCAGGCGCGCGGCATCCCCGTCGACATCGAGCCGAAGACGGGGCTGAGCGGCGTCGAAGTCGTCTTCACCAAGCTGCACGCCGGCGGCAAGTTCGGCGGCGGCTCCTACAACGCGGCCGGCGGCCTGCACGGCGTCGGCGCGTCGGTCGTCAACGCGCTGTCGTCCAGGCTTGACGTCGAGGTCGACCGCGAGGCCGGAGGCGTGTTCAACACCTACTCGATGAGCTTCTGCCGGGGCGTGCCCGGCGTCTTCGACGGCGACGGGCCCGACGCGCCCTTCACCCCCCGCTCGGGGCTCGTCAAGGGCAAGAAGCTGGCCAAAGGGACAACGGGCACGCGGGTGCGCTACTGGCCCGACCGGCGCATCTTCCTCAAAGACGCCCAGCTGTCCGCCAGGCATTTGCTCGACCGGGCGCGCCAGACGTCGTTCCTGGTGCCGGGCTTGGAGCTGCGGGTCGAGGACGCCCGCGAGGCGGAGCCGGTCGTCGAGAGCTTCCGCCACGACGGCGGCATCCTGGAGTTCTGCGACTATCTGGCCGCCGACCCGCCCGTCACCGATGTGATACGGCTGCACGGGGACGACAAGTTCACCGAGACGGTGCCGATGCTGGACGAGCACGGCTCGATGACGCCGACAGACGTCGAGCGCGACTTGGACGTCGACATCGCCTTGCGCTGGGGCACCGGCTACGAGCCGCTGGTGAGGTCGTTCGTCAACATCATCGCCACGCCCAAGGGCGGCACCCACGTCAACGGCTTCGAGCGCGGACTGGTGAAGGCGTTCGCCAAGTCGCTGGAGGGCACCCGCATCCTCAAGGCGGGCGAGGAGGTGCTCAAAGAGGACATCCTGGAGGGGTTGACGGCCGTCGTCACGGTGCGGATGGACGAGCCCCAGTTCGAGGGGCAGACCAAGGAGGTGCTGGGCACCCCGCCGGTGGCCCGGCTGGTGTCGAAGGTCGTCGAGCGGGAGCTGGGCGAGTTCCTGACCACCAACAAGGCCGCCCTGCGTCCCCAGGCGAGGTCGGTTATGGAGAAGGTGGTGGCCGCCTCGCGCACCCGTGTGGCCGCCCGCACCCACAAGGAGAACCAGCGGCGCAAGAACGCCTTGGAGTCGTCGACGATGCCGGCCAAGTTGGCCGACTGCCGCTCCGGCGACGTCGACCGCACCGAGCTGTTCATCGTCGAGGGCAATTCGGCCCTTGGCACGGCCAAGCTGGCGCGCGACTCGGAGTTCCAGGCTTTGCTGCCGATCCGCGGCAAGATCCTCAACGTCCAGAAGGCCTCAACCGCCGACATGCTCAAGAATGTCGAATGCGCCTCGATCATCCAGGTGGTGGGGGCTGGCTCGGGTCGGACTTTCGACATCGAGCAGGCCCGTTACGCCAAGGTCATCTTCATGGCCGACGCCGACTCCGACGGGGCGCACATCCGCTGCCTGCTGGCGACGCTGTTCTTCCGCTACATGCGTCCGATGGTGGAGGCCGGGCGGGTCTACACGGCCGTCCCGCCGCTGCACCGCTTCGAGCTGAGCCACCCCAAGAAGGGCCAGGCGAAATACCTCTACACCTATTCCGACGCCGAATACCGCCGCAAGCTGGCCGAGTTGACCAAGCGCGGCGTGGCCTTCAAGGAGCCGCAGCGCTACAAGGGCCTCGGCGAGATGGACGCCGACCAGTTGGCCGACACGACGATGAACCCGAAGTTTCGCACCCTGCGCCGACTGACCTTCGACGAGGCCGAGCGGGCCGAGGCGACCTTCGAGAAGCTGATGGGCAACGACGTCGCCCCCCGCAAGGAGTTCCTGATCGAGGGCGCCTACGCCCTGGACGCCGACCGCATCGACGCCTGAGAGTGGACAGGACGACCAACGCTTTGATGAAGAACGACGAGTCGTTCTTAGCCGACGACAAGATCAAACTGACTGTTCTGACCGCGAACGACGTGGAGATGGCCCTATATGCCTACGGCCAGGCCTATTGGGGATCAAAG
>JAISUF010000206.1 GCA_031272195.1 Propionibacteriaceae bacterium
CAAGTGTGGGCAGAACATCCTGCCCAAGCAAGCGGGCGCAGCTAGCGCGATCCTGGACGGGCGCGGCGGTCGCCTGCTTCGAGAGCTGCCAGGCAGGCGGCCGACACGGGCATGAAGACGATGAACAGCGTCTGGGAACTGTCGTCCACGACATGGAACTGGGCGAGCAGGAACATCGTCAAAGAAACGGCAAAGGCGACGACGCATATGACTTTGGCCACCTGCGTGCCAGTGATCGTCTTGGCTGGGGGCATGGACTCTCCTTCGGCTGACTCGACACTGTACCAAGCTGGGAAGCATCCCAGATCGCCGCGACCGGCGCGGCGGGTATCGTGGGGCTGTCACCCAGGGCCGTTGAGCGGGGCAGCTATCCTTGCTTTGGACCCGACAACCGTAAAGGAAACTGAATGCGGACGATACCCGCGCCCTGCCTCGCAGCGCTGGCATTGGCTGCCTGCCTTCCCCTGGCGGCCTGCACCGACCAGCCGGCGACCGGCGTCGGCTCAGGCTCCCCGACCGTCATCATCGTCGGCAAGAGCAGCACCGACCCCTACTGGCAGGCCGTCCAAGCCGGCGCCGCGAAGCAGGCCGCCGCCGAGAAGTTCGCGGTCGAATACGAGGCCCCCGCATCGGCCGACGACGTCGACGCCCAAGACCAGCTCATCGCGCGGGCCGTCGCCGCCAACCCGGCCGCCATCGCCGTCGCCCCGATCGACGCCGACAAACAGGCCGACACCCTCAAGCAGATCGTCAAGTCGGGCACGCTGCTGGTCGTCTTGGACACCAAAGTGGCCGGGCTGCTGCCGCTGACCACCGCCGCCACCGACAACGAGGCCGCCGGCTCGCTGGCCGCCCTCCAACTGTGCAATCGGACCGACGCCAAGGGGACCGTCGCCGTACTGGCCGACAGCACCGACGACGCCGTCTCGGCGGCCCGCGTCAAAGGCCTCCAACAAGGCATGCAAGCCAACTGCCCGAACGTTGTGCTGCTCGACCCGGTCTACGCCGACCGGGATGCCGCCACGGCCGAGAAGAACGCCAAGGCGGCCCTGGCGACCGACGGCCTGACGGGGCTGTTCACCGCCGACGAGCTGTCCGGCGTCGGCGCCATCAAGGCCGTCGAGGCGGCCAAGGCCAAGACCGTCCTGATCGGCTTCGACTCCGGCAAAGACCAGATCGCGGCCATCCGCTCCGGCGTCATGACCGGCGCCATCAGCCAGAACCCCGTCGGCATCGGCCAGCAGGCCGTCTCGACCGTCGCCAAAGCGTTGGCCGGGAAGTCCGTCCCGCGCGAAGTCGACACCGGCTTCTATTGGTACGACAAGACCAACATCGACAAGCCCGCCATCCAGGCCGTCCTCTACGACTGACGGCCCGACCTGCCGAAGCCCTTTCGGAATTGCCCCCTGACTTGGCACAATAGAGGTTGGACGCCCGCGCGGGGGTGTAAGAGTGGAGACCGGCGGTGTCCGCTGGGCCGTGGGGATTCGCGGCGCCGCCATTCCACGAGCGCGAGGGGGGCGGACATTTGCAGGCGGCGGAATTGGTGGCTTTGCTCAGCGACGGCTTGAGCGTCAACTTGGTGGGCATGCGGGCCTCGGGGCGCTCCAGGCTGTTGGCCGCGACGCGCGAGCGGATGGGGCAGCTGGGCTACAACGTCGTCTATCTGGTCGGCGTGCCGGCCTTCAAGGACCGCGGGCTGTCCGCGCTGACGACCTCGGGGCTGGACGTCGGCCCCAACCAGAACTCCGTCGCGCACGCCGTGGCGGCCCTGCTGCGGTCGATGCAGTCGCGCAGCTCGGTGCTGATCGCCGACGACTTCGACTACGTCGACCCGGTCAGCGCCGGCGCCATCGCGGCCGCCCACGCCCGCTCCCGTTTCCCGGTCTTGTTCGCCACCCGCCAATCGGGCGATTTGGCCGCCCCGACCCGTCCAGCCGTCCAGCCGTGCGTGCGCCTCGAACTCGGGCCGCTGCGCTTCGACGAACTGCACACACTGTTGCACGAGTTGCTGCCCGACGTCGTCGACTCCACGACGGTGGCCCGAATCGCCACCTTGTCGGGCGGCCTGCCGGGCCTGGTGCGGGCCATTGTGGCGATCGGCTGCCGCACCGGCAAGATCCGCCGCGAGGGCGGCCAATGGCGCGGCGACGGCGATCTGTGGATGCCCCAGCTAGCCAGTCTGGTGGAGCCGATGCTGGCCGACCTGGACGCCCCCCAGCTAACCGCCTTGCGGCAACTGTCGATGGTCGGGACGATCACGCTGGAGGCGGCCCGCGAACTGGTGCCGATCGACGTCATCAGCCAATTGGACGAGGCCGGGCTGGTGCAACTCGCCAAGACCAGCCTGGGGCCGGTGGTGGGAGTCTTCCCGCCGCTGATCCCCGAATACCTGCGCCATGAGAGCAAACCGTCCAGGCTGTACGCCGCCCAAGACTTCGTCGCCCGCCACAGCCCCCGCTTCGCCCGGACCATCCAGGAGTTGGCCGACAACTACGAGTATCCCGGCTCCGGCTCGTCGGTGATGTCCCAGCATGTCAGCGAGCACTGGCAGGCCGAGGAGTCGAGCCTGCGGGCCGCCTGGGAGGCCGACCGCTCCCCCGCCAAGGCGATCGCCCTGCTGACCGCCATGCACGCCTCCTCGGCCGACGCCGAAGCCGTCGCCAACGTCATCGCCAACACCGACACCCGCTCGGCCGGCCCCGCCGAACAGGCCAACCTGGCGAGCTGGCACTCGCTGTATCTGGCCTTGGAGCAAGACGACCTGGACGCCGCCCTGGACGGCCTCGGCGCCGCGGCCTCCCGGCTGCCAGGCTGCCGGGCCGCGCTGCGCGCCCAGGCCGAGCATTTGCGTTTCTGCCGCGACCGGGTGCCGGACTTGGACGGCCTGGACGCCTTGCGCTCCGACGGCGGCGACGACCCGGACTGCGTCGTCGACTTCGTGCGCGCCGAGTCGCTGGCCGCCTTGGGGCGCACCCGCGACGCCTTGGCCGTCCTCGAGGCGGGCACACCGGCCGACCCGCTGCGGCGCGCCCAATGGCTCGGCCTGAAATCCCTGGCGATGGTGCTCGACGGCGACACCGACGGCGGCGCCGCCCTGGCCCGCCACCAGTTGCTGCGCGGCGACTACGCCCTGGAGCCCGGCATCATCTCCGTCTACGCCTACACCGCCGCGCTTGGCTTGGCCGTCTCGGGCCGTTTCGACGAGCTGGACGCCTTCACCGCCACCATGCTGACCTTCACCGAGGAGACGACCTTCCACCGCGACTACCAATTGGGCACGATGGTCGTGGCGGCGCTGGCGGCGGCCTGGCGGGGCCGCGACGACTACGCCGCGACGCTGTCCGCCCAGGCCAAGGCGCTGGGCCGCCACATCGGCCCGTTCCCGGCCATGGCGCCCCAGACGGCGCCCGAGCTGGTCCGCGAGCCGGGCGACGGCGAGCCCCTGTGGCGGGTCGTCGACGAGCTGCTGGCCCGCGGCTACGTGGCGGCGGCGATCGCGCAGGCGGCCGCCGCCGTCGAGCGGCGTCCCGACCCGGTGCGGGCCGCCGCCTTGGCCGAGCGCCTCGACTCGGTGCAAAGCCCGATGCTGCGGGCGCTGGGGCAGTACGCGGTGGCGGCCTGCGGCGAGAACGTCGTCCGGCTGGAGGAGATTTCCCGCCGCCTGAAGGAGACCGGGGCGGTGGTGCAAGCCGTCAGGGCCGGGGTCCGGCTGGCGCTCGGGCTGCGCGAATTGGGCGATTACGACTCCGCCACCAGGGCCGCCGACGAGGCTTGGGCGACGATGGACTCAGCGCCCTGCCAGGCCCTGTTCCGACCGCTGGTCGAGGCCGTCGACCTGTCGGCCCGCGAGCGCGAGATCGCCAATCTGGCGACGGCCGGCCTGGCCACCTCGGAGATGGCCCACACCCTGGACTTGAGCGTCCGCACCGTCGAGAACCACATCTCCAACATGTACCGCAAGATCGGTGTCGGCTCGCGGGCGCGGCTGCGCGAGGCGATGTCCACCTGGTTGGCGCAGGCCTGACGTCTGACCGGCTGAGGGCACTCACCGTCACCCGCCGGTAACCACCGGCGACCCCGCCCGACTGCCCGAGGCCCCAGGCCGCCCCTAGTTTCCACCCACCAGGTGCCCGGCTGGGCTCGTCCCGCAGCGACGGGACTGGTGCCTAAGTTGGCCCGGTGAGCGCGGCAAAGGCCGCGGCAACGTATCCAACAGAGGGGATTGACATGAACAAGCGATTCACCACCAAGAAGGCGATGGCCGTCTGGGGCTCGGTGGCCGCCTTGGCGGCTATCGTCACGACGGCGGCCTTCACCGACGCGGCCTATCTGAACCTCGGCGGCTCGACGCCGCTGGGCGGCGGCACCGGCTCGAACGTCTTCAACTTCCAGGTTGTCAAGACCGACCCGACCACCGGCGCGCAGGTGCCCGGCGACTGGCAGGAGGCCGACGCCACCACCGGCGTGCCGATCGCCATCGCCGGCGCCGACACGATCTATCCCGGCTCGGCCGACATCAGCGTCGACATCCCGGTCAAGAACGCCTCGACCAACATCAAGTCGGCCCTGGCCATCTCGCTGGCCCAACTGCCCGACGTGCCCGGCACCTCCGTCACCGACCCGAACTATCTCAACAGCCTGCGCTTCGACGTCGACCAGCCCGCCACCGCCGGCTCGGCCGCCAAGTCGTACAAGGACCAGACGTTCGCCCAGGTCAAGAGCTTGGCACTGGCGACGATGAACCCAGGCGAGACCTCCACCGTCAGGCTGACGATCCGACTGCTCAGCCAGGCCACCTCGGGCGCGCCCTACGACGACAACTCGCTGCAGGGCAAGGCCGCTTACCTCCAGGCCGTCTTCAACGCCACGTCGACCAACTGACGCTGGCCACGACGAAAGGAGACCCGCCATGAACAGGCCGCACACTCGCTTGGCCCTCGGCCTTTGGGCGCTCCTGCTCGTCGGCGGAACTTTCGGGACGGTTGTGGACTTCCAAGACGTCCACATCAAGGCTCTGGCGGCCGAGTTCAAGCTGGACTTGGCCGCCAGCGCCGCCCCGAACTGGACGCCCGGCCCCGACGATTGGCGTCCCGGGGGCCAGGTGACGGATCTGCCGCTCGACCCCGGCCTTGACTCCCGTCCCGGCGCAACGGTCGCGGCCAGGTTCGCGGTCCGCGCCACCAGCCCGGCCAGCCTGCTGCTGTCGGCCGTCGACCCGGACCCGCAAGGCGACGCCGTCGACTCCGCGACGGGACTGCCCGAGGAGTTGTTCGGCCAGTTGCGGATCGCGCTGTCGGAGGCCGGGCAAGTGCTTTATGACGGCCCGGTGGCCGAGTTGCGCGAACGCCCCCTTCCCGACGGGCCGCTGCTGCGGGTGTTCGACGCCCGCGTCTACCTGCCGGCCGATCTCGACCCGGCGTACGCCATCGCCCGGTCGCGGCTGCAACTGATCGTGAAAGGAACCAGCTCGTGATGCGCGCAATCGTGTTCGCGGCGGCTGCCGCCTTGGCCGTGCCCGCCGCGCCCGCCTGGGCCGAGGACGGCTATCTCGACGCCGGCACCTCCACCGCCACCGTCCAGGCCCCGCTGCCCGGCGGCAGCGTCAAGTTCGACGTCACGGCCCGCCCCAAGCGCCCCTC
>JAISUF010000232.1 GCA_031272195.1 Propionibacteriaceae bacterium
CGTCGCGCCGTAGCGGGACTGGTGCTCGGCGACCCGCTGCTGCCAGGCCGCCGCCGCCCGCTCGAACGGCGTCGGCTCGGCCGGCGGTGCGACGCGCGACTTCCGTCCGCCCATCCACACGACTCCCGCGACCACCAGCAGCGGGACGAAGAAGCCGCCGACGCCGTGCTGTGACACGGCCAGGACGGCGGCGAAGGCCAGGAAGACGGCCGCCAGGCGGGCCGACTGAGTCCAACGACGGGTGAACGGCAGCCTCCGCTCGACGAACGAGGGCCGTCCGGGGTCGCGCGAAAGGCCCAGCAGGCCCGTCAGATAGACCGCCACGCCGACGCCGCCCCACAGCGCCAAGACGACCATCGCCACGCGCACCAACAGCGGATCGACCCGCCAGCGGGCGGCGATCCCGGCGCAGACGCCGCCCAAGACCGCCCCCTGGCGGGGACGGTAGAGCACGGGCGCTTGGTTGTCGTTCATGTTCCCAGTCTGGGGCCCGCCAGTGACATTTTCCATCGGGGGATACCCTGAGCGGCCACCGGTTGCGGGCTCGGGGGGAGCGTTGCGCGCCATGGTGCCAATAGAGTTGGCGGTGATGACGATGGCGACCACTGAACGGGCCGCCCGCCCCGTCGGGCGCGGGTGGCTGGGCGGCGTCTGCCAAGGCCTGGCCGAACATCTGGGCTGGTCGCCGCTGGTGGTGCGGCTGCTGTTCGTGCTGGCGGCGTCCTACAAGCTTCTCGGCGTGGCGCTCTACTTGACGTTGTGGCTCGGCCTGCCCAGGCGTGACGACGAACTGGTCGAGACACCGGGCGGGGACGCCGCGACACGGGCGGGACTGCGCTCAGCGACGGCCCAAAGCCGCCTGGTGGACGCCGGCCTGGCCTCGGCTTTCGCCGCTTTGGGCGGCGGGCTGTTGTGGCTGGTGGAGGGCAACGGCTGGGGCCTCGGCCCGGCGGCGCTGGCGCCGGCCCTGCTGGCCGCCCTCGGGCTGGCCTGTTTCTGGCGCGAGGCCGACCGGGTGCGGCGTCCCCGCAACGGCGGCGAGGGCGTCAAGGGCCTGCTGCGCAGCGTCGACTGGAGCACCTTCGCGACGATCCTGGTCGGCCTGTTGGCGCTGGTTGGTGCCGTCTGGCTGGTCGGCGTGACGTGGGCCTATCCCGACGATTTGTCGCGCCTGCTGGCCATCATCGGCCTGTCGGCGGCGGCGATCAGCCTGGCGGTGCTGCCGTGGTTCGTCCGCGTCCGGCGAGAGCTGGCCTGGGCCAAGGAGGCCAAGTTGGTCAGCGACGCCCGCGCCGACATGGCCGCCCATCTGCACGACTCGGTGCTCCAGACGCTGGCCCTGATCCAGCGCCGGGCCGACGATCCGAAGGCCGTCGCCGCGCTGGCCCGCCGCCAGGAGCGCGAGCTGCGCTCTTGGCTGTACGGCGAGCCGGTGGGGGCCGAAACGCTGCTGGAGGCCGTTGCCCAGGCGGCGGCCGAGGTCGAGGCAGACCTGGGGGTGCCGGTCGAGGTGGTCGGCGTCGGCGAGGCGCCGTTCGAGGCGGGCCTCGAACCGTTGGTGGCGGCCGCCCGCGAGGCCATGGCCAACGCCGCCAAGCACTCCGGGGCCGACCGCGTCGACGTCTACGCGGAGGCCGGCCAGACGCTGGCCAGCGTCTATGTGCGCGACCGGGGGTCGGGTTTCGACCTGGCCGCCATCGCCGCCGACCGGGCCGGCGTGGAGCATTCGATCCGGGGGCGCATGGAGCGGGCCGGCGGCCGGGCGGTCATTCGGACCGCGCCGGGCGAGGGCACGGAAGTACGCTTGGAGTTGCCGCTGTGAGCGGCCCGGCCGCGGCTTGTGGCCCGGCGCGGGAGTTTGACGCGGCCCAGCGGGAAGGGGATTTCGGCAATGGATGAGACGGTCGGCGCGGCCTGGCGGGTGGTGGTGGTCGACGACCACGCCCTGTTCCGCAGCGGCGTCAAACACGACATCGGCCAGCGGGTGCAGGTGGTCGGCGAGGCCGATGACGTGGCCACCGCCGTGGCCGAGATCTTGGCCAAGACGCCGGACGTCGTGCTGCTGGACGTCCACCTGCCGGGCGGCGGCGGCGTGGCGGTGCTGAAGCAGGTCTTGGAGCGCCAGCCGGGGGTGCGCTTCCTGGCGTTGAGCGTCTCGGACGCCGCCGAAGACGTCATCGGCGTCATCCGGGCCGGGGCGCGCGGCTACGTCACCAAGTCGATCTCGTCGGCCGAGTTGGTCGACGCCATCGGGCGGGTGGCCGAGGGCGACGCCGTCTTCTCGCCCCGGCTGGCCGGCTTCGTGCTGGACGCCTTCTCGGGGTCGATCGACGTGGCGTCGGTCGACGAGGAGTTGGACCGCCTGTCGACGCGGGAGCAGGAGGTGCTGCGCCTGATCGCCCGCGGCTACCAGTACAAGGAGATCGCCCGCGAGCTGTTCATCTCGATCAAGACCGTCGAGACGCACGTCTCGTCGGTGCTGCGCAAACTGCAATTGTCGAACCGCCACCAGTTGACCCGCTGGGCGACCGACCGCAAGCTGGTGTGAGTGACGCTCGCCCGCGTCGTGCGTCGGCGCGCGGCCTCAGCGTCGGCTGAGCTTGCTCCAGCCCCACAGCACCAGCACCGACCCGCCGATGGCCAGCAGCCACGAGCCGAGCGACCAGAAACTCAAACTGCCCCGGTTGAACGCCACGTCGCCGATCCAGCCGCCGACGACTGCGCCCAGGCATCCGACAACCAGCGACGACAGCCAGCCGCCTTGCTCTTTCAAGATGGCCCGGGCGATCAGGCCGGCCACCAAACCCATGATGATCCAAGAGATGAAACCCATGCCTCCAACCTATTCGCCCGCCCGCGGTTTCCAACCCCGGCCAACCCGCCCCGCACCCTGACGCCCCCCTGACGAGACGACGAGGGGAGCGGGGCACCGCGAGACTCTTCCCCGGCCATGTCGGCGGGCCATTGGCGGCGCGGCGCAATAGGATGATGCTCCTATGGGCGAGACTCTATTCGACGGCTCCGACCTGCTGGCCGGGCTCAATCCGCCGCAGCGCGAGGCGGTGGTCCACGCCGGGTCGCCGGTGCTGGTGGTGGCTGGCGCGGGCTCCGGCAAGACGCGCGTCTTGACGCGCCGTATCGCCTATTTGGTGTCGCGGCGGCAGGTGGCCCCGTCGGCCATCTTGGCCATCACGTTCACCAACAAGGCGGCCGCCGAGATGCGCTCGCGCGTCGTCGAGCTGGTCGGGCCGCGGGCGCGGGCCATGTGGGTGTCGACGTTCCACTCGGCTTGCGTGCGGATATTGCGCTCCGAGATCAAGCGCCTCGGGATGCCGTCGTCGTTCTCGATCTATGACGACACCGACGCCAAGCGCCTGATCGGCCTGGTGCTGCGCGACCAGGGGCACAATCCGAAGCGCTTCCAGCCCAAGGCGGCGATGAACTGGATCTCGAACTGCAAGAACGAGCTGATCGACCCCGAGGAGGCCGACAGCCGCGCCCACGGCCCCGACGAGCAGGTCTACGCCGAGGTCTACCGCGAATACCAGCGTCGGCTGGGGGCGGCCAACGCCTTGGACTTCGACGACTTGATCATGACGACCGTTCACCTGTTCAGGTCGTTCCCCGAGTTGAACCAGCTCTACCGTCGCCGCTTCCGCCACGTCCTCGTCGACGAGTACCAGGACACCAACCACGCCCAGTACGCCCTCATCCGCGAGCTGTGCGGCGTCCGCCAAGACGACGACCCGGACGGCTTCAGCGCCGTCGAGCCGCCGGAGTTGATGGTGGTCGGCGACTCCGACCAGTCGATCTACGCTTTCCGCGGCGCGACCATCCGCAACATCCTCGACTTCGAGCAGGACTTCCCAGGCGCCCGCACCATCGTCCTGGAGCAAAACTACCGCTCGACGCAGAACATCTTGACGGCCGCCAACCAGGTGATCAAGCGCAATTCGGGACGGCCCGAGAAGCGGCTGTGGTCGCAGGCCGGCGACGGCGAGCTGATCGTCGGCTACGTTGCCGACACCGAGCACGACGAGGCCCAGTTCGTCGCCGACGAGATCCGCCGACTGGCCGACGAGGGCCTCTCGACGCCCGGTCAGACGGCCGTCTTCTACCGCACCAACGCCCAGTCGCGGGCTTTCGAGGAGGTGTTCATCCGCGTCGGCCTGCCATATCGGGTGGTCGGCGGGGTGCGCTTCTACGAGCGCAAAGAGGTGCGCGACGCCATCGCCTATCTGCGGGCCATCGCCAACCCGGCCGACGACGTGTCGGTGCGCCGCATCCTGAACGTCCCCAAACGCGGCATCGGCGACCGGGCCGAGGCGGTGGTCGACGTCTACGCCCGCAACAACCAGCTCGGCTTCTTCGAGGCGCTGCGGCGGGCTGGGGAGATTCCCCTGTTGGCGGCGCGCTCGGCCAACCAGATCGCCGCCTTCGTGGATTTGCTCGAAGGCCACCAGGCGATGGCCGCCGACGGCCGTCCCGCCGACGAGATCCTCTCCAGCATCCTGGCCGCCTCGGGCTACATCGACGAGTTGCGGGCTTCGAAAGACCCGCAGGACTTGACCCGTCTGGAGAATCTGACCGAGCTGGTCTCGGTCGCCCAAGAGTTCGTCGCCGGCGCGCACGTGGTCGACTTGGACGGCGATTCCCAGGCGCGGGGCGATGGCGACCGGGAGTCGCTCGCCGAGGCGGCGGCGCTGGTGGCGGCGGCCCCGGAGCCGGACGACTCGCTGGCGGCCTTCCTGGAGCGGATCGCGCTGGTGGCCGACTCCGACGCCATCCCCGACGAGGACGCCGGCCAGGTGACGCTGATGACGCTCCACACCGCCAAGGGCTTGGAGTTCGACACCGTCTTCCTGACCGGTTTCGAGGAGGGCATCTTCCCGCACATGCGGGCGATGTCGAACCGCCAGGAGTTGCAGGAGGAGCGCCGCCTGGCCTACGTCGGCATCACGCGGGCCCGCCAGCGCCTCTACTTGACGCGGGCCACCGTCCGGACGCTGTGGGGCGCGCCCAACTACAACCCGGCTTCGCGTTTCATTGACGAGATTCCCGCCGAGCTGCTGGATTGGCGGCGCCTGGAGACGGCCCGGCTGGGCTGGTCGGCGTCCGCCTCGCAGCGCCACACCGCCGCCAAGGCGACGATCGAGCCGTCGTTCGGCAGCCGTCCAGCCATCAAGACGGTGTCGTCGGTCGAGGTGGGGGAGCGGGTCTTGCACACCAAGTTCGGCCTGGGGACGGTCCTGGCCACGCACGGCGCGGGCGAGAACGCCATGGCGGACGTCGATTTCGGCTCGGCGGGCCTCAAACGCCTGTCGCTGAGGCACGCCCCGATGGAGAAGCTGTAGCGCGGGCCGCAACACGCTGCCGCGACACGCTGTGGCCGGGCGTTCGCGGGAGAGCGCGGCGGCGCGCCACAGCCAAATACCGTGATTTCGGGCGGGCGGACAGCAGGCGGGAAGGCGTGGGAACCAGGGCGGCGACAGGCGCGCGTCCTACTTCTCGGTCGAGTAGTCCGGTTGGATGAAGTACTTCATCGGGTCGGTGCCGACGCCGTCGACGTAAAGCGCCAGGTGCAGGTGGCAGCCGGTCGACAGGCCCGTCGAGCCGACGTAGCCGACCAACTGGCCCTTCTCGACCGTGTCGCCCTTGGCGAGCACGTACTTGCTCATGTGCAGATAGGCGGTCTGGATGTCGTGGCCGTCGTAGTCGCCATGGTCGATCTTGACCGAATTGCCCGAGCCGCCGGAATAGCCCGTCGTCGTGCGGACGACGGTGCCGGATTGGGCGGCGTAGATCGGCTGGTTGCACGG
Source organism: Propionibacteriaceae bacterium (assembly GCA_031272195.1). Lineage (GTDB taxonomy): Bacteria > Actinomycetota > Actinomycetes > Propionibacteriales > Propionibacteriaceae > Propionicimonas. The sequence continues at coordinate 5,820 of JAISUF010000232.1, forward strand.
GGCGCCGATGTCCACGCCGTCGTGGAGGCGCATGCGGTGCAGGATCGGGTGGTAGCGCATGCCGAAGCCGTTGCCTTTGCCGACGACGCCTTCGGTCGGCCACAGGAACTCGGACAGCTTCTCTTGGCGCTCGGCCTCGGCCAGCACGGCGTCGGCGTCGGAGGTGATTTGCTCTTGGCGGGCCTCCCAGGCGGCCTCGGCTTTGACCTGGCCGATCGAGTCGCTCTGGGCGGCGATGGCGGCGTTGCGCTGGGCGGCCAGCTCGTTGAGGTTGGGGCCTGAGGGCGCCTGGGCGACGGCATTGGCGTTGGCGGCGTTGACGGCGGCGGCGGAGAAGACGGCGACGCCCGTGATCCCGACTACTGTTGCGACACCCGATGCGACCACTTTGCCGAGGGTGGTGCGCAACAGCGACGGGAAAGTCCACACGGCGCGCCGCGGATGCGAAGGCAGGGCATGGCGGGGAGCCTTCGATGCGAGCAGCTTCATAGGGGCTGGGGCCTCCTTGGTGGATTGACGTCCATCAGCATAGCATTCCTGAGAGCATTTCTCAGAATCGGGGCCGCCGCTGGTCGGATCGTGGTCGCAGCAACGACCGTTGGCCGGGCGAAGGCTCTCAGGAAAGTCTCAAAATCGCCGCGCGCTCAAGCCATCTGTGTTATGCGCTCCCCGGCCCGCAGGGCGACGGCCTTCCACTGCGCGTCGGTGAAGTTGTAGTCGGCGGTGACCGGCAGCAACAGGTAGGCCACGCGCGTGTCGACGGTGACGACGGCCACCCGGAAGATCTTGTCGCCGTCCGCCCCGGCCTTCTGGGTGACGGTGTAGGTGTTGCCCGAGATGGCGATGTCGGATTCGCCGGTGCCGGTGATCGTGTCGCCCTCGGCCACCTCGGCCAGACTGGTCGTGGTGGGGCAGTCGGAGATGTTCTTGGTCAGCAGCGAGGCCAGGCTCTTGGCGGCGTCGGCGTCGGCGAAGGTGTAGACGACTTCGTCCAGGCCGAAGGCCGACGGGGCCTCGGAGTCGCCGCCGAGCAGCAGCGTGGTCTGCTGGGCGCTCTCCGCGCCCGACACGGACTTCAAGTCCATCGCCTCGCACAGGCTGCCGGAGGTGGTGACTTGACGGGGCGCCACCGCTGCCCAGGTGCCCTCCCCGGCCCGCACCCTGGGCAGGTCGGCGGGGTAGAGCCAGCCGTAGTGGCTGGAGTCGGTCGGCACCTGCTTGACGACCTGCGGCTGGTCTTTGGAGTTGGGGCAGGTGCCCTGTTCGCCGTTGGCGCACAGCCGGGTGAGCGACGCCACGGCGGCGGCCGCCAGCTTCTGCATGAAGGCGCGGCTCTGGGGGACGGCCAAGTCGAAGACGGCGACGGCTTTGCCGGTCCGCGTGATCAGCATCGTGTGGTACTCGTTCGTCGTGCCCTGGATGAGCGCGGTGACGGCGCTGGACTGGTCGGCCATGCCGGTCACGGCGTAGCCGCTGGTGACGTTGACGGGGTTGTCCGGGCAGGTGCCGGCCTGGTCGGCGAAGGTCCCGTAGGCCTGCGTCGCCTCCTCGGCGGTGGCGTACGTCAGCACCCAGTTGGCCAGCGTGTCGGCGGCGTCCTTGTCGGAGGCGAACTCGCGTTTGTCGGTGCGGGCGGGGGCGGGGTCGCTCCCAGGAACCGTCAGGCACAGCGGGTCGCGGGCGGTGCCGCCGGTCTTGATCGTCCAGGTGGTGCCGGCCAGGCCGGAGACGTCCTCGACTGTGGCCAGCGGGTCGGAGGCGGACACCTGCGGGATGATCGGCCGCCCGGTGACGTTCGACCACACCATGACGCCCACGCCGGCCACCACCGCCAAGATGATGAGGATGGCCAGGCTGGTCAGGAAGATCCGGGCGAACGAGCGGCGCTTCTTCGGCCGCGGCTCGTCGCTGGGGACGCCGAGCTGGTTGGAGGCGGGGATTTGGCCCAGCTGGGCCGACGTGGTCGGGCGGAAGAAATCGGAGGTGTCCTCGGGCGGTCCGTGGCGCGGCTCTTCGGGGATGGCCAGACGTCGCAGCAGTACGGTGTCGTCTCCCCGGTGGCCGCCGCCGGTCCGCTCCGGCGCCCGCTCCGAGGTGCGGCGCTCGTTGCGCCGACTGGTGCGCGCGGTCGGTTTGGCGGGGGCGGATTGGCCGCGGATCCGCCCGCTGGTGGCCAGCGGGCCGGCGCCGAAGTCGTTGGTCTGGACGCCGCGCGCCTGGCGTCCCGGTCCCGCGTTGGGCGTCGCCGCCCCCGCGCCGGAGGCAGCCCAGCCGAGCAGGCCGCTGCCCGATCCCGTGTTCGGGCCCGCCCCCGCTTGGCCGAAGCCCGACTGGGCCGAGCCCGCGCCGAAGGCTTGGCCGAGGCCCGCGCCAGAGCTTTGCCCAGGCCTGTTGGCGGTGGGCTGGCCGACTCGCCCGGTCGGCTGGCCGCCGCGCCCGAGGGGCGTCTGGGACGATGGCGGCGGCTGTGGCGAAGCCCAGGCCGAAAGCGCCCCCGGCCTGGTCGCCGGGGTTTGGGCGCGGCCGGTCGCGTCCCCTGAAGCCGTCCGCCCGCTGGAGCCGCCCAACGCGCCGAAATCTCCCGCCGAGGCGTCTTGGCGGGTGGAGGTTTGGCGCGCCGTCGGGCTGGGGGGCCGGGGGCGGACCAGCGGCGGGCGGATCGCGGAGGTCGTCGTCGATGCCGGGGCTCGGTAGGAGGGCACGGCGCCTGTTTGGCCCAGGCCCGTCGCGGGCGGCGTGGCCCCGCGCGGCGCGGGCGGGTCGGGGCTGCCGGTCAGCGCCTGCCAGTCGATCTGCGGCGCCGGCCGGGGTCCGACGCGCGTGTCGGGCAGGCTGGTCGCGGGCGCGCCGACGGACGACGAGCGCCCGGTGAGAGGTGTGGACGAGCCGTACGCGGAGCCGCCGTATTGGGCGTTGCCGGAGAGGGCCGACGAGCCGCGCTGGCGGGACGCTCCCCCGAGATCGGCCGCGCCCGGCGGCGACGCGGCAGCGGTCGAGGGCGTCGTCAGGCCCGAGGTGCCGAAGGAGCCGAAATCACCCGCTGGCGCGGCGGCGGCCGATCCGGTCGGCGGGCGGCTGGGCCGGTAACGGCTTGGGATGACGGCCGGCTCGCTGGCCGACGGCCGCGACGACGCCGAGCCTGTGAAGTCGCGCGCGCCGCCCGT